>JBGSLG010000136.1:0-2594 GCA_041740815.1 Bacteroidales bacterium
GACCCAGTGTCATCATCCATGCCCCCCACATAAAGAACTGGAGGAAATTCATGATTATAAGCCGGCCCTTGAGTCCCATAGCTTTTTTTTATTTGTTAGGTTTGACCTGCGAATATAGCAAGGTATTCTGTTCGGCAGAACGGGTCCGTGCAAAAGTTGAAAAAAAGAGAATTTTCAGGAAAAACAACATCGCTCAGACCGTTCCAAAGAGCCTGTCACCTGCATCACCCAGTCCGGGTACAATGTAACCCTTGTCATTCAGATGACTGTCGAGGGCGGCGAGGTATATATCCACGTCAGGGTGTTCCCTCTCCATCCGGGCAACACCCTCTGGCGCCCCTACAATGCACACCAGCCTGATAGTGACAGCACCTCTTCTTTTTACTGCATCGATGGCAGCACTGGCACTACCGCCCGTTGCGAGCATCGGATCAAGCACCATGACAATCGAATCTGATAAATCTGCCGGGAATTTGGCATAGTACTCAGTGGGGGCGAGGGTCTCATGATCACGTACCAGTCCAATATGGCCTACCTTTGCCGTTGTGATGAGACTGGTGATGCCGTCAACCATGCCAAGCCCTGCCCTGAGCACAGGAACCAGGATTATCTCCCTTGAGAGCTCAGCAGTGGTGCATGAAGAGACGGGAGTGTCAATTACAACCTCCCTCAGGGGCAGATCCCTGGTAATCTCATAGGCCATCAGACCGGCTATCTCATTGACATTCTGCCTGAAATCACGCGTCCCGGTCTCCTTCCTGCGGATGAGAGACAGCTTGTGTGTTATCAGGGGGTGGTTAATAAGCTTCAGCATAGGGTTTGAGCGTGCGTGCGATTACTCTGATTTCGGATAATCCAGCCGGATTTATTTATTGTCCAGTGTCCCGAACACCTTCTGCAGAATGGGGGTGATCCTTGCCGAGACATCTTTCCTGATCTTCAGTTCTTCACCTTCAAGCTTCAGGAACACCCCCTCAAGGGCCTGCCTTGTAAGAAAATCATCAAGGTCGGTATTCACCGGAGTGAAGCCTGCCAGCCTTCCGGCAATGCTGTTTGCAACTGAATTCCATTTCTGGGTCAGGGTTGTCCACGACTCCTGTGCCGATACCCCGGCTATGATCTCTTTGTTGGTGGAGGTGCTTATCCTGGGTTTGTAAAGGCTGTAAAGCTCATTCCAGGTAGTGCTCCTGAGGTATGTGGTGGCGGCGTTGTCTGTCCCGTGCAGGATATTGTAACCGTCTGTGATTGTCATCTGTGTCACCGAACTGACAAAAATGGGGGCAACCTCCCTGGCAGCATCTTCTGCAGCCCTGTTTATGTTCAGGATTACATTTTCAATGAGCTGTTCCCCTCCTGGTATCTTGCCTATGTTCTCCACAATGACCCTTGCCTCGTCAGGCAGAGGGATCTTCACAGCCGGATCTCCGTAATAGCCGTTCTCGGATGAGAGCTTATCTGCAGCTATACGGGCACCTACAGTCAGCGCCTCCTTAAGGCCGCCGATAATATCACCTTCGGTAAGCTGCTTCACGGCTGAGGCCGACTGGAGTATGTTCATGAGTTCTGCGCATCCCGTCAAAAGGAACAGGAACAGTAATAGCGCTGCAACCCTGTATTTCAGGGTGAAGATTTTCGTTTTTTGCATAGTCAGATTCCCTGGTAGGGAATAAGGGTTTGTGTCTCTCCCTCAGGCTCCCTGATTTGAAGTACCTCTATTACCACGTACTCGCTCATGCCTCTCCATGGCAGCGGTTTTATGTATTCCTTGTAGCGCAGTTCCACGAACTTTCCGCTGGCTCTCTCGAGGACTATGGCAAGGCTGTCATTGGTGATACTGAATTCAAATTCGTTGCTCTGTATGGCTCCGGGAGTAGGGGTTTTGAACCCTGTCTGGATTAGTCTTCCTTCCCATGTCTTGAAAACGTATCCTTTTTTTACCAGGAAGTTCAGGTCTCCTGCCTTCACTCCCTCGCCAAATACAAAGTAATGACGCCACCAGAACAACCCGGCACCAACAATCACCACCAGAACGAGGATTATCTTAAGCGCTTTTTTCATTCTCGTCGTCCTTATCCCTGAGCTTTTCCTTCACTTCGGCAAAGGTTGCCTTCATTGTGTCCCATATCGAATCGGCGCCTTCCTTAACGGACTCCCATGCCTCACCTCCGGACTCCTTGAGGTCTTTCAGCTTCGACTTGCCTTCATCCAGCTTAAGCTCGAGCTTGTCAATGTTCTCCTGATACTTCAGCTTTGTTTCAGCCGTGGCACCCTTCGCTCTCTCTCTCAGCCTGTCAATGTCAGCTCTCCATTCATCAAGCTGGGCTTCAATCTTTTGCTGGTAGTTTACCTTCTGTTCCTGATTTTCCATAATCTATATTGTATTAACTGTGATAAATCAATTCCTATCCGATAAACAGGACCTAATATAACTTGACAGTGTTCAGCTTGTCAATATACGACTGAACCACAAGCTGCTGCTCATCAATCCTGGCTCTCACGTTCCCCTGTTCCTGCTCATTCCTCGGTATGGAGTTATCTGCCTGGTTGATGTCTGATCTGGCCTTGTTGATCTTGCTCTCACCCTTGCTGATCTC
>JBGSLG010000137.1:0-13789 GCA_041740815.1 Bacteroidales bacterium
TGCAGCGAGACATAATTATTCCACACTTATTTCTTACGCGCCCTGCTTTTTTTATTGTATATATGCCTCCTTAGCTCAGTGGTAGAGCAGCTCACTCGTAATGAGCAGGTCGTGGGTTCAACTCCCATGGGAGGCTCGGGGGCCAGGCAGTAGAATTAAGAATTAAGAATCAAGAATTAAGAATTAAGAATCAGACTGTTAGACTGCAGGACGGCAAGACATAAAATAAGCGGGAGTAGCTCAGGGGTAGAGCATCAGCTTCCCAAGCTGAGGGCCGAGGGTTCGAATCCCTTTTCCCGCTCAAACAAAAAGCCCCGACATCGTCGGGGTTTATTGATTTGCACAACCCGACTCAGGCTTGCCTGAAGGAGGGGTGTGGAAATCAAAAAAGAACGCCACGTCAGTGGCGCTTTTTGTTTGACAGCACCCCCGCCAGGGAAAGCCGAGCCGCAGGCGAGGCAATCCCTGCGTGATTTGATACAACCCGACTCAGGCTTGTCTGAAGTGAGATTTAAATCCTTAAAATTTATTGAGCAGTGAGATGACCGCCGCCTCAGGATCAACAGCGGTCTTTTCATTGAAATTGCTGATGATAAGCTCTTTCTTGTCGGGAAACAGCTTTGTCAGCGATTTGCGGGTGAGCTGCACCCTGTGATACAGCGAGTCGGTGCCAAGGATGAAATACTTCCTGACGGGCTTGAACTCATCGTAACGTATATCCGGACTGTACAGCCGCTGGTAGTCTGCCTCCTTAAACTTCTTATCCGGTATCATGATAAACTGGAAAGAGCCCTCTTTCAGCACCTGGTAAAACTTGTTTCCCTCAATCTCCTTTTCAAATCCTGCCTCCCCGGTAGTCCTGAATATCATGTCGCCGCCATCCTTGTGATAGATCAGTTCAGACACATGTTCCGACTTGATCTCCATCAGCTCATCTGTATTGAAACCTTTGAAAACAAGCCTGTTATTGATCACATCAAGATCACTCTGCATACGTATGTACTCCTTTTCCCCCCTGACAAGGAGGGATGATGCGATAAGCGTGTCAAACAACCTTGGGGAGCCCTTCACACCCAGATACCTGTCGTCGAATCCAACGGCGCCGGTATAGGGAGAAAGAGTCGCCACGGCCCTGAGATTCTGTTCAGCCGTTACACCAACCTTGTAGGCCAGCGATTTCTGTGCGACTAACCCTGCGGTGCACAGTAAGAATAGTGTCAGAATTACAATCCTTTTCATTGCTTTAAATATTTACCCGAATACCTAACTTTCTGGTACGCCTTTCGGGGGCAGTTCAGAACTGCCTCAGGAGGGCTATCCGCTTTTCTATCGGCGGATGAGTCATGAAGAGGGAGCTGACGGAGAACGACACGGGTCTCTCAACCCTTGGCTGCGGATTATCAATGAACATCTGAGCCACATCATTGCGCTTCACAGCCTCAATCAGCGGGTCAGCGGATATCTTCTCCAGCGCTGAAGCCAGCGCCAGCGGGTTCCTTGTCATTGTGGCCGAGCCGGCGTCAGCCATGTACTCACGCTGCCGTGATATGGCGAACCTGAAGATCAGCGAAAGGAAATACCCGACTGCGGCAAGGAGCAGGGCAATCAACACCACTCTTCCGTCTTTCTTGCCGCGCCCTCCGCTAAACCTGACTGATCGAACCAGCGACTCGGTAATGAATGCAAAGATCCCGACGAAGATGATGGAGATGATCAACAGCCTTACATCGCGGTTCCGTATATGCGTCAGCTCATGGGCAATGACAGCCTCCAGCTCGTCATCCTCCAGCTTGTCAATTATCCCCCTTGAGAGGGAGACGGTGAAATTTGACGCTTTAATACCGCTGGCAAAGGCGTTAAGGGAACTGTCTTCAATGATGTTGACTTTGGGCATCGGCATACCGCTTCCTATACAGAGGTTCTCAACCAGGTTGTATATCCTCTTGTTTTCCTTCCTGTTGAGAGGAGCGGAGCCTGTTGCCCTGGCAATCATGGCTGAGTGTGAGAACCAGGCAACGGTAAACCACACAAGAACACCTATGGCAACCCAGGGCACACTCCTTATGAACATGCTGTTTGCGCCTGCAATCCTGTACTCCGGGGTGGGCTGGACAAAAAAGACAAAAAGCCATACCAGTCCAAGTATTACAACAGGAAACAAAATCAGCAGGACAACAGATTTCAGGTTGTTGTTCCAGATCTGCTTGTTGAGCCCGGCATATTTCATAACACCTTAGAAGTTCAGTTTAGGCGTCTCCTCAGCCTGAGCCCTGGTCTCAGCCAGGTCATACATCGTTTCACGCTTGAATCCGAACATGCCTGCAAGGAGATTTGACGGGAAGGTCTCAACGGCGTTGTTCAGCTCCCTGGTGGCCGAGTTGAAGAACCTGCGGGCAGCAGCCAGCTTATTCTCTATGTCGGAGATCTCCTCCTGTAACTGCAGGAAGTTGGTGCTGGCCTTAAGGTCCGGATAGGCCTCAACGGCAACGCGCAGTCCCTGAAGGGCTGACGACATCCTGCCGTCAGCAGCGATCTTTTCGTCTATGCCTTTGGCCTCGATGGCGCTGGCACGAGCCTTTGTGATCTCTGTTAGAACAGTACTTTCATGCTTCATGTAAGCCTTGACAGCCTCCACCAGCTGGGGTACCAGGTCAAGCCTCTGCTTCAGCTGTACATCAATGTCAGCGAAGGCATTCTCGCGGTTATTCCTCAGTTTGACAAGCCTGTTGTACAGGCTAACCGCGAGCAGGGCCACAACAGCAATAATAATCAGAAGTACGTAGAACATCTCTTTTGATTTTTAATTATACATGTAAAAATACAATAAATATGTATTACTCGGAAGGGTTCCACTCCCTGAAGAACTGATCGAGATACCTGACCATGAAGTCGTGTCTCTCATCAGCCAACTTCCTTCCTGTGGGTGTGTTCATCATATCCCTGAGCACAAGCAGCTTGTCATAGAAATGATGGACCGTTGAGGCCGAGTTGCGGCTGTTGTGTACGAGTGGCGGTGCAGTAGTGTAGCCAGCGCGGGGGTCATAGATCTCGCGCCCCTTGAAGCCCCCGTAATTGAAGGCCCTGGCAATACCAATGGCCCCCATAGCGTCAAGCCTGTCGGCATCCTGCACTATCTGAAGTTCATCGCTTTTAACAATACTTTTGTTTCCCTTTGAGAAGGATATATTCTCATTGATGTTCACAACCTCCTCAGTCACTGAGGCATCAACCCCAAGGCCGGAAAGTAGCCTTCGTATCTCCGCAGGACCGTCATGAGCCGCAAACTTATGGTCGCCTATGTCGTGCATCAGTGCCCCAAGCTCAACGGTAAACCTGTCGCCCTTGCCTTCACACCCGTGAATATGCAGTGCCAGTCGCACAACCCTCTCAATATGAGACCATCCGTGTCCGGTGTCATGCTGTTGCATGGCCTCTTTCACAAACTCACTGACTTTAATAATAATCTCCTGTTCGTTTTTCATTTTGTCCGACTCACTTTCCTGACACAAAATATTGATAATTTTGCCTCCTCCACCAAAGAGGCATGGTAAAATATGAACAACGCTGAAATCATAACTATAGGTGACGAGATACTCATAGGCCAGACTGTTGACACCAACTCTGCCTGGATAGGCTCGCAGCTAAACCTTTACGGCATGAGGGTCAACAGGATAACCTCGATATCAGACAAGAGGGAGGAGATTATCAGCGCCCTTGACGAAGCCCTTGGCCGTGCCGGGCTTGTGCTCATGACAGGCGGACTGGGTCCGACCAGTGATGACATCACGAAGCAGACTCTGGCGGAGTATTTCTGTTCGCAGCTGGTGACCGATCCCGGGGTCCTGGAGGAGGTCACGGAGCGGCTTCGGAGGCGGAATCTCGAGATGAATGAGAACAACCGGCGACAGTCGCTGGTGCCCGACAGATGCACGGTGCTTGTCAACCACGCAGGCACGGCGCCCGGCATGCTTTTCAACAGCAACGGTAAGCTCGTCATCTCCATGCCGGGCGTCCCCTCCGAGATGAAGCACATCATGCAGGTACATGTTCTGCCGATGCTGGCAGCAATAGCGGGAGGGATGGTGATCATCCACAAGAACATAATGACATACGGCACCTTCGAGGCTAAGCTTGCTGAGCGGCTTGAGGGATTCGAACAGGGGCTTCCGCCGGAGATAAGGCTGGCATACCTTCCTGCATACGGGGTGATCAAACTGCGACTAACGGGGACCGGCACTGATGGTGAAATTCTACAGCAGAAGATGGCCGGGCAGGTTCAGGAACTCTATGCAGTTATCCCGGACGTGATCTATGGTGAGGATGAAGTGACACTTGAGGAGGTCATAGGTAAGTTGCTTTTAAACAATAACATGACACTGTCAACCGCAGAGAGTTGTACGGGTGGGAAGATTGCCTCAATGATTACCTCGGTGCCAGGCAGCTCCGCCTGGTACAGGGGGTCAGTGGTGGCTTATGACAACAGCATTAAGACCGGGATCCTGAATGTTGACCCCGGCACAATCAGTCGGTACGGGGCTGTCAGCGAAGAGACGGCAGTGGCGATGGCGCAGGGGATACGACAACTTACCGGTACAGATTATGCCGTGGCAGTCACCGGGATTGCGGGACCGACGGGAGGGACACCCGAAAAACCCGTGGGAACGGTGTGGATTGCAATTGCCTCCGACAGGGGCGTAGTAGCTGAGAAACACCGCTTTGCCGACGACAGGAACGTTAATATCGCACGGTCGGTAACCACAGCCCTGAACATGCTTAGAAAACAGATAATCAGCAGATAAACATATGCATCAGAGTGTTGTTGGAAAAAAATGAATGAATTATTTGGTTAATAGAATAAAAATCACGTATTTTGCGAACCGATTTTTGGAGTTTTTCAGAACATTTAAAACGAGATAATAATGTCAAAGGTTTGTCAGGTCACCGGCAAGAAAGCAATAGTCGGAAACAACGTTTCCCACTCGAAGAGGAGGACCAAAAGAAAATTCATGGCCAACCTGTTCACCAAGAGGTATTTCCTTCCTGAGGAGAACAGATGGATCACCCTTAAGGTTTCAGCAGCAGGAATGAGGAATATCAACAAGAACGGTCTCACCTCGGTTCTTAAGGAAGCAAAAGAAAAAGGATTCATTATCAACAATTAAACCGGACACAAAATGGCAAAGAAGAGCAAAGGCAACAGGGTGCAGGTGATCCTTGAATGCACAGAGCACAAGGAATCCGGGCAGCCGGGCACCTCGAGGTACATCACCACAAAGAACCGTAAGAACACACCTGACCGTCTTGAGAGAAAAAAATACAACCCGATTCTTAAAAAAATGACCCTTCACAGGGAAATCAAATAAATTCTGAGTTATGGCAAAGAAAGTTGTTGCAACACTAAAGACAGGAACCGGAAGAACATTCACCAAATGCATCAAGGTGGTGAAGTCTGATAAGTCCGGCGCATACCAGTTCAAGGAGGAAATTGTTCATAACGACCACGTTAAGGACTTCTTCGTTAAGAAATAAGGTCAGTCATTCTGATCATGCATTACCGGGAGACGCAGATTATTGCGTCTCTTTTTTTACTTTTGACAGATCAATAATCAAGTGATGGCATTATTCGGATTATTCAGGAAAGAGGAGAAGGAGATACTTGACAGAGGTCTGGTAAAGACGCGTGAGAATGTCTTCTCGAAGCTGACCAGGGCTGTAGCGGGCAAATCGAAGGTAGACGAAGAGGTGCTTGACAACCTTGAGGAAGTGCTGGTATCGTCGGATGTAGGTGTCGACACTACTCTCAGGATAATTGACCGGGTGTCTAAGCGTGTTGCGCGCGACAAGTATGTAGGCACCTCAGAGCTGAATCTTATTCTCCGTGAGGAGATCGCCGGTCTCCTCGAGGAGAACACCTGCACTCATGACACCTCGTCGGGCTTTGACGCCCCGCTTCCTGTCAAACCATATGTGATACTGGTGGTTGGCGTCAACGGCGTGGGCAAGACAACCACTATAGCCAAGCTGGCATATAACTTCAGGATGGCCGGCCGCAGCGTGCTGCTTGGTGCTGCCGACACCTTTCGTGCGGCAGCCATTGACCAGCTGAAAATATGGTCAGAGCGCGCCGGTGTACCCATGATCAGCCAGCAGATGGGCGCCGATCCGGCATCCGTTGCTTTCGACACTGTCACCTCGGCCGTCTCATCGGGTGCAGACATCGTAATCATTGATACCGCCGGAAGGCTACATAATAAGATTGGCCTCATGAATGAGCTTTCGAAGATAAGGAGGGTCATGGAGAAGGTCATACCCTCAGCTCCCCATGAGGTGCTGCTTGTGCTTGACGGGTCAACGGGTCAGAATGCTTTTGAACAGGCGAAGCAGTTCACCGCTGCCACAGAGGTAAATGCGCTGGCTATCACCAAGCTCGACGGCACAGCTAAGGGCGGTGTGGTGATAGGGATATCCGACCAGTTCAGGATCCCGGTAAAGTATATCGGAGTAGGCGAGAAGATGGAGGACCTGAGGATCTTCAACCGTTACGCCTTCGTTGACTCACTCTTCAGCGACAAAGGATGAAGAAGAAAAACAGGGTCAATATCATCACCCTGGGATGTTCCAAGAACACCGTTGATTCACAGAAACTTATGCGCCAGCTAGAGGCTGGCGGCTATACGGTTACAGCCGGCTCGCCTGATCCTGCAGATATTGTAATCATCAACACATGCGGCTTCATCCACGATGCTAAGGAGGAGAGCATTGATACAATTATCAGTCATGCCAAAACCATGCAACGTGAGGGAGGAGGGAAGCTCTTCGTAATGGGTTGTCTGGTGGAAAGGTACCGCAATGAGCTGAAGGAGTCGCTCCCGGAGGTAGATAACTGGTTCGGTGTAAACAGACCCGCCGAGATAATCAGTCACCTGGGCCTCTCTTACCGTCAGGAGCTGACGGGCGAGAGGGTCATCACCGGTCCGCGGCACTATGCCTATCTGAAGGTGTCGGAGGGATGTGACCGCACCTGTGCATTCTGTGCTATACCCGACATCAGGGGCAGATATACATCAGTCCCCATGGAAGAGCTGGTAACCGAAGCCAGGTTCCTGGCATCGAAGGGGGTGAAGGAACTGATCCTCATAGCGCAGGATCTGACCCTTTACGGCACTGACATTTACGGCAGGCAGATGCTTCCCGAGCTTGTCAGGAGACTGTCAGACATCAGCGAACTTGGATGGATACGGCTACACTATCTCTATCCCACCGGATTCCCCTATGAGATACTCGAGATGATGCAGGCTGACCCGAAGATCTGCAGGTATATTGACATTCCCGTGCAGCATATATCTGACACGGTGCTCAGAAAAATGCGTCGCGAGCATGACAGTTCCGAAACACGCCGGCTTCTCGACGATATTCGCCGCATGGTTCCTGATGCCGCAGTGCGAACCACGGTTATAGCTGGCCACCCGGGAGAGACGGAGAAGGAGTTCCGTGAGCTGCTCAGCTTCATAGTGGAGCAGAGGTTCGACCGCCTTGGTGCCTTCCGTTATTCACATGAGGAGAACACCCACGGATTCATCAATTACAGTGATGACATCCCGGAAAAGACCAAGGAGAAGAGGGTGGCGCAGATAATGGAGTTGCAGCAGGGAATCTCGGCAGAGAAGAATGCCGAGCTGTCCGGCACGGTTATGAAGGTCATCATCGACCGGAAGGAGGGACTCTTCCATATCGGACGGAGCCAGTATGACTCACCCGAGGTGGACCAGGAGATACTCATCACCTCCCGTAAAAAGATTGAACCCGGCACCTTCGTTGATGTGAAGATAACCGGGTCCACCGAATTCGATTTGTATGCTGAATTAGTCTGAGAAATTTGCGATTTGCGATTTGCGATTAAATCGACAATCGGAAATCTGAAATCGAAAATACCACTACTGCCTACTGCCTATTGCCTACTGCCTGTCTAGTCAGTGCTTTCCTCCGCTGCCGGCTCTTCCATATCCTTCTTGTTACCAACCTTAAAGTTAAGTTCCTCCTTGCCCTTGGCATAGCCTACGCTGATTGTCGATCCCTCGGTTACTGCCGCCTTGATGATCACCTCGGCAAGGGGATCCTCAAGATACTTCTGGATGGCGCGCTTGAGCGGCCGCGCTCCGTACTGAACGTCAAATCCGCGGTCAGCCATGAAGTCGCGCGCCGGGGCGCTGAGCTTCATCTTGTAACCGAGTGCTTCAATACGCTCATACAGTCCTTTAAGCTCAATATCGATGATCTTGTCTATATCCTCCCTGCTCAGGTGGTTGAACATGACCACGTCGTCAATCCTGTTCAGGAACTCCGGGGCGAAGGTCTTCTGCAATGCTTTCTGCAGAATGCTCTTTGTCTGATCGTCACGTGTGGTTCGCTTTGCGGTTGTTTCAAACCCTACGCCGGTGCCAAACTCCGAGAGCTGCCTGGTTCCTATGTTTGACGTCATTATCACGATTGTATTGCGGAAGTCGACCCTGCGCCCGAGGCTGTCGGTGAGCTGACCTTCGTCAAGTACCTGCAGCAGTATGTGGAACACATCAGGGTGTGCCTTCTCAATCTCGTCGAGCAGTACCACTGAGTAGGGCTTGCGGCGCACTTTCTCTGTGAGCTGTCCGCCCTCCTCATAACCGACATATCCGGGAGGCGCTCCCACAAGGCGCGAGACGGAGAACTTCTCCATATACTCGCTCATGTCAACCCTTATGAGGTTATCGGTTGTGTCAAACAGGAATTTTGCCAGCACCTTGGCGAGCTGTGTTTTGCCCACGCCGGTAGGACCGAGGAAGATAAACGTGCCTATCGGCTTGTTGGGATCCTTCAGTCCGGCCCTGTTACGCTGTATCGATTTGACTATCTTGGCAATGGCCTCATCCTGGCCGACGATGCTTCCCTTCAGTTCCTCGCCCATCTGCAGCAGCCTCGTTCCCTCGGTCTGTGCGATCCTCTGCACCGGCACGCCGGTCATCATGGCCACCACCTCCGCCACCTTTTCGGCGTCGACGGTCTCGCGGTTCATCGCAAGTTCCTTCTCCCAGCGCTTCTTCTCAGCCTCGATGAGGTCGAGTATATCCCGCTCCTTATCACGGAAGCTGGCGGCACGCTCATAGTTCTGGTTCTTGACGGCGCTGCCCTTCTCCTTCTTGGTATCCTCAAGCTGTTTCTCAAGAGTGAGAATCTTCTCAGGGACGATTATATTGGATATATGTACCCTCGAGCCTGACTCATCAAGCGCATCAATAGCCTTGTCGGGCAGGTTCCTGTCGCTTATGTACCTGTTCGTCAGTCTGACGCATGCCTCGATAGCGTCAGGTGTATAGGTGACATTATGATGATCCTCGTAACGGTCTTTTATATTATTCAGTATTTCAAGCGTCTCCTCGATTGTAGTCGGGTCAACAAGCACCTTCTGGAATCTGCGTTCCAGTGCGCCGTCCTTCTCAATATGCTGACGGTACTCGTTGAGGGTGGTTGCGCCGATGCACTGTATCTCGCCTCGTGCCAGGGCAGGCTTTAGCATGTTGGCGGCATCGAGTGAGCCGCTGGCACCGCCGGCACCCACGATGGTGTGGATCTCGTCAATGAATAGAATGATATTGTCATTCTTGGCCAGCTCATTCAGTATGGCCTTCATCCTCTCCTCGAACTGTCCGCGGTACTTGGTGCCGGCCACGATGGAGGCCAGGTCAAGTGCCACTACCCGCTTGTTGAAGAGCACCCTCGAGACATTCCTCTTGGTGATCCTCAGTGCCAGTCCTTCAGCGATAGCGGATTTACCCACGCCGGGTTCGCCGATGAGGACGGGATTGTTCTTCTTGCGTCTGGAGAGTATCTGGGCCAGACGTTCTATCTCACGTTCGCGGCCTACAACCGGGTCAAGACGGCCTTCCTCGGCAGCCTTGGTCAGGTCGATCCCGAAGTTGTCAAGCACGGGTGTCTCCGAGGAGCTGCGCTGTGCCTGCTGTCCGCCCTGCGGCTGCTTGCCCTGTCCAGGTGCGGAGAACATGCTTTCGTCGTCCTCATCACGCGGGTAGTCTGCCTGAGAGGCGGGGTTGCCAGCCTCTACTGCCTTTTTGACAAGGGAGTAGTCTATGTCAAGTTCCGTCAGGAACCTGGTCACCAGGTTGCTCTCATCGCGTAGTATGGCCATGAGCAGGTGCTCTGTATCAATCACCTTCGTTTTCAGGGCCTTGGCTTCGATATGAACAAGCCTCAGAACACGCTCTGTGCTCTTGAGCAGGGGGAGTATATCATTGTCAGCCATAGCGATGGGCTTGTCGGCCTTGATGCTTTTTTCAATCGATCCTTTTAGCATGAGCAGGTCGACCCCGTTATTTAAAAGTATATCCACCGCCACACCCTCGCCCTCGCGCAGGATGCCCAGGAAGAGATGCTCAGGACTTATATGGCTGTTGCCAAGCCTTATGGCCTCCTCCTTGCTGTAACCAAGAATATCGTTTATTCTCTGTGAGAAATGTGCGTCCATCATATTTTATTTGTGGGCTTCATGCTATTGTGTCAGAAAGACTGACAGAAATACACAAAGTGCCCGTTTTCAAAGTTAATTCTTATGTAAATATAACTAGGCAATAATTGTGCCCAATTTTTAACACCCTATGTTAAAAAATAGACAGCTAAAAAGGCGGAAAAATGGGAGCTTTTCATTATTTTCGGGCAACAATTTACGTAAAGATAATCATAAACTTAACATATTAAATATCAGTCTGATATGTCAGATCAATCAAAAATAATAAAAGTTAATATCGAGGAGGAGATGAAGTCGGCTTACATCGATTATTCGATGTCAGTCATTGTGTCAAGGGCATTACCCGACGTCAGGGATGGGCTGAAGCCTGTTCACAGGAGGGTTCTCTTCGGTATGTCAGAGCTTGGAGTGCTCTCGAACAGGTCTTATAAAAAATCTGCAAGGATAGTAGGGGAGGTGCTTGGTAAATATCATCCTCACGGTGATTCATCGGTGTATGACGCTATGGTTCGCATGGCCCAGGAATGGTCATTGCGTTATCCGCTCGTTGACGGGCAGGGTAACTTCGGGTCAATTGACGGAGACAGTCCCGCCGCAATGCGATACACAGAGGCAAAACTGAAGAGGATAGCTGAAGAGACACTTTCGGATATTGAGAAGGAAACAGTTGATTTCCAGCCCAATTTTGACGATACGCTGAAGGAGCCGACGGTGCTTCCCACAAGGATCCCCAACCTGCTTGTCAACGGGGCCTCGGGTATTGCCGTGGGTATGGCCACCAACATGCCGCCGCATAACCTGACGGAGTCGGTCAATGCCATCATCGCATATATAGACAACCCCGAGATTACCGTTGATGAGCTGATGCAGCATATCAAAGGTCCCGACTTCCCCACCGGAGGCATCATCTACGGCGAACTGGGAATAAAGGAAGCCTTTGAGACGGGCAGGGGACGAATTGTTGTAAGAGCAAGGACAGAGGTGGAGATCACTCACTCCGGAAGGGAGTGCATCGTTGTTTCCGAGATACCCTATATGGTAAACAAGGCGGAGATGATAAAAAAGATCGCCGACCTGATCAATGAGAAGAAGCTTGAAGGCATATCATATATTAATGATGAGTCTGACAGGAACGGTATGAGGGTGGTCATTATCCTGAAGAAAGAGATGCCTGCCAACATCATTCTGAACCATCTTTACAAGCACTCGCAGCTCCAGACTGCATTCAATGTCAATAACATAGCGCTTGTCAAGGGACGCCCCAAGACTCTCGCACTGAAGGAGATCATTGACAATTTCGTGAAGCACAGGCATGAAATCATCATCCGCAGGGCGAAGTTTGATCTTGACCAGGCCGAAAAAAGGGCTCATATCCTTGAGGGTCTGATTATTGCAAGTGATAACATCGATGAGGTAATAGCCATCATCAGGTCGTCACCCAATGCCGATGTAGCACGGGAACGCCTCATAGAGCGTTTCGGACTGTCCGACCTGCAATCGCGCGCCATCGTCGAGATGCGCCTGAGGCAGCTGACAGGACTGGAGCAAGACAAGCTTAGGGCTGAGTACGAGGAGATACTGAAACTGATAGAGCACCTGAACAAGATTCTTTCCGATGAAGCTCTGCAGATGCAGATAATCAAGGATGAGCTCATTGAGGTGAGGGAGAAGTTCGGCGACAAGCGCCGGACGGAGATCATCCCGGCTGCAGGTGAATTTAATCCTGAAGACTTCTACGCCGACGATGAGATGGTGATTACAATCTCTCATATGGGCTACATCAAACGCACGCCACTGACTGAATTCCGCCGCCAGAACAGGGGAGGGACAGGATTCAAAGGCAGCAACACCCGCGAGGAGGATTTCATTGAGCATCTGTATGTTGCCACCATGCATAACACAATGCTCTTCTTCACCCGGAACGGTAAATGTTACTGGCAGAAGGTCTACGACCTGCCGGAGGGAACCAGAACGAGCAAGGGAAGGGCAATTCAGAACCTTATTAATATAGAGTCAAATGACAGCGTCATGGCCTTCATTAACGTCAAGAGCCTTGATGATGAGGAATATATAAACAATAACTACATAGTTCTCTGTACCCGTAAGGGGATCATTAAGAAGACCTCCCTCGAAGCTTATTCACGTCCCAGGGCCAACGGCGTCAATGCCATCACGGTGAGGGAGGGAGATGAGCTGCTTGAAGCCAGGATGACAAACGGCCAGCATGAGATCATGCTTGCAGTCAGATCAGGCCGTGCAGTCAGGTTCAAGGAGTCGACCGTCAGGCCGATGGGAAGGACCGCTTCAGGAGTAAGGGGTATAACACTCACAGGCAACGACGACATGGTGATCGGTATGATAACCGTACTTCATGAATCGGAGGATGTACTGGTTGTTTCCGAAAACGGTTACGGCAAGAGATCAGCAATAGCCGATTACCGTATCACCAACCGCGGAGGAAAAGGAGTGAAGACCATAAATGTGACCGATAAAACCGGAAAACTCATTGCTCTGAAAGATGTCACTGACCAGAATGATCTCATGATAATTACCCAGGCAGGTAATATCCTGAGGATACCCGTGAGCAGTCTCAGGGTTATGGGAAGAGCCACTCAAGGCGTCAGACTGATAAATATCAAAGAAAATGACTCAATTGCATCAGTGGCCTATGTAGATGTCAGTGAGGAAGATAGCGTAGGAGATGCAGAAAATACGGAGCCAACGGAGGAAGCTGCTGAGTAATTTGGCAAATTATTTGAAGAATAGAGACTAAAGTTTTATTTTTGAAGAAAGTTTAAAAGCAAATTATCTAGACATGAAGAAGATCACACTCTTACTTATGGCAGTAATAATCTCGATAGCTGCTACGGCGCAGAAGGGAAAAATTACCGCTGCAGAAACATTCATCAGGGAAGGTGCATTTGATAAGGCC
This sequence comes from Bacteroidales bacterium, assembly GCA_041740815.1. Classification (GTDB taxonomy): domain Bacteria; phylum Bacteroidota; class Bacteroidia; order Bacteroidales; family VadinHA17; genus SR-FBR-E99. The sequence continues at coordinate 13,449 of JBGSLG010000137.1, forward strand.
AAGGTAGCCATCGAAGAAGCCATCATAAACCCGAAATCAATGGGACTGGCAAAGACCTATTACGTAAAGGGCAAGTTAGCTCAGGCTGCGTATGATTCGGGCGACCCAAAATTCATGGAGCTATACCCTGATATTCTGATGGAAGCATTTAATAATTTTGAGAAAGCCATTCAGATTGATCCCAAGTTAAAGAACACCATCATCAGGGATAATGCTTATGCACTGCTTGGCAACTCATTGCTGAATGATGCCATTTCCAAATTCAACGAAAAAGATTATAAGGCAGCCATGAAATCGTTCGAAAGGAACGTAATGGTTTCTGCAAGCGATATGTATGTCGG
>JBGSLG010000138.1:0-2897 GCA_041740815.1 Bacteroidales bacterium
TCTGCCCTCTTTCATTCGTTGGTGAGAGCCTGGGGTGAGGAGCCCTTAAACCGGAAGGCAATGCCGTTGTTTGCAGTCCAGCTGGTTTTCTTTGCTGTTATAGATTTTTTCTATTTGCTGGCATCCTGACCCGATGGCTCAGCCAGTATCCTGACAAAGTGGTTTTCCAGGTGTCTTCGCATTCCCTCCCGGAATTCATCGGGGGTACCCTTCCTGAGCAGTGACACAAGCTCCTTGTGCGATTTGTATACAGCTCTGACCTTAAGTCCTGATTGGCCATTATTTATGATGTCCGAAATAATCCTATACAAAAAAAGTAAAAAAACCACAAAAAGTCCGCAGGTAATATATTAAATTCACTGCTGCATAGAGATATATGCTATATAAGCCCCCTGTCATGAGTGATCAGGTCCTGAATCGCGCGATAAACAGATATGTAATATAAAAGGCAAATGAAAAAAAGTATTATCCTTTCGCTGGTCTGTGTGATTGTGACGGCAGTGGTGCACGCACAAACCCCTGAACCACTGACAAATAATTCAGTCATAAACATGACTAAGGCAAACCTTTCTGATAAGGTAATTATTGACATGATTAAGAGCTCTGAATTGAACTTCGATCTCAGTGATGAGGGCCTTAAAACAATGGCCGGGCAGGGTGTCTCATCTGCGGTACTTGATGTGATGAAGGAGGCTTCAGCATATGCGGCGGCGGGATCTGTCACTTATAAGGCCGGACCGACTGAGGAGGTGGAGAAGGTAGCGGAAGAAATACCTGAAGAGGAAGCGGAAGAAATATCGGAAGAGGTGTCGGAAGAGTTAGCAGAGGAGGTAGTTGAGGAGCCAGAGGAGGAGGTATTTGAGGAAGTAGCGGAGGAAGTAACTCCTTCAGCTGAAGTTCAGGCAGAGGAGCCAGTTGACCTGGCTGAATCCGGTCTTCCTCCTGCTGAGAGCACGAGCGTCACCCTGGAAGCGCTTAATTATGTAGCCCCGCTAGCGGAACTGATCAGGTTCAATGAGACGGAGTTCAGAACACTTGAAGTCAATATTTCTGAATGGGATAACCAGGTGAGGACACTTGTTGCTGACATCAATAAGGTAAGGGACCAGATGTCCATGGTTGAGAATGAACTAAGAGACAAGAAAAATGCCGATACAAGAACGTTCAGCGCAGATATCATGGCCCTGAAGAAAAAGCTCGATATATACCGGAAGAACTACCAGCAGTCGAAGGAGATCATGGCTGACGGGGGACAGAAGATTATAAAGAAAATTGAGGCCGAAATGGCTGCCAGGGTCCGCAACCTCAGCAAGGCTTACTCCTCCACCGGGCAGATGATAGGTTCATCTGAAACAGACCCTTCAGCAGGAGAGAGGTTAGTGGAATTCAACGTCGGGATAAAAGAGATCAGCCAGGCTACAACCCCTTATATGTCATATGCAGCCGATATGCTTTACTGGTACCGTAATGAGATGACAGAGCTGGTTAGAACCATAAATGAATGGAATCCTCGTGTATCGAAGCTTTTAACCGAGGATGAAAACCTCCGCAACCAGCTTGACTCCATTGAACGTAAGATAGAAGAGCTGAAATTAAATTCGAAACTGAACAAGGATGAGATCGCCTCCCTGAAGAAGCAGGTCTCGACGATTGAAAAAGGAAGAAAGCGCCTGGCGGGTCAGATGAAGGATGACGCCAGGGAGCTGGCATCGCTGCTGAAACAGGTAAGTCAGAGAAATCAGGACTCAGTAAAGGAGCGGTTCGCTGATATCATTGAGAATACTACGTACTCCTTCGTGGATTAGCATGGTTTCAGACTTTGTTTCTGCCTGGTTAATCCGGTGCAGAAGGTTGACTTCTGCTTATTTGCGGTGTAGATGGTCTATTAACCCCGTATCGCTGGTCTGACCGCAGGTTTTTTACCCGACACGGATACAATCCATTCCGGATGAAACCATGTTCGAGCCAATTCATTGACTCGTATATTGCTATTAATCAATATCATAATAATCAGACTAAAAAAATAGTCAAAAAATTTGCAAAAATAGTTGCATGACTAAGAAAATAGTCATATATTTGCATTGAAGGATTGACAAAAGTAAAATGAAGCACCTGTGTTTATGAAAGTACAAAAGGCATAATTTACGGAACATTGGTGTTTCCCCGTTCTGCGGGACAGGCTATTAATATTTACAAGTAAATTTTATCATTATGAAAATAATGCAACTTACAAGGGCGGAAGAGCAGGTGATGCAGATCTTATGGGATCTGGGGGAGGGTCTCGTGAAAGATATACGAGATCGGTTTGATGACCCGAAGCCTGTCAGAAACACTGTATCGACTGTGGTTAGAATACTTGAGAAGAAGGGATTTGTTGATCACAAGTCCTATGGGAACGTCCATCTTTATTTCCCGGTTGTTTCACGGGATGAGTATTCAAAAACTCAGCTTTTCGGCTTGCTTGAAAGCTATTTTGACAATTCATTCCCCGCAATGGCATCATTTTTTGCACGGGAAAAGGATCTTTCTGTTGCGGAACTGGATGTACTGATGACGGAGACCAGGGAGGAATTATCGGCTCGTAAAAAATAATAATAATGGAAGCTATTGGTTTCTACCTGCTTAAGTCTGCAATCTGGATAACCGGATTTGGGCTGATATATGCTGTATTCCTTCAGAATGAGAGGTTCTTCCAGTTGAACAGGATCTATCTTGTTGCCGGAATCCTTTCTTCAATATTACTTCCCTTGCTCACAGTGAGGTATGTGGTTGCCGTGCCTGAGATTCAGACGCTGACGACTGCAGGTGCCTTGAGCGGTGGAATTTCACGGGCTGCGACACGCCCGGACCTGTTGAATCTTTTAATATATGGTATCTGGCTGACAGGGGTTTTGTTC
>JBGSLG010000139.1:0-13173 GCA_041740815.1 Bacteroidales bacterium
TTGAGTACGCCGGAGCAGCCGGGGGTTATATTGACAGGTTCGGCTACCCCTTCTGCCGCGGCCGTATTTTTGATACCGTGGAAGATGACCATGGCCAGTACGACGATACCCGTGAGATATTCTGGGCTTCAGGATCATGCATGGCTGTCAGGGCCTCGGCCTTTGACCAGTGCGACGGGTTTGATGATTCGTTCTTTGTGCACATGGAGGAGATCGATCTCTGCTGGAGGATGCAGAACGCCGGATTCATTATTTGCTATGTGCCGCATGCCGTTGTCTGGCATGTCGGTGGCGGTACACTGGGCTACGGATCACCCGCAAAAATCTACTATAACTTCCGCAACAGCCTGATAATGATGGCTAAAAACCTGCCTTCCGGGCATCTTCGCAGGACTATCTTTACAAGGCAGCTTCTTGACGGTCTGGCAGCAGTGATGCTGCTTTTTCGCGAGGGTCGCGCAGCAGCAGCAGCAGTGGTGAGAGCGCATCATCATTTCCGCAGGCAGCACACCGCTATTAAAACGTTCCGCGCAATGACTCCTCACCCGGAAATGTACCACACTCCGCATACCATGCTGAACAAATCCCTCCTTTTTGAGTATTATATACGCGGAAGAAAGAAATTTTCCGACTTAAGGTGGCACTAAACAGAAAACAGCAGATGGCAATCTTCTTTGTAATAGTCTTCACAGTCTATTTCCTTACCAACTTTTATCTATGGTTCAAAGGGCACCGGGCCCTCTCCGGCGAAGGATTCTCAACCACCTGGTACACTGTCGTTTTCCTGGTACTTGCCTCCACATTCATAGCAGGAAAATTCATGGAACACAGTTATACTAATCTGCTGTCAGACATTCTAAACGTCATCGGCGGCTTCTGGATGGGCTTCATGCTTTACGGATTCCTGATATGGCTGACGGCAGATATTCTGTATCTGCTTCAGAAACCGTTTCATCTTATTAATGATGCCTCCATCCCGAAAATGAGGCTCTGGCTCTTCGCCGGAGTAACCGTAACCACAGTGGTGCTAATCATCACAGGATTCATTAACGCCGTGAATCCAGTGACAAAGCACTACAGTATTGACACTGACAAGAGATTTGCCAGCGGAAAAGACTCAATGAATATTGTAGCCGTCTCAGACATACACCTCGGGAGCATCATACGCAAGCGGAGCATGAGGCACCTCTCGAAGATGATCAGCCGTGAGGAGCCTGAGATGGTTCTGTTTCTCGGTGACCTGATAGACGGAAGCATCGGTCCGGTTCTGCGTGACGACCTCCTCTCCCATCTCACCCTCCCGGCGTTGCCATACGGCCAGTATGCAATTACCGGTAACCACGAGTTCATGGGTGACCTCAAAAAGTCTATCCCCTATATCGAAAGCAAAGGCATCAGGGTTCTTTCCGATGAGGTAATCAGGCTCGGCAACGGAGTGCAGATAGTGGGACGAACCGACAGAACAGCAATGCAGGGTTCGGGCTCCGGGCGCGCCTCGCTCGACAGCCTGCTTGCGCAGACAGATGCTTCTGCCCCTGTCATTCTGCTCGACCACCAGCCCTATGAGCTTTCTGCCCTTGCCGGCACAGCCGTAGACCTGCAGCTGTCAGGCCATACCCATAACGGGCAGATGTGGCCGCTGACACTTATCACCAATAAAATGTTCGAACTGAGTCACGGGTCAAAAATGTTCGGGAACACTCAAGTAATAGTCTCATCCGGCTTTGGTATCTGGGGTCCGCGGATGCGGATAGGCACCAGGCCCGAGATCCTCTCAATCACCCTGACGGGCAGATCAGAGTAAGGGATAGACCTTTTCAAGCGCCATCCCGCGCGAACCTTTAACCAGGATTGTATATCCCGAAGGCTTCTCTGACCTCAGCCACTCTGCGGCCTCCTCTGTGGAGGCAAACAACCGTCCCGGAAAAAGACCGCCTGCCGCCTCGCGGAAGCGGGGCCCTATGATCAGGGCCTCGACTGTTCCAAGACCCTTCAGCTGACTTAACACTGATGCATGTCCTGCATGGCTCTCGCTTCCCAGCTCGAGCATATCGCCAAGTATTACCATCTTTTTTTTCGACCGCAGTTCCGCGAAAGAAGAAATAGCCTTCTCCATGCTTGACGGATTGGCGTTGTAAGAATCACGTATCACTGTGTTCCTGCCGGTGTCAACCACCTGGGAACGGTTATTCGCGGGCATGTAGGCGGATATAGCCTCTGCAATGTCACCGACGGGAACATCAAAAAGAAGTCCTGTCGCCATTGCAGCCCTCACATTGTCAAGATTGTGCGCGCCGAACAGGGATGTTGTAAATGTATGCTCTCGCCCGTCAACAACTGCGCTGACATTAAGGTACATACCCTCCGCTTTCGCCGGAAATGCACGAAGGCGGTGACCCTCCGGATTTGAATAGGGAACATGCGTACCGACAAGCTGCACCAGGTCGGTTAAAACCGTGTTTTCATCATTGTAGATAGCAGTCCCCCCGCTCCTGCCAAGCCACTGGTAGAGCTCCGACTTGGCTGACCTGACATTCTCAGCCGACCCGAATCCCTCTATATGGGCAGTGCCGATATTGGTTATGATACCGTGAGTCGGCATTGCCGTCTCGCAGAGCGATGCTATCTCACCCATGTGGTTGGCACCCATCTCCACAACCAGGAACCCGGCGTCATCGGGAGCGCCAAGGAGGGTCAGAGGCACACCTATATGATTATTGAGGTTGCCGGCCGTGCTGTGTACCTTCGCTTTGCGTGAAAGGACAGCAGTGACAAGCTCCCTTGTGGTGGTCTTGCCGTTGGTGCCGGTGATGGCTATGACAGGCACCTTAAGACTGCGGCGGTGAGCGGCAGCGAGTGATGTAAGGGCTGCAAGGACATCGTCGACATAAATCAGCTTCTCCCCGGTGAGTGCAGGATCATCAACAACGGCTGCCAGTGCCCCGGAGGCTACCGCTGCCGCGGCATGCGTGTTGCCGTCATGGGTGGGGCCCCTGAGTGCAAAAAAGATCTCGCCCTCCCTGACCGATCTCGAGTCTGTCGTCACACCTGCCGAGCGGCGGTAAAGCTCATATAACCGTGCTGTATCCATAGTATCTCAAAAAGAAGCCCCATTACTTTCGATAATGAGGCCCCGTTTCATATTAATATGTAGTTTATTATAATCCTGCGGGACTGCCGACCCTGATCATTGCGCACCTGAATCCGAGGTCATCGCGTGATGCTTCCTGATCGAGGTAGCGGCGGGTTGAGGGATTGAGCCAGTAAGCCCTGTCCTTCCATGAACCGCCTTTTATCACCCTGGCTTTGTCATTGATGAGGGTGACATAATCATTGTCGATCTCATTCTGTGCATACATCCTCTCCGTCTGGGGCAGATCGGCATTGCCTGACCACTCGAGGCTTGAGGAGATGCTTGATATAACGTCTCCGTCGAGGTAGTTCCTGTAATCCGACTTCTGATAGTTGTACCTGTTGGCCACATCCTCTGGCTTGACTGTATCTATCTGGAGTCTTCCCAGCCTGTCCTTCTCAACCACCTGGCCGTTGGCATCACGCCTGAGGTCGGTGAAGACGTTACCCCTGAACGGGTTGAACATGTCAACATCTTCAGATGAGAGCGGACGGTAGACATCCTGTACCCATTCGTTGACGTTTCCTGCCATGCAATAAAGGCCGTAATCATTGGGCCAGTAAGACCTTACATCAACAGTTATACTACCGGCGTCGTTAAGGTTACCTGCAACGCCCATCATGTCACCGCGTCCGCGGACGAAGTTGGCCATGAACTCGCCCCTGTACTTGGGAGCCGCATTGCGGACGTTGTGTCCGTCCCAAGGGTATATTGATCTCTCATAAATCCTCTCCTCAAAGGTGTTACCCCTGAGGCCATAAGCGGCAAACTCCCACTCGGCTTCCGTCGGGAGACGGTAACGCGGCAGAAGGATCCCATCCTCCTGGCGAACGCGCGGGTGCAGCTCGTCAACCCTTTGCCCGGGTACACCTTCAAACTGTCCGGCCAGGTATGACTCGGTGTTGAAGTTGTTGGCTCCGGACTGTTCCACGTTGGCATCCTGCCACTTGCCCTCGAGAAGAATCTGCTCGTTGACCCTGTCAGTACGCCATACGCAATAGTCATTGGCCTGCAGCCAGCTGACGCCCACTACAGGATATGTATTATATGAGGGGTGCCTGAAGTAATACTGTACATAGGGCTCGTTGAAGGCCAGAGGACTTCTCCAAACCAGCGTGTCAGGAAGAGCACGGCGGTGCACCTCGGGATAATCGCTGTAGACCCTTCTCAGCCAGTACAGGTATTCACGGTAATCGAGGTTCGAGATCTCAGTCTCATCCATATAGAATGAAGAAACCGTAACCCTGCGCGGGGTGTTGTTCCAGTCGAACATCACATCCTGCTCAACCCTTCCCATCGTGAATGTTCCTCCTTCAATGAGGACAAGATTGGGTCCGGTGATCTGTTCTGATGCCTCCCCGATCGGATAGCCGAGATCATTGACATCACTCGACCTGGGATCCCTGTATCCCCAGCCGGTCGTCGGAGATACATTTTCCTGCTTCCCTCCCTTGCAGGAAAAAAGGAAGAGAGCAACAACTACAAAAACCGGTAAAGCTCTGAGTTTATACATAGCCAGATAAGGTTTACTTGATTAATTTTTTATTGTATAAAGTTTGTCCATAAGAAAACTCTGCACCAAAATAACTACAAAACGGGTAACTTTATTATATGCGCAACCCTACTTTTTTCAACATTATTGAAACTAAACGAAAGCCCGGCCTTCACAATTGCTGTCCCTTTAAATGAGACATCACCGCCTGACAGGATGTAATTATATGATATTATGATCTTTACCGGGTCTGCATCCCATCCGATAGCCGTTGCTGCAACGGTAAACCCTTTCGCAGCATGCCACAGGGATAGACCTGAAATAATTCCTCTCCATATCCCCTCAGTTCCTAAATAAACTGTAATATTCTTATCCTGAAGCAGAACCGCGGCTGACGGATTGAGGGTGAACCCGCTGCTGCCTAAGTCGAAGGAGCTCCCCGTGTTCAGGGTATAGAGTCGTTTCAGCCTGTTTTGTTCCTGGTTGTCATCGCTCAGCGAAGGCTGTGTGAGATGCATGACCGATAGACCGCCGTACCACGGACCCGTTGAGAAGGAGACGCCCGTACCCAGGTCAAACCCTGTGTAGGCCGAAGGGGATGTGTATCCGGAAGAGCCACCGGTAATGCCTCTGAAAGGATCAATGTCTTCGGGAAGTATGATTGCCCCTGTCCGTATTCCCCGGCTGACCAGTGAGGCCGTCAGTCCTGCATTAACATAAAGGTTCCTGCCGGCCCTGAAGTGATAGGCATAGCAGGCACCGGCCCTGAGGTCGTTCATTACCTCGCCCAGCATATCATCAGCGAGCCATACGCCTGCTCCACCGTGCAGGCCCTTGAAATAACCGTCGTACGAAGCATATACCGACTTCAGGGCGAAGCCGTTGCCGGGGAGAAATGAATAGGCGGAGATGTTAAGCACTGGCGCCCCGGTTGCCCCGGCCCAGGCCGGATTATACATCATATGCATGCCTGACATGGATCCATACCATGTATCCTGACCTTTCAGGGTCACTGCGCATAAAAGCAAAGCGGGTATTAGTGTTGCGTACCTGAGCCTCATGGTTCTGTTCCGTTATATCAACGATCCCGGACCTTGAATATTTTATATCATAAGCATCATTCCGCGAGCAAAGATAACCTACTTCACTATCTTTGCGACGATGAGTATTAAAAGCCTGTTCGTTACGGCCATTGCCCTTCTGACGGCTCTCCCCGCCGGATCGCAGGGTTACGCGCCTTCATCGGTTCTCAGTAAGGGGAAGTGGATGAAGATTGCCGTTACCGAAGCGGGCATCTACAGGCTTGACTACTCAGGCCTCAGGGGGATGGGGATCACCGATCCCGCTACGGCCACCGTTTACGGGAACAACACCGGGCAACTCTCGTTCTATAATGACGGGAGCGCGCCTGATGACCTGAGGAAGATTGCCGTCAGGACTGAGAAAGGCAGTGATGGCATCTTCAACGACGGTGATTACATCCTCTTTTATGCAGAAGGCACCCACAGATGGAAACAGGACGTGGCAACCGGGAAGCAGGAGTATCTCAGGCACTCCTACTCTGACACAGCCTGGTACTTCATCACCTCTGAGCCGGCGGGATCGCCGCAGATGGCGGAAGAGTCTGCTCCCGCACTGCCTCACACCCACGTCTCCGCCGCCACCGATGTGGCACTCAGACATGAACGCGAGGAGGTAAGCCTGATAAGATCGGGAAGAGAGTGGTACCAGCAGCTTGTGCCGGGAATACGGACTGTTATAAGCCAGGGATTTACCGATCTTATCCTTTCAGAGAGAATACGGTGTGTTGTAAGGGTGCTGGGGAGGTCAGACACCGGCACCTCATTCACACTCCGGCAGGGAACCGACGAGCTGAAGACAATCAGCGTAGCGCCGGTAAACATGGCCGACCTTAACGGAATTTTTGCGGACATAACGGTCACCACTGATTCATGCCTTCCGGCCTCGGTGGCACCGGAATTCAGCGTGACATTCTTAAACAACGGCAATCTTGCAGCAACAGGCTATATTGATTACGCCGACTTCTTTGCGAGGGCTTCGCTGATCTATCGGAACAGACAGCTCTTTATCAGTGACAGCCGGACGGTTGGCGCTTCCCACATCACGCGGTTTACCGTGGAAGGATCACCGTCACTTAAGGTCTGGGATGTGACTGACCCGTGTGCACCCCGGGTGATCAGGAGCTCAGCCTTATCAGGCAACAGTCTCTTCACCGCTGCAACGGATTCTCTCAGGAAGTTCGTTGCATTCACCGATGCACATGCCCGGGTGCCCGCGCGGACAGCGGTGGCAGTGCCAAATCAGAACCTTCATGCGTTTGCCCCGGCTGACATAATTATTGTAACACACCCGCTGTTTGCGGACTATGCCTCAAAGCTCGCCGCCCTGCACGAGGCAGACGATGGCACCACATCAATGTTTGTCACCCCGGAACAGGTTTACAACGAATTCTCCGGGGGCATCCCCGATGCTGCAGCCATAAGGAATTTTGTAAAAATGATACGTGACAAAGGACTGGAAGGCGGCTCTCCACTGAGATACCTCCTGCTCTTCGGCGACGGCTCATACGAGAACAAGACCCCGCCTCCCATGAACAGCTCCTTTATACCTACCTGGCAGTCAGTCAATTCTCACGTCGGAGTCCTCTCCTTCACCTCTGATGATTTCTATGGTCTTCTCGATGAAGGCGAGGGTGAGGCAGACGGGTTCCTGGATATAGGTATCGGCAGGCTGCCTGTGGCTGACACCGCCTCGGCAGGCGTGATGCTGAAAAAGATCAGATCGTACCTTCAATCCTCCTCCATGGGATCTTGGAGAAACGTGCTCTGTCTTGTTGCTGACGATGAGGACGGCAACCTGCATATGTTTGACGCCGAAGGACTGGCTTCCGCTGCCGCGGTAGCAGCCCCTCCGCTGGCGACGGAGAAGATATATCTCGATGCCTACCGCCAGGTGGCTACGGTTACAGGCAACTCCTATCCTGATGCGGTCAGGGCAATTGATGACCGCATGGAGGCCGGATGCCTGATAATGAACTATGTGGGTCACGGCAATGAGTCAGGCCTTGCCCATGAGAGAGTCATCCGTACAGACAACATCAACTCGTGGAATAACGGCAGCATGCTGCCTCTTTTTATCACCGCCACCTGCGAGTTTTCAAGGTTTGACGATGTCGAAATCAACCAGGCAACGGGTGTCATTTCGCCCAGGACCTCTGCCGGAGAGATGGTGCTCCTGAATCCTGACGGAGGAGGTATTGCCCTGATGAGCACTACCCGGGTGGTCTATTCCGCCCCGAACTACACACTTAACCGCAACATATATGATTATGCCTTCAGAACCGCTGCTGACGGACGGTCCATGAGGCTTGGCGACATCATCAGGCAGGCAAAGGTGAGCTCAGGAACGGGAATGAACAAGCGCAACTTCCTGCTGCTGGGTGACCCCGCACTCAGACTGGCATGGCCCGTCAGTGGCCAGGTGGTCACCGACAGCATAAACAGAATCTCAGTGGAGTTTGTAACCGACACCCTCAAAGCCCTGTCACTCATAACCCTCAGCGGACATATTGAGGACAGCAACGGTAACCTGATGACCGGTTTCAACGGCACGGTGGAGCCAACGGTATTTGACAAGAAAAGCCAGACAAGCACACTGGCCAACGACGGTGGTTCCACCATGACCTTCCCGGTAAACGGCAATGTGATCTTCAGGGGCACCACTGCTGTCACGAATGGCAGGTTCAGCTTCTCGTTCATTGTGCCCCTCGATATAAACTATTCGATAGGCAAAGGGGCTGTGAGCTACTATGCACACGACGGAACATCGGACGTAAACGGTATTTTCAAGGATATCACTGTAGGAGGTTTTTCCGACATCAACATGGATGACACCGAAGGTCCGGTCATCAGGCTGTTCATGAACGACACCCTCTTCAATGAAGGCGGTGTCACCGACAGCACACCCTCATTGCTGGCTCTCATCAGCGATGACTCCGGGATAAATGCCACCGGTGCCGGGATAGGCCATGACATCATCGCCTGGCTTGATGAGGACATGGCCGGTGCAGTGGTACTGAACGGCCTCTTCAGGGCAGATATCGGTGTGCATACCTCGGGCAGCCTCTCATACCCTCTGCTCATGGCCGAAAAGGGTGAACATACGGTCTCCATGAGAGCCTGGGATAACCTGAACAACCCCTCTGTGGCAACACTCAGGTTCGTGGTTGAAACAGACGGCCGGTTCATGCTCTCGAACCTGCTGGCGTTTCCCAATCCGGTAACCGCAGGAACGAAATTCACCGCGGGGCATAACAGGCCTGACACGGAGATGGAAATTACTATCACAATTTTCAGCAGTGACGGCAGTGCGGTGAGGGTGATCCGTGAACAGACAACCGGCACCGGATATGCCCTCCCTGACATCCCCTGGGACGGTTGTGACGAGAACGGCGGACGACTGGCACGGGGCCTCTATCTGTGGCGTGCCGAAGCAGTGACAGCCGGGGGCGAAAAGTGCTCATCGGCAGGACGTATTATCATTTTGTAAAACGACACAATAACTCACCTTTTTTTTAGTTCTATATTTGCACAAACTTGAATCTGAATAAAAATGAAAAACAATGCACTGATAGTTGGGTTAATATTTCTGTTTTTTGCCTCATTTATACCGGTCTCCGCACAGGAGGATGAACCTTACAATGTCATCCAGACAGTGGTGCCGTTTCTTACAATTGCGCCTGATTCACGTGCCGGAGCCCTTGGCGATGCCGGTGTTTCTACATTACCCGACCTTTACAGCATGCACTGGAACCCTGCCAAATATGCATTCATAGACGGCAACGGCGGGTTCGGAATGTCATACTCACCCTGGCTGAGAGCCCTTGTTCCCGACATCAACCTGGCCTACCTGACCGGTTATTACCGGATCGACAGCAGGCAGGTGATTGCCGCCAGCCTGATGTATTCATCGCTGGGAGAAATTCAGTTCACGGATGATTTTGGCAACTACCAGAATACTCATAACCCGAATGAATTCTCAATTGATGCCGCTTACTCGCGTCTCTTCTCCGAACATTGGTCCGGGGCGGTTGCTCTGCGGTTCATCTACTCAAATATAACCGGCGGCCAGTATGTAGGCAGTACCGAGACAAAATCAGGTACCGCCTATGCAGCTGATGTTTCAGCATATTATACAACTGACCTCAAGCTGGGCTCAAGAGAAGGAAATATCTCGGCAGGCTTTAACTTTTCAAACATCGGTTCAAAAATGAGTTATACCTCCGATGTTGACCCGGATTTCATTCCGATGAACATGCGTATCGGAACAACCTTTTCGGTCGACCTCGACAAGTACAATGCGATTGCCTTTACCTTCGAGCTGAACAAGATGCTTGTGCCTACTCCCCCTACCTATGAGGGTATCGGAGAAGACAGAATCATAGTCGCCGGCAAGGATCCGAACGTATCTGTTCCGGTGGCAATCTTCCAGTCTTTCTATGACGCCCCTGGTGGCTTCAGTGAGGAGATGAAGGAGTTCACACAGTCAATCGGCATCGAGTACCTGTATAACCAGCAGTTTGCACTGAGGACAGGCTTCTTCAACGAGGCCCAGATGAAGGGAAACAAGAAATATTTTACTGTTGGAGCAGGGTTCAGGCTGAATGTAATCACTCTCGACTTCTCATACCTTGTGCCGATTACGCAGAACAACCCGCTGGCACGTACGCTGAGATTCTCACTGGGCTTCGAGTTTGACTCCCTCCGCAGTCTCAGCCAGAAGTAATAATATATGACGCTGCACCAGAGGATAGGACAGGGCATCGACTTTCACCGCCTTGAGGAGGGTCGTGAACTGTGGCTCGGCGGTGTGCGCGTAAATTCAATGAAGGGATGTGTTGCGCACTCCGACGGCGACGTTCTCATCCACGCCATCTGCGATGCACTGCTTGGTGCTGCCGGACTGAGTGATATTGGAACCTATTTCCCTGACACCTCAGATGAATTCAGGGGCATCGACAGCAAAATCCTTCTTAAACGTACTGTGGAGATGGTCTCTGAGAGGGGTTACCGCATTGTGAACATTGACAGCACCGTCTGTCTCGAGCTGCCGAAGCTGGCTCCCTACATGGCGGCCATGCGCACCACAATGGCCTCCATTGCAAATATATCTCCTGATGCAGTCTCCGTCAAGGCGACCACCACGGAGAAGATGGGTTTCACCGGCCGCGGTGAGGGTATCGTGGCCATGGCTGTTTGCCTCCTGGCCGATCTCATCCCGGATAAAGTCTGAAGGTCTAAAAGTCCTGCGGTCTTGCGGTCCTGCGGTCTTGCGGTCAAATATGACTGCTGACTGAAGACTGCTGACTGTGGACTGATCAGAACATAGAATCCACCAACCCGTCGTCAGCCAGGAAGGGCATGGTAACAACCAGTCCCGGCGTGCGTTCCATCTCCCGTGTTATTGCCGATATGGCTCCATCGTTCCGTGCCCAGCTGCGGCGTGCAATACCGTTGTTTACATCCCACAGGAGCATTGACCTGAGCCGGCGTGTTGCCTCCGGGGTGCCGTCGAGCACCATCCCGAAACCTCCGTTTATGACCTCGCCCCAGCCCACGCCGCCGCCGTTATGCAGCGAGACCCAGGTGGCGCCGCGAAAGGCATCGCCGATCACATTCTGCACTGCCATGTCAGCCGTGAAGCGCGAACCGTCGCGGATATTTGATGTCTCCCTGTATGGGGAGTCAGTGCCGGAGACGTCGTGATGATCACGGCCAATGACTACAGGACCGCTGATGTCACCGGCGGCGACGGCATCGTTGAAGGCTTCGGCAATCATCGCCCTGCCGCGTGCATCGGCATACAGGATGCGGGCCTGCGAGCCGACCACCAGCCTGTTGCGGGCTGCCTCACGGATCCAGTGAATATTATCCGACATCTGCTGCCTGATATCGTCAGGCGAATCCTTCATCAGCCGTTCCAGCGTCGTCGCAGCAATGGCATCCGTCTTTGCAAGATCGGCAGGGTCACCGGAGCAGCATACCCATCTGAAGGGACCGAAGCCATAGTCAAAGCAGAGAGGTCCCATTATATCTTCAACATAGGAAGGATACCGGAAACCGCCTGTGCCATCTGAGATATCAGCGCCGGCGCGTGATGCCTCAAGCAGGAAGGCGTTGCCGTAATCGAAGAAGTATGTACCGTGCGCGGTGTGCAGGTTTATAGCCTCCACCTGGCGGCGCAGCGAAGCCTGCACCATCATGCGGAACTTTTCCGGATCATCTGTCATCAGTGTGTTGGCCTCATCAAAGGTGATCCCTGCAGGATAATAGCCTCCTGCCCAAGGGTTGTGAAGCGAGGTCTGGTCAGACCCCAGGTCGGCCCATAGCCCCTCCTCGGCGAACCGCTCCCACAGGTTAACGATATTGCCGTGATAGGCCAGCGAGACCGCCTCGCCGTCGGCACAGGCCCTCTGTACCCGGTCAGCCAGCACGGCGAGGTCCTCATGAACCTCATCAACCCACCCCTGTGCATACCGGGTGGTGATTGCCCTGGGGTTGACCTCTGCTATGACCGATACTACACCTGCAATATTACCTGCTTTGGGCTGGGCACCTGACATGCCTCCGAGGCCGGAAGAGATGAAGAGCCTGCTCTTCCTTGAGCTGTCATCGACCGGTCCGAGGCGACGGGAGGCATTCAGGAGAGTAATGGTGGTACCATGAACGATCCCCTGAGGGCCGATATACATATAGGAACCTGCCGTCATCTGCCCGTACTGTGATACTCCGAGGGCATTGAACCTCTCCCAGTCATCCTGTGATGAATAGTTGGGTATCACCATACCGTTGGTGACCACAACGCGCGGTGCTTCCCGGTGCGATGGAAAGAGGCCGAGCGGATGGCCAGAATAGACAACAAGAGTCTGCTCATCGGTCATCTCCGACAGGTATTTCATCGTGAGCCGGTATTGTGCCCAGTTCTGGAAGACGGCGCCATTGCCGCCGTAGGTGATCAGCTCATGTGGGTGCTGGGCCACCGCCGGATCGAGGTTGTTTGTGATCATAAGCATGATGGAGGCCGCCTGAACCGATCTGTGAGGATAGTCGCTGAATGGCCTGGCCTTCATCTCATACGAGGGCCGGTAACGGTACATATAAATGCGGCCGCGGTCACGCAGTTCGGCAGCAAACTCAGGGGCAAGCACCCCATGCAGCTGAGGTGGGAAATACCTCAGGGCATTGCGCAGGGCGAGCTTCTTCTCCTCCGTGGTAAGCAGATCACGCCGGCGTGGTGCATGGTTGACCGTTGTGTCATATGGTTGCGGTTCGGGAAGCCTGTCGGGAATACCCTCACTTATCTGACTCTTGAAATCATTCATTATACAGATTGTATATCAACAAAGCAAAGATACGAAAACGCAAAGAGACGTTGCGTGCAACGTCTCTGTATAGGAAAAAAAACGGTTGTAAGTTTATTGCTCCTTCACGATCTCGTCATCAACGAGGATGCGCCCGCAGTATTCGCA
>JBGSLG010000140.1:0-3217 GCA_041740815.1 Bacteroidales bacterium
AGGCCGTTTCATCAAGAGTAAGAAAACAGAGGTCGGGGTTTACTTTGAATGAGACACAATTACTATAACACAGAAAAGGGTGTCCACCGTTCTCCTGGGGACACCCTTTTACTCAAACCTGTCCGTCTGCCAACGGAACCACTAATCTAACCCTGATCTATTTTAAAAGCCACATTAGCTTGTTAACCTCGTCATAACCTTCATACTGTGAATTTAGCGCATCTATAAGGTTTTCACGGTTATAATTTGTTTCCGAAGATGGATAGAGCCACCTCATCGGCATGCCATTCGGATTATTCTCATTGAGGTTTGTCAGCGGGTTGATCGGGAACGGCGGGTAGTTATTACGACGGTACTCGTAGTAGCTTGATTCGGAGTTCTGCATGAAATTCAGAATATACCGCTGCATCCATATCTGCTTTAACTGATCTTCAGTTGTGGCCTTGAATGCCGCCTCGCCTGTGAAATAGCCGTCTATATAGGCCTGGTTTATAGCCATTCCGTGGGCGTAGGTGCTGTTCATTGAGACATACGCTGCCAGTGCAGACTTAACGCCCGACTCATAGTATTCCTGTGCTGTGCCGGTGGTAATCCAGCCAAGGATACGCGCCTCGGCAAGGATCAGCTGCTGCTCTGCATAGGTCATCATCATCCTGGGCTCGCTTGCTGGCAACCATAGGTATCTCGAATTAATCAGCGAAAAGTTGCCAAGGAGGTGTTGTGCTGTAAGGTCATCATAACTCATAGACACATCAGCGCCCACATAAGCCTCCCAGTCAGACTGGGTTAATCCTCCAAGAATCTGGGCTGCTGCCGGATCGGCCATATAAAACAGTCTGCGGTCACCGAGAAGCTTCAGGTTGTCGATCAGCAAGGAGCTGATATCTGTCCTGCCGGTGAAGAGGTCATTGGTACCTGACAACGGGTGCATGTTGGTGGCAGAGTAGTTCAGTCCCAGGAAACCCGTGGCCGGTTCAAGAAGAAAACCGTCGGCTACAATGGCAGCAAAACGGCCCTTGACATTCAGCGATGCCACATCAGCCTTCTTGCTCAGCGTCATAAGCACCTTCAGCGCAAAGGCATTCGAAGCTCTCCTCCATTTATTCGGGTCCCCGTTGTAGGGTGTGGGATCGCCAGCGAAGGTCACTCCCTGGGCAAAAAACGCATCAGCCTCCTCCAGTTCGTTCAGGATGCCAATGAAGACATCTTCCTGGTTGTCATACGCAGGGCGGTATTCTCCATTCATCCCACCGTTTGTCTCGCTGTAGGGGATATCACCCACCTGAATTGTAGTATTGAAGAACATCCATGCACGTGAGAATTTGGCTAAACCCTTGTAGGAGCTCTCCATCACGGATCCTTCTGCATATTCAACCATCTTATCGATGTTCGGGAGCATTGTCATTTGGCCGAACCCGGTATTTTCAATCTTGTTGTACTGGGTTGGCATTATGCTCTGGTTGGCAAAACCAAGATACTTGGAAAGAGCATTAGGCTGAAGGTACGCGTGAGCATCCCTTCCGTTGAACTTAATATTGGCCAGGATTACACTGGTGGCAATCATTGATGAGCTGGCCTGGGTGATTGCATCAGGGTTGGTATTTATATCCTCGAATTTGCTGCATCCTGTAAAAAGGATCAGCATAAGGATCGCAACTGCACCTGCTTTGTATATTGTCTTTTTCATCTTCTCTTCAGTTATTTATGTTTTCATTTCGGCTCTCACTTCTTATCAGAATCCGATTTTCAGATTCAGTCCCAGGTAACGCAGAGAGGGGTCGAGGAAGTTCTCAGAACCGCCGTCAGGATCGGAATACTTGAACTGTTTTGCCCAGAGGAAAACATTCTGTCCGACTGCAGAGACTGCTACTTCCCTTGCCTTGATCTTTGATGCAAGTTCTCCTGGCAGCGTATAGGTGAAAGCGATCTCCCTGATCTTGAAGAAGGTGGCATCATACAGATCGACGGTAGAGGGTGATCCTCCCCATGCTGTGCCTTTATGATAAGCCTCGATATAGCTCTTATATGTTGTAGCCACATCATTTACCGCAAAGACCCTGGTGTCGCTGGTGATGTTACCGTAGGTATCATAGGTAACGGTTCCTTCCACGATCTTAACTCCTTCACCTATGTAATTTTTTGATCCGGCAATAGTTGCGTCAAGGTATCTTTCGGGAACAACAGACAGGGGATGGTTACCCGAGCGCCACATGTACATCTCTGTAATTGTCTGGGCAAGACCGCCGACACGTCCGTCAACGGAAACAGAGAATGAGAAGTCTTTATACTTCAGCATCGAACTCAGGCCCCAGATCCAATCGGGATCCGAATTGCCGAATTTGGAGTCATATGATGAGTATAGAGGCACTCCGCTGGCATTATGAATTATATTGCCTTCCGGATCTTTCAGATAATCGCGCAGCACATATGCATCAGCCCTTGCTCCGACGACAACCCAGGGTTTGTCTGCCGAATAGAGAGAGTCAAGTTGGGTGTAATACCGGGCATATTTTGACCAGTTCAGAGAGACATCCCACAGCCAGTCGTTTGTCTTGACAGGTGTGCCGTTGAGTGTCACCTCCACGCCGCGACGGGTTATCTCTTCATCGATGTTAATATAGCGTGAGTTATAACCTGAAGTAGGGCTAATACCTGTTGACTTGAGGAAGTCGAACATACGTTTTGAATAGTATGTCAGGTCAACGGAGACCCTATTGCTATATAAGTTGGCTACCGTACCGATCTCAAATGTCGAGGCTGACTCAGGAAGAACATCAGTTCCCCTGATGGTTGTCGGGAAGGTTGCTGAGCTCAGAGTACCCCATGCATTATTAGTAATGGAAAAGACTGAGTTAATCTGGTAGACGTCAGCGGGAGTCTTAACCGTTACCCATGAACCGCGAAGTTTCCACATTGACAACCAGTCGATCTCCGGTAGCACCTCAGACAATATGAAGCTCGCTGACACGGATGGATATGTATATGACCGGGTTGATTCGGGGAGTGTTGAAACCCAGTCATTACGCAGGGTCGCCTCCACGAAGGCAATACTCTTGTATGCCAGTCCAAGGCGACCGTAGATGCTGTTCACCTGTCTCTTATAAAGCCTTGAGGCTGTAATGACCGGATCAATTGAGGCTTTCAATGAATAGAATGCCGGAATTGAAATTCCGCCCCTTGTTCTGGCCTCAATGCCCTCATCCTGCCAGTAATAGAC
>JBGSLG010000141.1:0-4545 GCA_041740815.1 Bacteroidales bacterium
ATACGACTGAACCACAAGCTGCTGCTCATCAATCCTGGCTCTCACGTTCCCCTGTTCCTGCTCATTCCTCGGTATGGAGTTATCTGCCTGGTTGATGTCTGATCTGGCCTTGTTGATCTTGCTCTCACCCTTGCTGATCTCTCTCTGCAGTTTCTTGCGTCTCTTTTCGAGCTCCTTTATCTGGGCCGACATGGCATCTCTTCCTGCACCAACCGGCATGGCCATCATCTCGTTGTTCTTGTAGATGATCTCGTTTGAAAGCATGCTCAGTTCATTGTGTTTGACAAGAAGCTTATCCTGCTCATCATTAACCACATTCCTTTTATTCCTGGCTGTCTTCTGTGTGCGCGACTTACTGTTCTCCAAGCCTCCGAGCTCCTTGTTCATGTCACGGAGAATCTTCTCCTCGGCAGCGAGCTGTTCCTTGATAACATCCATGTACTGCGACTTGGCAAAATCCTTCAGGTAATCCCTGGCGGCCGTAAGCTGGATATCGCCTGAGGCAGGCTCAATATACAGGTCCTTTTTGAGTTCAATTGTAACCAGCAGCCTGCTAAGAGTGTCTTCATTCAGCAAGCGGCTGTAAATATTGACCGGGGAAGGGGATACCTGCTTGATGATTGCCCCGAAGATTGTCATCTCTCCGTTTTCGGTCTGTACTTTTGACTTTGTCCCTGACTCCTGCAGCTTCACCCAGTTCTTTAGCGTATTGTCAAAATTGGCTTCAGGAATCGTAACATTGAACCCGGGATAAAGATAGTTACCGATCGGAATACTGTCCTCGAGTACTTTAATAGGCTTCTGCGCATTCAGTGCGGTTGTTGCCATAAGTATTGCGAGGGGGATAATAAGGGTAGAATTTTTCATCATTAAATTTGTTTAGATCAACAAGTAAAGGTAATGATTTTACTGAAAATCTGCAAGCTGTGCTGGCGAAATCTGACGACTCGCAATCGCTTTTTCAATCCATCAGGCCCAGTGCCGCCATCGTTGCTCTTTCACCTTCCCTGATTATATCTTCTGCCTTGTAGAAGTCGTATATTCCGAATGAATTTCTTGAAACATGAACCATTATGTCAATGTGGTGATTTTTCAGAGTCAGGGCGCCAATCTGGTTCAGCATAATGCTTATGCTCCGGGTGTTTAGATTGAACAGGCCGATGTCGTCCTTTTTGTTTTTGGGAATGTGCTTGTCACTCCTGTAATAGATTTTCTTTATCTTCCTGAGGTACTTGTTGTCTTCCTCCTCACTCACCTCTTCTTCGGTATGAGGTTTCTCATAGGGTATATCGGCATTGACATCCACAACTGCAAGCAGGTCACCTTTATGACGTTTCACCCTGTTGATGGGGATGGGGTTGACAAGCCCCCCGTCGACAAAATAATCGTCCCCTGTCTTAAAGGGTTGAAAGACTGTAGGTATTGATATCGAGGCACGTATGGCATCAAACAGGCTGCCCTCGGTGAAGACTTTCTCGATACCCCTGATAAAATCCGTGGCAACGGCACTGTAGGGTATGTTGAGCTCCTCTATTCTTCTTGCCGGAACGATCTCCTTCATCCTCTCAATCACCTTTTTCCCCTTGACAAAGCCGTTGCCGCTGATTGTCACATCAGTAAGCTTCAGCACCTCCAGTACATCGAGTGAGTTCACCCACTTCTCGAACTCATCCAGTGACCCGGAGGCATAGATGCCGCCTACCAGGGCTCCCATGGAGGTTCCGGCAACAGAGGTGATCCTGTACCCTGCACGTTCGAGAACCCTGATGGCGCCGATATGGGCAAACCCCCTGGCTCCTCCGCTTGAAAGAACTAATGCCACATCTTTTTTCATGCTGTTATCTTTTGTTTCTCCCCTCTTCACCGGGAAGCCAGTCTGAAAGACTCCCGAAGAACAGGAGGTTTTCATCAGAGGTTCCAGGTGTAACCTCACAGCCGGCTGACAGAATTGCCCGTCCTGCCGCCTCCCTGAAAAATGAGAGGGAACTTTCCCGGATTATGTCCTGAGTACCGTCCTGTATAACAGACACCGGATCACTTTTTCCTGAGAAGACCTGGCGTGCCGAAAGCATTTTCACAGCTTCATTCACCGGTCCGGTCCGGTGATCAATATCAATTATATCGGCCCCGGTTCTGATCACATCAGGCAGTATTGCCGAGATGTTCCCGCAGATATGGATCTTGGAATATGCTCCAAGCGAACGGATGTGTTCGGCAAGGGCCTTTTCCCTTTCAAAACAGAATTCCATGTACAGCTCAGGTGAGATGAGCGAACAGACGGAGTCTCCTATACCTATGCAGTGGGCGCCCGCCCTGACCTGGAGGGTGATGAAGTCAATGGCGCTCTCTGTGATGATATCCAGGGCCTTGTGTACCTTGTCCGGGTACTCGTAGAGATCGGTCATTGCAAGATTGATGTCCCTTATGTCGCAGTATTCGGCCAGTGGTCCTTCCACCCATCCTGCAATGAATAACTTCCCTTTGGCTTTCGATGAATATTCCCTGATCTCTGACAGACGCTCGCGCATGCGCGGGTGATCCTCTGTTTTCAAAACCCTGAGCCGGTCGATGTCACTGATCTCTTCAACAGCATAACTTACCACCATCGGAAGATCATCATCCGGATAGGAAAGCAGAGAGCCATAGGCTTCAGCCTCGGCATAGGCATCTGACATCGTGTTGACCCAGTCAGACCTGAAGTCATTGGCACACATTATGTTGGCCATACACTTGCTGGCGGCACTGAGACAGAAGTCTCTGTACCTGACCCCTCCATGCCGGGCAGCAAACCGCATCAGGATCGGATGGAAGGGGAGGCGGTCAACAGAACTTCCTTCAATAAAACCGATAGTTCTTTCAAGTGAATTCATGGTGCTGTTACTTTTCAGACGCCGGCTACCCTGCGCTTGTACTCTGCAAGAGCCTCGTCAAGCCTCTCCCTGGCGGTGTCGTCACCGGGTACATTATGGCTCGGGTGAATGTAGAGCTTAACACCCCTGTCGGCGAGGATCTCAGCCACGGTGGTCACGGTCATCCAGACACATGTGATAAACGCCATAGTGGAAACCGGACCGATTTTGTCATAATGGTTCTTCAGATTCACGGAGGCATCCTCAAGGGGTGCACAGGTATCAACCACTATGTCGGCTATGTCAAAAATTGTCTTGCCCGAGCTGTGTCTGGTCTTCTTCCCTTCGGCCGCAGCCGCTGACCCGAAGACCACAACCTTCATCCCCTTTCTTTTTGATTCAAGCGCTACGTCAATATTAACGTTGTTGATACCCGAGTGGGAGAAGAGCCACATTGTATCACGCTTATCGAAGGTGTAGCCCTTCATGATCTCAATACCGTATCCCTCAACCCTTTCAAGGAACACAAACTGGTGCACACCCATTTCACCGGTGATGTGCGTGAAGAAACTCAGGGGAATCTCAATCATAGGATGAAATCCCACAAAACCTCCTATCCTCGGGTACATCTCCTCAATGGGCAGGGTTGCATGGCCGCACCCGAAGGTGTGAACCCAGCGTCCGCATTCAATGGTGTCCGCCATCACCTCAGCCGCTTTGCGGATATTTTCCATCTGTGTCTCTTCTATACGGGACATAACGCCCCTTGCGTTCTTCAGCCACTCCTGTGCAAGCATAATCTTTATTTGTTTTATGATGTGTTTATCTGTTTTGTTTTAACCTCGGGAAGATGGTCGTTGCTATGAAAACAAGAATAAGCAGTTCGGCAAAAATAAAAGTGGTCAGATGCTTTATCCCGAAGTTTTCCGCCACCAGCCCCATCGAATAATTGATAAGCATATTGCCCAGCAGGGCTATTACCAGGACAAAACTGAAGGCGGTGCCGGACATGTGAGAGTATCTGTCACCGACAAATCCCAGCATGGTTGGAAACCCGGCTGCGATGCCGGTGCCAAGCAGGAATAATGCGATCGCTGCCGGTACCATTGAACCGCTCAGCCTTAACAGTACAAGCGATGCGAGTGTAATGACAAATGAGACGTAGAGCAGTCTCTTTACCGGCACATTTCTGAACAGGCTCCCGATGAGCAGCCTTGCCAGAGTCATCCCGGCAACATACGCCGACAATCCCATCAGAGCTGCACTTTGCGGCGCTGCTAACCGCTCTATCAGGTAGGTGGTTGTCCAGTTGTTAACCAGCCCCTCGAAGGCGCTCTGGAAAAAAAGAAAGAATGCAATCAACAGCAGGGTAAGGTCTTTAAACATCAACCCTATCTGTCCGACAGCAATTCCCCCTGCCTGCTTTGCGGGCGGAAATCTGACAATCAGGAAGACAATCGACGCTGCCAGCGCAAGAAATCCTGTTGCAGCAACAATAGCTTCAAAATCGAGCGACTTCCTGAGCAGGCTCAGGAGCAGAGGCATGCCCAGGGCACCTATCCCGAAGAAGACGCCCAGGAGGCTCAGATCGGCTCCCTTGCCTGATGTGCTGATGTCAGAAACAACCGCATTGGTGGCTCCGTTTATTGCCCCACCGCCCATGCCTGTAATAAACACTGACAGGGTCAGTATCCAC
>JBGSLG010000142.1:0-24605 GCA_041740815.1 Bacteroidales bacterium
GTCAAGAAGGCCGGTGACGGACGAGTCCCTGCCATAGCCTTCCACCAGGTGCTGTGCAAGCCAGAGGACCGACTCAGCGCTTGTGATCTCGCCGCTGTGCCTGTTCCCCTCAAAGAAAGCAGCAGGTTTATCCGTGTCATGGCCCTTTCTGCCGCTTGTAAGCGTCATCTGCATCACCGGCCTGCCCTCATAGCTCCTTCCAATCTCATACAGGGAGACAATTTCGGGATACTCCTCTGCCCACCTGTTCATCCAGTGAAAGATGACACTCAACGAGTGATACCTGTCAAAAGTGAGCTTTTCGCCAGCCACGTATTCAACCCCGGGAAGCTCTGCAGCGGGAAAGTAACTGATTCCGTGCCTGTCGCCGCCTACTGTATAAATCGAGGAGTCCGGTTTGCCGGCTGATGATGAGGGTGCCTGCGGGAAAAGGAGGCCGGAAATCATAGATCCGGCAATGATCAGAATGGCAGTGATGATTTTCATGCTGAGAGCAGTTTTTAGGGAAAACGAAATGAAGATAATGATTTTGCGGGCACAATCAGCCTCTTTTGGAGATCACCTCCAGCTTGTTCATATCCGATATCTCTATGGTACGGCCGTTGGTTTTGATGATACCGTCACGCCGGAACTCCGAGAAGGTGCGTATGACGTTTGCTGAACTCATGCTGATCAGGTCGGCTATCTCCTTGCGGGAGACAGGAAGGTCAAATATCCTCGAGTGATAGATCTCTCCTGAAAAATAAAGCAGTACAAAGGCTATCCGGCCCGCCAGGTTCCTCTTGCGTATTTCCAGGCCCAGTGAAATAATGTTTTCGGATGTACTTGAGAGAACAGTGATCAGGTTAAGGGCAAAATTGCCATTCCTGATGATCAGCTCCTTTATGAGGTCAATGTTGATATAGCAAACTACGGAATCTTCAAGCGCCGAGAGTGAATACCTGTATTTCTCCTCATAGAAGACGTTTGTATTACTGACGAATTCGAAAGGCCTGGTGATTGTTATGATCTGTTCCTCGCCGGTCTCCGTTACCTTGTAGAGTTTCACCAGCCCGTTCTTCAGGTATTTGAAATCGCGTATCCTGTCACCCTCTCTGTGTATGACCTCACCCTTTGAGTAGGAGATCTCTTCCCTGGCCGCGCATATGCGCTCCAGATCCTCTCCTTCCAGGCTGGAAAAGGCGAGGTTTCTCAGTTCACAGGAGAGGCAGCTGCATTTTTTTTTCAGTTGTTGTATCACGAAAGTCATGGATTATGCAAATTTAGAACAATCTGCAGATATATTCGTTCACCTTTTTTAATTTTGACAAACTTCGGCTCATGAGGGAAAAGAGGATGGTTTACGGAACTGATTATCATATACACACCACTTACAGCGACGGCCGGGTGGGACCGGAGGCATGCATAGAGGCTGCGGTGGCAAGGGGCCTGCGCGAGATAGGCTTCTCCGATCACCTGAATCCGGCCGGTGAGCACCTGAAGTGGTGCATGGATCATGACAGGCTTCCTGAATATGCCGAACATATCATGAGGCTGGGGAGAGAGCATCCGGAGATAGCCGTGCGGATGGGTATTGAGGTCGATTACCTGCCGGGAATGGAGAAGGAGACGGAGAGGCTCATCAGCTCCTTCCCCTTTGACTATATAATCGGGTCAGTCCATTACCTGGGAGAAGAGACGGTTGACCTCGGCCCGGAGTTTTATATAGGGAGGGATATAGACGAGATCTACGAAAACTACTTCAACCTCGTCTGCGAGGCTGCAGCCTCAGGATTCTTTGATATCATCGGTCACCCCGACCTGGTGAGGATACACCGGTACATGCCGGAAGGTGACATAACCCATCTGTACAGCATGATGGCATCCGCCCTTGAGATCCATGACGTCGCCCTCGAGCTGAACACAAACGGCCGCAACAAGCCTCTGAACGATTTTTACCCTGACCGGAAATACCTGGCCCTGTTCGCCGAACACGGCGTGCCTGTATGCGTTAACTCCGACGCTCATTTCCCGGAGCGTATCGGACAGTATTTCGATGAAGCTTATGATCTCCTGAGACAGGCAGGGTACCGTGAAATGGCCGTCTTCAGGAAACGGGAACGGTACATGATACCCTTTTAGATGGTTATCAGGCCGCAGCGGTGAGATGTCCTATGAGTATCCTTGCTCCTATTGCTACAAGTATCAGGCTGCAGCAGTAAGATGTTCTGTGAGTATCCTTGCTCCTATTGCTGCAAGTATCATGCTGCAGCGGTGAGATGTCCTATGAGTATCCTTGCTCCTATTAATGCAAGTATCAGACCTCCGATGATCTCGACTCTTGATCCAAGGCGGCTTCCTGCTGATTTCCCGATGCGGATGGCTGTCATCGATGCAAGGAAGGTAACTGTTCCGATCAGGAGCCCGGCAAGCCATATATGAACCTTCAGGAAGGCAAAACTGATGCCCACGGCAAAGGCATCAATGCTGGTTCCAACCGCAATGGTCAGCAGTACCGACCACCTCGTGAAATCGACTGTTTCCCTTTTATCGGCCGTCTTCAGTCCCTCAATAACCATCCTGGCGCCCAGAATTGTAAGCAGCCCGAAAGCCACCCAGTGGTCATATTTTTCAATGTGCTGACTGACCGTTGAACCAAGAAAAAACCCAAGTACGGTCAGCCCGCCCTGGAAGAGTGCAAGAATGATGGCAAAGCGTATGGCATTCCGGAATCGTATCCCGGACTCTATGACCCCGCACGAGAGTGACACGGCAAAGCTGTCAAACGACAGCCCCAGGGCAATAGCTGTTAAGGTGACGATATCCATGGGCGGCAGGAAGGCAGTAAAAATAGTTATTAATTACTACTTTTGGCACACTGATTAGCCAAATGAGGGTAGTTGTACAGAGAGTAAAGAGAGCCTCGGTGACTATTGACGGAGAGATGCACTCATCAATAGGCAAGGGTCTTCTTGTCTTCGCCGGCGTTGAGGAGGCAGACGACAGTGAAGATACCGCCTGGCTGGCAGCGAAGGTGGTGAACCTGAGACTTTTTGACGACAGTAACGGCGTAATGAACCTGTCAGCCTCAGAGACCGGAAACGACATTATGATCGTCAGTCAGTTCACCCTTCACGCATCAACCAAAAAAGGGAACAGGCCGTCATACATCAGGGCCGCCAGGCCCGAGAAAGCGATACCGCTGTATGAGGATTTCATTGCCCGCACGGAAGAGCTGCTCCGGCATACCGTAAGCACCGGCGTATTCGGGGCAATGATGGATGTTGAGCTTGTGAACGACGGCCCCGTAACGATCATGATAGACAGCAGGAACAGGGAATGACTGATAAAGAGCTAAAAAGGTCAGTACTGACGGTCACCGCCTTCGCGTCGTTCCTGACTCCGTTCATGGGATCATCGATCAATCTCGCCCTCCCGTCCATCGGGGACGAGATGGGTCTTAATGCCGTAACCCTGAACTGGATAGTGAGCAGTTATATGCTCACAACCTCCATCCTGCTGCTCCCCGCAGGCAGGGCAGGAGATATCCTCGGAAGGAAGAAAATATTCACTGCCGGCCTGATCATATTCACTCTGACGATGATCATGCTGACATTCACCCCCGGAATAAAATGGCTCATCGGCATCAGGATACTGCAGGGAGCAGGCGGGGCAATGATGTTCGGCACCAATATGGCCATCCTGACATCTGTCTTTCCTGCCGGGGAGAGGGGACGCGCAATGGGGATCAATGTCACGGCAGTATATGCAGGACTGGCCTCCGGGCCGTTCCTGGGAGGTCTTCTGACGCGTTACCTGGGCTGGAGGAGCATCTTTGCTTTTCTTGTCCCGATGGGCATCATCAGCCTGATCATGATACGGAGGAAGATGAAGGGAGAATGGGCAGAAGCCAGAGGAGAAAGCTTTGACTGGTCCGGCGCGGTGATCTACGGAATGGCGATAGCGGCGCTGATTTACGGGTTCTCGAGGCTGCCATCGGTCGCCGGATGGATCATAACCACTGCAGGACTCGCGCTGGTGCCCCTGTTTATCCTGAGAGAGAAGACGACGGTACATCCCCTGTTTGATATAACCCTGATTTCAAAGAACAGGGTCTTTGCCTTTTCCAGCCTCGCGGCCCTGATCCATTATGCCGCCACCAGTGCTATCGGGTTCTTTCTGAGCCTCTTCCTCCAGTATATCAAAGAGCTGGGGCCCCGCGATGCGGGATTCGTACTCATGGCCTGGCCGGTGACAATGGCTCTCATCTCCCCGGCCGCAGGAAAGCTGTCAGACACCCATAACCCTGGCGTTCTCGCCTCAATAGGAATGACAATCACATCGGTGGGGCTGATCATGCTCTGCTTTCTGACGGCAGAGACCTCCGTACTCTTCATTATTGCAGTGCTTGTAATTATGGGAGCAGGATTCTCCCTCTTCTCGTCGCCTAACTCCAATGCCATCATGAGTTCCGTGGAAAAGCGGCAGCTTGGAAATGCCTCCGGCATGCTGGGTACAATGAGGAACGTGGGCCAGACCTTCAGCATGGCAATAGCCCTCATGCTCCTTGCCATTTACATGGGACAGGCAAAGATCGATCCCACCAACTACCCGGAGCTTCTGGGTGCAATGAAGAGCGCCTTTATAATTTTCGCAATACTCTGCTTTGCGGGTATTTTTGCCTCGCTGGCAAGAAATAAAAGCCTGCGCAAATAAGTTAACCCGGATTTTTGTTTGCGTTTCATCATAAGAAAAATTGATTCCTGAGGAATGATAGCTTGTCCCGCAAAGCGGGAGAACCCCCATGTACTTATTTTTATAAAAAAGCTGATTGTTTTATAGAAACATGGGGGATTCATTAAAAACAATTAAATTGACCCGCGATTGCCGGCGGGCAAAGGATACCTGTTGGTTTTTACATAACATTAATTATGACCAAATTATACAGGAAACTGTTAAATCACGACTACTCCCCGGGGGAGATGGGAGAATGCATTACCGAAGCACGGCGGATGACCGGCTCGGTGGAGCGGGCTCCTCTGCTGAGGGATATCTTCTCGTTTATTGACCTCACCAGCCTAAATACCTCTGACAGCGCAGGTACCATACAGAGCTTTGCAGAGAGAGCTGCCTCATTCCGCTACAGTTTCAGTGATATCAGAAATGTTGCGGCGATCTGCGTCTTCCCCAACTTTGTGACCGTTGCCCGCGAACAGCTGAACAATTCCGGGGTAAAGCTGGCAGTTGTATCAGCCTCGTTCCCAACCTCTCAGACATTTCTGGAGGTCAAGATCCTGGAGACGGAGCTGGCCGTCAGGATGGGCGCAGATGAGATTGATATAGTTATTCCCGTGGGAACATTTCTCGAGGGTGACTATGATACCGTTATTGAAGAACTGAAGGCTGTAAGACAGGCTGCCGGCGAAGCCACCCTGAAGGTGATCCTCGAGACGGGACTGCTGAAAGACGAAAGGAGCATTTACCGTGCATCAGTGGTGGCAATGGAGTCGGGGGCTGACTTCATTAAGACCTCTACGGGAAAGAGCCAGGTGTCGGCAACCCCCGAAGCTGCCTGGGTTATGTGCCGTGCCATACGTGACTACTGGAATGAGACCGGCATCATGATAGGGTTCAAACCCGCAGGAGGTATTGTTGCCCCGGATGATGCGCTTGTATATTATTTCATTGTCAGGAACATGCTAGGTGAAAAATGGCTCTCACCAGAGTACTTCAGGATAGGAGCCTCGCGTCTGGCCAACAATATTCTTACCGAGCTGTACCCGGGCCATCCAGCCTACTTTTAGAATAAAATCATGATTACAGGGCCGGGCGATACCTTAAGCGTTGTTGCTGCTGATACTCTCTTATCACCTGCACCAAAGGAGGAATTCAGCATCGGCCGGATCATTCCTGTGCATACCTCTGAACCTGATCTTCCCGGAAAAGAGATTAGTCTGCGCGATCTGCGGAGTGATTATATAACCGGAGTAGAACGAATTGATGGCCAGTCATTGCCGAAGGAGAAGATGAACACAGACTTCAGCTTCATTATCCTTGCTCTCTCACTGCTGGTTATGACAGTAATGATATCATTCGGAAGGAAAAGCATTATATCCTGGCTCTCCTCCATCGGCTTCCGCAGACGCCCGGAGCTGGCGCCTCCGGGAACCTCTGAAGTGTTTGCCTGGCCTTCATTCCTGAGAAATATCTTCACGGTCCTGAACTTGGGCCTTTTTGCTGCGGTAGCCCTGCTGCTGTCTGAATCGGTCAGGCGTACGGACCCATCAGGATCCGTGAAGCTGGCGGCACTGCTCATAGGGTCTTGTCTGGCTGCATTGCTGCTGAGACACCTGATATGTATAATTGCAGCGGAGGTGACCGGCTGGAAAAGCCTCTTCCGTGAGTATATGAATGTAGTATACAACGCATGGTTCGCAAATGCTATTATCTTGTTCATAATTAACGGAATCATCCTTTTTGCGCCGCTTGATAATACCTTTCCATTCATTGTGGCTGGTCTTGTAATAACTGCTATATTCCTAATAATAAGAGCATTAAGACTGCTTGCCATATTTAACTACCGGCATGTTTCAATATTATATTACATTTTGTACCTTTGTGCCCTTGAAGTCTTACCCGTACTGGTCATCCTGAAGATACTCGGTGTCTTCTGACCGGGCCGGGTAAAAAGAGGAGGTTGAACTTAAAACTTATGGCGTTGAAGATAAGGAAGGTACTAGTGTCGCAGCCTGAGCCAAACAATCCGAAATCACCATATTTCGAGCTCGCTAAGAAATACAATCTGAGAATCGACTTCAGGCAGTTTATTCAGGTTGAGGGTATACCCGCCAAGGATTTCAGGCAGCAGAAGATCAATCTGCCCGATTTTTCCGCAGTAATCTTTACATCCAAAATAGCCATTGATCATTATTTCAGGATCTGTGACGAGATGCGCATTACCGTGCCCGAAACGATGAAGTATTTCTGCATCACTGAGAACGTTGCATTTTACCTGCAGAAGTACATCGTATACCGCAAGCGGAAAGTCTTCCACGGCAAGGCTATCTTTGAAGACCTCATTGATGTGATTGCAAAGCACAAGGAGGAAAATTTCTTCGTGCCCCTGTCAGAGCCGCACAAGACTGACATACCCGAACTGCTGTTAAAGCACAATATAAAGTTTACAGTCGGTACGATGTACCGTACCATTAGCAGAGGCTTTGAATCGCAGGAGCTTGATTATGACATCCTGGTCTTCTACAGTCCTTCGGGAATAAAGTCTCTCAAAGAGAACTTCCCGCTATTCACACAGGGAGAGATCAAGATCGCCGCCTTCGGTCCGACGACGGCTGAAGCCGTGACCAACGAAGGCTACCGGCTTGACATACAGGCTCCAAATCCCAAGGCTCCCTCAATGACGATGGCCCTTGACTGCTTCATTCGCGATTTCAACAAGAACAACAAATAGATCCGGACGGAGATAACGATAACAGCGAATGCATCAATCCGTCCGCTTCCCAGCATTGAGGTCCGGACAGATCGGTGCATTTTCTTTATAAATGAGACAAAAAGATGCTTCATTCCCCAAGGGGGATAGACTTTGCGGTATCAAAGCCGTCAGTGAACTCTTTTCCGGAGGTCGCGGATTCAACCTGCCTCCTCTCAGGATTGTGTACAGGGTGATGCCTGCAGATGAGACTCTTCATTCCGTGAGATTGCTTGTCTCCGTACCCAAGAGACACTTCAAAAGAGCCGTTGACCGTAACCTTATCCGCAGAAGAATCAAAGAGGCGTGGAGAAACGGCAAAAAGCCACTGGAAAGCGTGATTGAAGGAACCGGCAGACGTCTCGAGCTGGCAATTATATGGAGTGATACTGTGATCAGGCCTTATGATGAGACCCTGAAGGCTGTAAATGACGTGATCGGAAGATTGACACGTCTTAAATATTAACTTTGCGAAAATTTCATTTAATGAGAATCGGAAACAGAAAAAAGATACTGCTTGTACCGGCAATGCTCACCGTGGCCATACTGACATTCGGATTCCTGATGGGTGGCCAGGAGAACAAGGATTTCAAGCTCACAAAGAACCTTGACATTTATATCTCCCTGATCAGGGAGCTCAATGCCTTTTATGTCGATGAGATCGATCCCGAAAAGCTGGTGCAAAAGAGCATAGCCGGGATGCTCTCCACCCTCGACCCATACACTTCGTTTTATCCTGAGGATGAGACTGAGGATCTCGACTTCATGACCACAGGCAAATATGGCGGATTCGGTTCCCTGATCAGAAAATCAGGTGATTACATACTGGTGACCAATGTCTATGAGGGGTTCCCCGCAGATAAAAACGGGATCAGGCCGGGCGATATGATGCTCAGCATTGACGGGATATCGCTTAAAGGTGTCTCCTCCGACAAGGCTTCTGACATGCTTAAGGGAGAACCTGGCACCGAGGCGGAGATAATTATCAGGCGCAACGGAGAGGTGCTGACGAAGAAGCTTAAGAGAGAAAGGATTTCTATATCAGCTGTCCCTTATTACGGGATGGTGGATGACAATACAGGCTATATCCGCTTCACCAATTTTACCCAGAACTGTATTGCTGAAGTAAGGACGGCGCTTATTGACCTTAAGGATAAGCAGGGAGCCGAGGATCTCATACTTGACCTCAGAAGCAATCCCGGCGGCCTGGTGAATGAGGCCGTAGAGATAGTGAACCTCTTCGTCAGGCCCGGACAGGAGATTGTAAGCACAAAAGGGAGGGCAAGGCAGTATGATGCCGTCTTCCGAACCTCCAGGAGCCCGGTGGCACCTGATATGCCTGTGGTTGTGCTCATAAACCGAGCATCGGCATCAGCCTCCGAGATAGTGGCCGGCGCACTGCAGGACCTCGACCGGGGAATTATCGTCGGGGAAAGATCATTCGGCAAGGGCCTGGTGCAGGTGGCCCGGCCACTGAGCTACAAAGCGCAGGTAAAGATCACAACAGCAAAATATTACATCCCGAGCGGCCGGTGCATCCAGGCAGTCGACTTCTCGCATCCCAATGAAGACGGGAGCGTGGGATACATCCCCGATTCGCTCATAAAAACATTTACGACCAGGAACGGCAGACAAGTCAAGGATGGAGGAGGTATTATTCCCGATGTGACCGTGGCCTCGGACATGCTCAACCGGTTCACCAGCGAACTCTATGTCCAGAACATGATCTTTGATTTTGCCACAGAGTATTACTGGTCTGCACCCCATCCGCCAGTGCTCGACAGTCTCAGGCTGAAGGACAGTGATATTGAACGCTTTGCGGCCTTCCTCAAGGAGAAGAATTTCACCTACAGAACTAACTCCGAGTCGCTCCTCGATGACCTTGTAACGGCTGCCAGGGAAGAGGAACTCTACTCTGAGAACAAGGAGATGATTGAGAAGCTTAAGGGAGGCCTCGGCCATACCCTTGAGAAGGACATGGCGGCATACCGTAATGATGTGGCCGAACTGCTGGAGTCAGAGCTGGCTGGCCGATATTTTTATGATTCGGGAATGGTCAAATACTCGCTTTCACGTGACACACAGGTGAAAGAGGCATTGAACATAGCAGGCGACAGGGCACGAAGAGATTCACTGCTGAAGGCTCCCGCCGCAGTCCGTTGACAGCAGATAAACTCTGCTCAAGCGCCTGAAGGATTAAGGGTAACAGGGGAGACACCGTGCTGAAACAAGGGCTAAAGTTTGCTTACAGCAACGCAGCGATCAGGAGATCTCCTTCTTCCAGACAGGAAGTCGCTCCTTGACCATCTCGAGGGTATGGCGGCATGCCCGCGTTGCATGGTCACGGTGACCGGCGGTAACCATTATGAACAGTGATGTCTCCCCGGCTTTTACAACACCAGTGGAGTGAACGATAATGACCTTGCGCACATCGCTGAAGGCAGCCTTTACCGTCTTAACGATCTCATCAACCTCATTCCCGGCCATGTCACTGTAAGCGGAGTATTCTATTGCGGTTATTCTGCGGCCGTTGACCTCATCATCGCGTACCCTGCCGATAAATATCGACACGGCGCCTGCCCCGGCATCATCGTTGCCAAGAGTAAACAGCTCGGAAATTAGCAGAGGTGTGATTGGCCCCCCGACCAGATACCTGTTTTTCATTTTCAGTAGTATTGATGTCATCCTCCCTCAAAAGGAGGAAGTATTGCTACAATATCATTCTCTTTCAGCATGGAATCTTCCCTGAGTAAAACCCTGTTCAGCGCCATCCTGAAAGTGATATCCATCATTGCCGGATAGCGTTCGAGTATTCCCCGGCGAAGTGCTGCTGTGCCGTCGGCTTCGATCTCTTCGTCAGACCTGCCTGCTATCTCACGGGCGGCCCCAAAATAGAGGACCTTCACTTTGTAACTCATGATCAATGCGCCTCCAGCCAGTTGTTTCCGGTGCCGGTATCAACCTCCAGCGGCACGTTAAGGTCCGTCGCACCCTTCATCTCCCTGACAACCATCTCCCTCAGCTTTTCCAGAGAGTCAGTCTCAACCTCGAAGATAAGTTCATCATGCACCTGCAGTATCATCTTCGCCCCGGGAAGCTCCTTCTCAATCCTGTCAGCTATTCTGACCATTGCTATCTTGATGATGTCAGCGGCACTACCCTGAAGCGGAGCATTGATGGCGTTGCGTTCAGCGTTGCCCCTTACCACCTGGTTTCTCGAGTGGATATCAGGAAGATAGCGCCTGCGGCCGAACATTGTTGTGACATAGCCTGATTCCCTCGCTTTGCTGATGCTCTCATCCATGTATCTCTTCACGCCCGGGTAGGAGTTGAAATATCCGTCAATCAGCTCTTTTGCCTCTTTCCTGCCTATGTTAAGCCTCTCAGAGAGTCCAAAGGCCGAGATGCCGTAAATGATACCAAAATTGGCAGTCTTGGCCCTTGAGCGCATCTCCCGGGTGACCTCGCTGACCGGCACACCGAATATCTTGGAGGCAGTCGCCGAATGGATATCCTGTCCTGAGAGAAAGTCGGCAATCATGTCACTGTCACCGCTCAGATGTGCCATCAGCCGCAGCTCTATCTGCGAATAGTCGGCGCTGAGGAAAATCCTGCCCTTGCCGGGTATAAAGGCTTTGCGGATCTCGCGGCCCTCGGCGTCACGTACGGGTATGTTCTGCAGGTTCGGGTTGGTGGAGCTGAGCCTGCCGGTTGAGGCCACCGCCTGGTTGTAAGTAGTGTGTATCCTTCCGGTTCTGGGATCGATTAGTGCCGGCAGAGCCTCCACGTAGGTTGACAGAAGCTTCTTCAGACCCCTGTATTCCAACACTTTATCTATGACCGGGTGCTTTCCGGTGAGCCGTTGTAGCACCTCCTCATCAGTACGGAATTGCCTGGTCTTGGTCAGCCGTGCTTTGTCGTCGAGACGGAGCCTGACAAACAGTATGTCGCCCAGCTGTTTCGGCGAGGAGATGTTGAATTCCTGCCCGGCAAGAGTATATATCTCCTGTTCAAGCCTTAAGATCGTTTCGCGGAGGGTGACGGCATAGTTTTTAAGGACACTCTCGTCTATCATGATGCCCTCGCGCTCCATTGCTGCCAGCACGCTTATCAGGGGCATCTCTATCTCTTCGGCAAGTTTCTCGAGACCCTGTTCGTTCAACAGGGGTCCGAAGATCTCCCTGAGCTGCCATGTCACGTCAGCGTCTTCGACAGAATACTCTTTAACTTTCTCCTTCTCTACGTCCCGCATATTTCTCTGCCTGGGTCCGCGCTCACCTATAAGCTCCTCTATGTGAACGGGTTCATAACTGAGATATTTGGCGGCCAGAAGGTCCATATTATGGCGCATGTCAGGCTCCAGCAGGTAGTGGGCCATCATTGTATCAAACAGGGCACCCTTCACCGTTATGCCGTAGCAGGAAAGTACCTGTATGTCGAACTTCAGGTTCTGCCCGGTTTTTCTGATTGACTGGTTCTCAAAGACAGGTCTTAAGGGTTCGAGGAGATTATCAGCCACGCTCCTGTCAGGAGGGATCCAGAGGAGTGTGCCTGACCCCTTCTCCCAGGAGAAGGCTAAGGCTACCAGCTGGGTGTTCAGAGAATCAAGTGAGGTAGTCTCGGTGTCAAAGCAGAAGTCGCTGAGGCTTCCCAGTGTCGCGGCCAGCGCCTCCGACTGCTCCCGCGTTTCGGCAATTGAATAATCGTGCGGGGTGCTGTTTATGGTTGCCAGGGAGGCTCCGTCAGATGCGGCGGTTTCCCCGAAGAGGTTACCCTGTGTGTCCGTGGAAGGCTGTCGTAAAGGGGCAAAAAATTCCGGTTCTGACGGGTCTAAGGCTGGTGTTGCAGATGCCGGCGGGGGTGCTTCGGATGGCGAGGCGGATGTTTGCGGGGATGCCCCGGCTTGCGAGGCGGATGTTTGCGGCAGGCTGCCGGCGGAGGGAAGTCGTGATGCCAGCGTGCGGAATTCGAGCTCCTCATAAAGACGGCGGAGCGCATCAGTGTCCATCTCGTGGCGATGAAGGTCAGTGTGCCTGAATTCCACCGGCACATTCTGCTCAATTGTCGCCAGCCGCTTTGAAAGCAGAATCTGCTCCCTGTTTTGTTCCAGTATATCCTTCTGCCGGCCCGCCAGCTCTGATGTCTTTGCAAGAAGGGTCTCTATGCTTCCGTGCTCACTGATGAGCTTACAGGCCGTTTTTGGGCCTATTCCGGGGGCGCCGGGAATATTGTCCGACGAGTCACCCATCAGCCCGAGCAGATCGGTGATGTTTCCGGGTGCAACCCCGTACTCCCTCAAAATCTCCTTCTCTCCCCAGATCTCAGCCTCTCCGCCACCACGTCCCGGCCTGTACATAACCACCCTGTCGGTCACCAGCTGCGCGAAATCCTTGTCAGGGGTCATCATGAAAGCAGTGTAACCCTCCTCAGCGGCTTTCCGCGCCAGGGTACCGATAACATCATCGGCCTCAAAACCCGGCACCTCAATTACTGGAATGCGATAGGCATCAAGCAGCCGCTTGATGTAGGGAACGGCTATCTTAATATCCTCGGGTGTGGCATCACGATTTGCCTTGTAGGCCGGATACATCTCATGCCTGAAGGTGGGACCGGGTGGGTCAAATACAACGGCAATATGCGTCGGTTTTTGCCTTGTAAGCAGATCTTCAAGGGTGAGAAGAAATCCGAACACAGCAGAGGTGTTCATGCCCTTTGTGGTCACCCTAGGGTTCTTGATGAATGCATAATATGACCTGAAGATCAGGGCATATGCATCAAGCAAAAAAAGTCTCTTATCGTTCTCAGTCACAGTCATTGGTTATCAGATGCATGCCACTCGGCAAAAGCGGTGGCAGTTTCATATAGCTTTATGCTGTGAAGCCGGACACCGGAGGGGGTTCTGCCGCTTAAAACAGATGCAATGTCGGCCACAATGTTCTCGCATGTTGGCTGGTAGGGTGTGACGATGACATTACCGAAATGCTTCCGGTAGATTTCAACCGACTCCGCAGGTGCAAAGGCAGATATCATCAGGGCATGGTCAAACCGGTCAACCACATGCTCACGGACAATCTTCTTCAGATCGCCAAAGTCAATCACCATGCCGTTACGTGAATTCTCAGGATCATTCACCGGTTCACCGGTATAGGTGACATACAGAATGTAGGAATGCCCGTGGACATTACGGCAGGGACCGTCATAATTCCACAGCGCATGAGCCATCTCAAAACGAAACTCCTTTGTTACCCGGATTATGTCCATTTTATTGTGTTTTTGGTATTCGCAAAAGTAAACTAATTAACAAGATCTTCGTTTAGTGTGATATTTCTCACTGATATTTATGATGTTCAATGTCATACAAATAAATTTAAGCGTACCTTTGCACCCTAATTAAATAATAACCAAATGGATAACAATCAGATGCTGACTATCCCATTCCTTGCAGGAGAGAGCTTTAGAAAGCACGGAGAAAACAAGGCAATGGGTTTTGTGGGGGAAGAGGTTATTAATTATAACCAGCTAAAGGAGAGAACCGACGCGGTAATACGTCTGCTTGAAGAATATTCAGTTCAGCCAGGCGATAAGGTGGCCATTCTCAGCGGCAGCATGCCGAACTGGGGAGTCACCTACCTGGCAGTAACATCAATGGGTGCGGTTGCAGTTCCAATCCTCCCCGATTTCTCTGCGGCAGAGATATCAAACGTATTGATCCATTCCGGCGCCAAAGTTCTGTTTTTATCCGCCAGTCTCAACCAGAAGATGGCGGGATTCAGCTCTGAAAACCTGGAAACAGTTATCACGGCAGATGATTTTACGGTCATCTCAGGTGACAGGGGAAAAGGGTTTAATCCTGAACTGAAACCGCTGCGAGAGTACAGGGTATCAGAAGAGGATCTGGCAGTAATAATATATACCTCCGGAACCACCGGAAAGTCGAAGGGGGTAATGCTCACCCACAAGAACATATGTTTCACCGCAACAAAGGTGATGACAATACAGCATGTTGTGGATACCGATGTTTTTCTTTCCATACTTCCACTGTCACATACCTATGAGCAGACGCTTGGGCTGATACTGCCGCTCTTCAACGGAGCTGCAATCTATTATCTCAGGAAAGCCCCTACGCCATCTGTTCTTCTTCCGGCCCTGGAACAGGTGAGGCCTACTACAATGCTGACGGTTCCGCTGATAATGGAGAAGATATATTTCAACAAGATTGTGCCCACCTTCAGCAAGAACAAGGTCGTCTCGTTCCTTTATCACAAGACCCCTGCCAGGAAGCTCCTCAACAAGATTGCGGGCAAAAAGATATACAAGACCTTCGGTGGCAGACTCAGGTTCTTCGGCATCGGTGGAGCGAAACTCAACCCGACGGTAGAACAGTTTTTGCTCGATGCCGGTTTTCCGTATGCTATCGGCTACGGACTGACGGAGACGTCTCCCCTGCTTGCAGGGACCAAAGTGGGGTCATGCAGTCTGGGATCCACCGGTCCTGCCATGGAGGGCGTGACACTCAAGATCAACAATCCCGACCCTGTTACCGGAGAAGGTGAAGTTTGGGCAAAGGGTGACAACGTTATGAAGGGTTACTTCAAGGAGCCGGCCATGTCAGCCGAAGTGCTGACACCTGACGGATGGTTCCGTACGGGCGACCTCGGCGTCATTGACGGGCGAAATTACCTGAGCCTCAAGGGACGACTGAAGAACATGATCGTGGGGTCAAGCGGCGAGAATATCTATCCTGAAGAGATCGAGTCAGTTATCAACGACTTCGGTCATGTGATTGAGTCGCTGGTGGTGCAGCAGAAGGGTAAACTGGTTGCAATGGTCTATGTCAATATCGAGGAGCTGCAGGTCAAATACCAGCAGATGAAGAAGGACTTTACCGACCATGCCGAAGTGATGATTGATGAATACCTCGAAGAACTTCGCAGGTACGTAAACTCGAAAGTCAGCAGGTATAGCCAGCTTCAGCTTGTTGTCTATCAGCCCGAGCCCTTCCAGAAGACAGCTACCCTCAAGATCAAGAGATTCCTGTATTACTAATCCCCGGATCTTTCCGGCCGGACATATAGAGCATCAATCTGCAGATCACTGAGGTGACTGGCATTTTTTTTGCTATTTTTGCGGCCTAAATGTTAACCGATGTCCTCCAGAAACAAAGCCCTGCTTCTGATTTTTTCAATCCTGCTAGTTGACCAGGTACTGAAGATCTTTATAAAGACCCATATGGTCATTGGCGAGGAGATACCCATGCTGGGCAACTGGTTCATGATACATTTCCTTGAGAACAACGGCATGGCTTTCGGGATGGAGTGGGGAGGAAAAGCAGGGAAAGTGGCACTCTCAATATTCAGGATGGTGGCCATTGTTGGAATTTCCTGGTATCTCAGAAGCATAATAATAAAGAATGCCAGCATAGGACTGATTCTCTCGGTAAGCGCCATAATCGCCGGTGCGGCAGGAAACCTCATTGACAGTGCCTTTTACGGGATGATATTCAGCGAGAGCTGGCATACCCCGGCAGTAATGTTCCCTGAGGGCGGTGGGTATTCTTCGTTCCTCCACGGCAGGGTTGTGGATATGTTCTACTTTCCGATTATTGACACATACTGGCCCGACTGGTCGCCGATCAAACCCGGACAGTCGTTCATTTTCTTCAGGCCTGTTTTCAATATTGCCGATGCTTCAATAACAACCGGCGTACTTTCAATACTCCTTTTCCAGAAAAGATTTCTTGAAGATCATAAGTGATCATCAATTAGGAAAGTCCTCTGTCTTCAGGCCTCAGTCTTCAGCCTTCAGGCCTCAGTCTTCCGTCTTCAGTCTTCAGTCCACAGTCAATCAACAACTTAAGACTGGTGATTGCTGACTGCCAACTGCTGACTGGTTTTGACTGCCGATTGCCGACTGCCGACTGCCGACTGATCAAATTCCTCATCTTCCACAGAGCTACTTGCCGCTCTCTAGGTAAAGATTCCACTTTTTGTCTTATTTTTGAGGGAATTACCGTCGGCATCAGATGTCAGCCCTCACAGATATAAAGAAACCTGTTGCAGCAGAGATGCGTGAGTTTGAAGCATACTTCAACCGCACCCTGCAGAGCGATATCCCCTTCTTTCATATCATCCTGAACACAATAATCCGCAGGAAGGGCAAGCAGATGAGGCCGTTGTTAGTCTTCCTGACGGCAAAACTCAACGGAACGGTTAACGAAACCACCTATGTTGCCTCCACCTTCATTGAGCTTCTCCATACCGCCACACTCGTTCATGACGATGTGGTTGATGAGGCTTCGGAGAGACGCGGACTGCCGTCAATAAATGTGCTGTACAACTCAAAGATTGCAGTGCTGGTTGGCGACTATCTTCTTGCCCAGGGACTACTGATAAGTGTCGAAAAGCAGAGATTCGACATGCTGGGGATTGTGTCTGATGCCGTGAGGGAGATAGTAAAGGGCGAACTGGTACAGCTTCAGAAGACCCGCAAGCTGGATATTAAGGAGGCGGACTATTTCCGGATTATCCGAATGAAGACAGCCGCACTTATCTCGGCGTGCACGGCATGCGGTGCCAGCTCGGTCACAGAGGACCTGGAGACTATTGCACGGATGAAGGAGTTTGGCGAGAATCTCGGCGTGGCATTCCAGATCAAGGATGACCTGCTTGATTACATCGGTGACGGTCTGACAGGCAAACGGGAGGGGAATGACATCAAGGAGAAAAAGATCACACTTCCTCTCATACATGCCCTAAGGGAGGCCGGACCTTTGAAGAGAAGACATATCATCCGGATTTTAAGAAGAAAGAAAAAGGGAAGAAGGGAGATAAGCGAGGTCATCGCATTTGTTAAAGAACACAACGGCCTGGGGTATGCCGAGACAAAGATGAAGGAGTACTCCGACAAAGCAATGCAAATTCTTGAAGCCTATCCCGATTCAGAGACGAAATCAGCACTAATCCAATTTGTAATATATTCAACACTTAGAAAAAAATGAAAGACGTTGCACGATTCCTGTCACTTGGGAAATATGCTGTGGCAGGTGTGTCAAGAGACCCGAAGAAATTCGGACATCAAATGTATAAAGATCTTCGCAAAAAGGGGATGGACGTTGTACCAGTCAATCCTAAATCAGACATCATCGACGGGGTGAGATGCTACAACTCGGTAAGCGAACTGCCTTCTGACATCCGGGGTGTAATTTTTATGACTCCGAAGGAGGAGACCCTTTCGGTCGCCAGGGAAGCAATTGCCCACGGAATAAAAGATCTTTGGATTCAACAGGGAGCGGAATCAAAATCCGTAATTGCTGAACTGGAGAAGGAAAATATAAACCTGATCCACAACCAGTGCATCATGATGTTCTGGAAACCCAACGGAGTCCATTCCATTCATCGTTTTCTGAAGAAAATCTTCGGGGGACTCCCCGCCTGAGGGAAAATTTTCGATTCTCGCGAAGTTAAGGCAACAGGTAACACGGTCATACCTGTTGTTATACAGCTATTTATATTAATTTTGCGGGATAATTGTTCCACGTGAAAAAAATCAGTTTTTAAGGGCTGCCGCGAGGTTTGCAGCTTTTTTTGCCCCCAGGAGGCTCTCCAGCTCCTCAAGGGATGCTTCAGACAATTTTTTCAGCGAGCCGAATTTTTTCAGGAGGAGCTCCTTACTCTTTTCCCCGATGCCAGGAATTTCATCGAGAAATGAGCTGTTCATTTTTGAGCTTCGCTTACCACGGTGAAAATTTATACCGAATCTGTGGGCCTCGTTTCTGAGGTGCTGAATTATTTTCAGGGTTATACTGTTCCGGTCGAGGTAAAGCGGAACGCTGTCACCCGGGAAATAAATCTCCTCAAGTTTTTTGGCAATCCCGATGACGGTGATCTTCCCACGCAGTCCCAGATTGTCAAGGCTCTTCACCGCAGAAGAAAGCTGTCCCTTGCCACCGTCGATCACTATCAGCTGGGGAAGAGGACTGTTTTCACTGAGCATCCGTCCGTAACGTCTTGAAATCACCTCCTCCATTGAGGCGAAGTCGTCAGGCCCGGTCACGGTCTTGATATTGAAGTGGCGGTATTCTTTGTTTGAGGGCTTTCCGTTCCGGAATACAACGCATGCCGCCACGGCTGACTCGCCCTGTATATTGGAGTTATCGAAACATTCGATATGAAGGGGCAGGGCGGGCATGTGAAGGTCTTTCATCATCTTCTCAAGGTTGCGGGCTGTCCTGTTCTCTTTTGACTGCTCAGCGGCCTTTTTCTGCCTCTCAAGCCTGAAGAAGACAGCATTACGGGTTGCCAGCTCCAGCAGCTTATGCCTGTCGCCCCGTTGCGGGACAGTATATTTCACCTTATCAAGCAGGATATCAGGCATAAACGGCACCACCGCCTCGGGTGAGTCACTTGCCACCCGTTGCCTGATCTCTGTAACAGCAGTCGACAGCAGGGATTCCTTTTCCTCTTCGAGCCTGATTTTCAGCTCAATGGAATATGTCTGTACAACAGCTCCCTCCACTACTTTCATGTATGTGATG
This sequence comes from Bacteroidales bacterium, assembly GCA_041740815.1. GTDB lineage: Bacteria > Bacteroidota > Bacteroidia > Bacteroidales > VadinHA17 > SR-FBR-E99. Next base: position 18,999 of record JBGSLG010000142.1, read on the forward strand.
AACATGGAGGAGTCGTCCTGAGAACAACCGAAAACATCCACATTACGTACTGAAGTATTGACCACCACCGACTTGCTGCGGTAGCGTGCAATCAGTTCGAGCTTCTCTTTTATCTTCTGAGCCTCCTCGAACCGGAGTTCTGAGGCATATCTCTTCATGAGCGACTGCAGGTGACTGGTGACTGAACTTACATCACCCTTGATGATCTGTTTTATCCTCTCTATCTGATGATTATACTCATCTTCACTTATCAGTCCTATGCAGGGTGCCTTGCAGTTACCTATATGATATTCGAGACAGACCTTGAATTTGCCTTCTGCAATGCCCTTATTGTTAAGGGGAAGCGAACAGGTTCTTATCTGGAAGAGCTGTCGTATCAGTTCAAGCAATGTTCGAACGGAAGGAACAGATGTATAAGGACCGTGGTATGAAGAGCCGTCGGCGATCAGCTTGCGTGTCAGAAAGACCCTCGGAAAGTGCTCATTCTTAATGCATATCCATGGATATGTCTTGTCGTCCTTCAGCAGGATATTATACCTGGGCTGATGCTTCTTTATAAGGCTGTTCTCAAGCAGCAGTGCATCGGATTCATTGTCGACGACTATATGCCGGAGGTCCTCGGCCCGGGAGAGCATCACCTGCGTTTTGCCCGACTGGTATTTGACAAAGTAAGAGGCAACGCGTTTCCGAAGGCTGCGGGCCTTACCTACATACAGGATTGTGCCGGCAGCGTCGATGAACTGGTACACACCGGGCTTATCGGGAAGCCTGGAGACGGTCGATTTTATGGTTTCCTTGTCAGGCAATTCAGGATTTTTGGAAAAGGATTCTGCCCAAAGTTAGGAAATAGAACTAACCGACGAAATTCTTTGCCAGCAGGGCATACATTATTGTAGACAAGATGCCGATAAAATTTTATTGCTCGTAGAGCATAAAGTATTGTATGTCAACACTATAATAATATAACCGCTACGCGGTAAGGTTGGCTGGGCGACCTCGTGCTACAATACTTAAACCGCTACGCGGTATTGTTTGGTGGGCATCGTTGGGCTACAATGCTCTACCCCATACGCGGTAAGTTTTGGGTTATATAACTTATCTACAGTACTTTAACCCGGCGCAAAATAATATAAGATGTCAAATTTTCTTGCCCGGCCAGGTCTTCTGAATGAAGAGCGGGACATGCGTGAATGTGAGGCCGTCAAACAGGCCGCGGTCGCTGAGTTTCAGGCGGGGGATCACCAGCAGAGCCATGAAGGAGAGGGTCATGAAGGGTGCATCGAGGTGGCAACCGAAGCCACGGACGGTCTCCGATAAACGCTCATAACGCGATGCCATGGCCGTTACAGGCATATCTGACATGATTCCGGCAACCGGGAGTTTAAGGATATCGGCTCCTTCGTCGGAGACGGCCGACATGCCTCCCTCAGCTTCTACTATCAGGTTGATTGCAGCCACAATATCGCGGTCATTGGTGCCCACAGCAATTATATTATGGCTGTCGTGCGCCACGGATGACGCCATGGCGCCCCGCTTAAGACCAAAACCTTTAATAAAGCCGACGGCCGGAGGCTTGTCGTTGTATCGCTCCTTAACTACAATTTTAAGCAGATCATCCTCCGGACGAGCAATAACAAACTGGTCGTCACCTGCCGGTATCTCATCACATCCCGTTACCAGGGAGCCATTTTCTGCTACGATGACGCGTATCTTGCCGCCCTCGTTGGGCACGCGGATCTCATCGGTAAGCAGGCGGGTGCATTTGAATCTGTTTATTTTTTTTATTTCACCCGGACTGAACAACGCCCTGTTCCCGTCATACACCATCACGCCATCAATCCATGTCTGCAGCACATTCATCGCTGCCGGATCGTCAACCACGATAAAATCAGCCGGGTCACCCACGCGTAGTAATCCTGCAGCTATGCCGTAATGCTCCACAGCGTTAACAGACGCAGCACGCAGCACGTTAAAGATGTCATAACCCATACCAATCAATCTCGCCACAATTTTATTTATATGACCTTTTGCCAGAGTCTCAGGGTGCAGGTCATCGGTACAAAGCATCACCTTTTCAGGATAATAGCTAAGAAGCGGCGCCAGGACCTCCAGATTTTTTGCAGCACTGCCCTCCCTGATGAGGATCTTCATGCCGCCGGAAACTTTCTCCAGGGCCTCCTCCAGTGATGTGCATTCGTGATCAGTTGATATTCCGGAATTAATATATTTCTTCAATTCTTCACCTGTCAGCCCGGGTGCATGTCCGTCAACAGGCACGCCTGCCTTTCTGGCGACTTCAAGCTTTCTGTGCACCTCGCCGTCGTCATATATCACACCAGGAAAATTCATCATCTCAGCCAGGAATCCAACCCGTTTATCGCGGAGTAGTTCTGCTATATCCTCTGCTCCTATTTTTGCTCCGGCGCTCTCCGACGATGTAGCTGGTACGCATGAAGGAGCTCCGAACAGCATTCTTACCGGCACTGTTTCCGCATTATCAAGCATAAACCGTACTCCATCCTTACCCATCACATTGGCAATTTCGTGCGGATCAGCAACAACCGCCACTGTTCCGTGCTTCACTGCGGCAACCGCAAAGTGTGATGGTACAAGCATACTGCTTTCAATATGCACATGTGCATCTGCTAGTCCGGGCAAAATAAACTGAGCAGGACTGTCTTTTTCTTCAACTATTTTTTCGATTTTACCGGCTGCTATAGTTATAGTACCGGGGTAAATGCGCCTTTGGTGCACATCAACAATCTTTCCTGAAACTTTCATAGTATAGAACAAAATTAGTGTTCCACGTGGAACACTTTGGTTTACCTGCCTAGATACATGAAAAGAATAGATACATCAGAAGTTGATACTCCGCTGATCCTGGAGGCCTGTCCGATAGTTCCCGGTCTGATTCTGGCAAGCTTCTGCCTGCCTTCCGTTGAGATAGAAGCCAGCTCGTCGTAATCAATGTCATCCGGGATTCTGAGATCTTCCAGCCGTTTTATCTTATCTGCTACTCCCCTTTCTCTTTCAAGATATCCTGAGTACTTAATCCTGATTTCTGCTGCTTCAATAATCTCTCTCTTTCTTTCAGAATGATTGTGGAGCAGTGATTCCGATTCTTTGATAATTGCCAAAAGTTCCCCGAGTCCTACCTGTGGCCTGGTTGCAATGTTGATGGCTTTAATTTTCTGATTAATTTCAGCTGTGCCCCGTTCGGTCAGGAATGGATTAATGTCTGCGGGTGAAATACTATAACTCTTAAGGAACTCTATGATCTTCTCTGCAAGGGAGTATTTCTCTTCAAGTCTATGCATTCTATCTTTACCGGCAGTTCCTAGAATAAGTGCCTTGGGTGTCAGTCTCTCGTCTGCATTGTCCTGTCTCAGTAAAATCCTGTATTCCGCCCTTGAAGTAAACATCCGGTATGGTTCGTCTACACCCTTTGTTACCAGGTCATCTATCAGTACTCCGATGTAAGCTTCATCACGATTGAGAACAAACTCGTCCTTACCTTTGATTTTTAGTACTGCATTAATCCCTGCCATCAGTCCCTGGGCAGCGGCTTCCTCGTAACCTGTAGTGCCGTTAATCTGTCCTGCAAAATAGAGTCCTTGAACTCTCTTCGTCTCCAGGGTATGTTTAAGCTGTGTCGGCTGGAAGAAATCATATTCTATTGCATAGCCCGGCCTGTATATAACAACATTCTCAAGTCCCCGAACCTTTTGAAGCGCGTTAAGCTGTGTCTCCAGGGTGAGGCTGCTGGCAAACCCGTTTATATAGTACTCATTGGTATCCCATCCCTCCGGTTCAAGAAATAGCTGGTGCGATTCCTTGTCGGCGAAGGTGACCACCTTGTCTTCGACGCTGGGACAGTAACGAGGTCCCCTTCCTTTGATCCTGCCCGTAAAGAGCGGAGAAAAATTCAGTCCAGCCCTCAGTACCTTGTGAGTATCCTCGTTTGTATGGGTTATGTAGCAGCTGCGCTCGTCATTGATACTGACACTGTCATGAAGGTACGAGAAGCATCTTCCGTCACCGTCTCCATTCTGTTCAACCATCGCACCGAAGTCCAGGCTTCTGCCGTCTACTCTGGCGCTTGTACCGGTCTTCAGGCGTTCGACGCTGAACCCCGCCTCTCTTAGCTGGTCGCTTATCCCTTTCGAGGCAGCGTCACCGGATCTTCCTCCGGCCATTGTATTGAATCCTACATGCATCAGGCCATTCAGAAACGTACCGTTTGTAAGAATGACCGCGTCGGCCCTGAACTCCGTACCAAAAGTTGTTGTAACCCCCTGCACTCTGCCATCCTCGATTACCAGGCCGTTAGCCTGTTCCTGCCAGATGTTAAGATTTTCTGTTCCCTCCAGGGCTTTGCGCCACTCGCGACTGAACAACATCCTGTCGCACTGTGCCCTCGGGCTCCACATGGCGGGTCCTTTACTCTGATTGAGCATCCTGAACTGAATCATAGTGCGGTCAGTTATGATACCGGACATCCCCCCCAGAGCGTCTATCTCTCTCACTATCTGTCCCTTAGCTATACCTCCCATAGCTGGATTACATGACATCTGAGCCAGTTTTGTCATGTCCATAGTTACGAGGAGCGTCTTTGCCCCCATTGTAGCGGCAATGAACGCAGCCTCGCAGCCGGCGTGACCGCCGCCTACAACAATTATATCATATCTGAAGTTCATTCGGCATATGATAAGGCCAGATACATCTCCTCCATCTCTGACATCTTCCTCTTCTCCTCTGCTGTTCTGTCATCATAGCCGCATAAATGCAGGAAGCCGTGAAAAATCACTCTCTTCATCTCTGAAATGGCAGATACGCCGAATTTACCGGCGTTCTCTCTTACCCTGTCTGCACTTATATAAATTTCACCGTTAACGGTTTTTCCGCTATTGTAATCAAACGTGATAATGTCCGTATAAAAATCGTGTCCGAGAAACTCATTATTGATTTCGTAAACCTTGTCATCGCTTGTAATGATGACATCGACCAGACCGCCCTTCATACCCTTATCGCTGACAATCCGGGTTACAACCTTCTTTATCATTCTGCTTTCACGCAGCCTGAATTTTTCAATATCGTAGTGAAAGTTTATTCTCAAGATCTCAGTACCTGAAATGCATTCTCACCTCATTGCCTGCATCATTGTACTCAATGGCATCAGCAAGGCTTCGCATAATAAACACTCCGCGACCGTGAAGGTTCTCGATGTTTGCAGGGTCTGTAGGATCCGGAAGGGAATTATACTTGAATCCTTCTCCCTCATCTGTTACTGTAACGTCAAACATATTACCGTCTGCAGTAAAGTTGACCGTCACCATCTTGCTGACGTTGCCCTTGTTTCCGTGCAGAATAGCGTTGTTAACCGCTTCTACGGTTGAAATCAAAATCTTCCCGTATACCTCGTCCGGTATACCAAGTTTTTTTGATAATGTATCAACCAGCGTTTCAACAACGCGCAGCTTTTCAATGTCTGAATTTATAGTAATGCTTTCCATCCTAATTCCCTATCTATTTTTAAACTGACAGGGCTTCTATTTTGTTGCAAAATTTAGTCATTTTTTTAACAGCCACAGTTCAGGGTCAAGCTTT
>JBGSLG010000143.1:0-8368 GCA_041740815.1 Bacteroidales bacterium
TTTGCCGTTCACTTCGCGGTAGCGTACCAGGTAAGATGTCACCTCAGGCTGCACCTGCATACCCATAGGTTTTTTCCTGATGAACATCGATGCTGCCAGGTCTTTGTTCTCGAGATTGAATGAGAACTCGGCCTGTGCCACGGCATAGGTTTCTATATCAATGAAGAGGCGGCCCTGATACAGGGGTGTGGTTATTGAAGGCTTCTGGTAGAAGTTGATCACGTAGTTGGTTCTGTCGTCGATTACCACGATGCTTGACAGTTCCAGCTCATACTGGGTGAGGGCTTCCCTGGTAAGGAACGTTTCGGGATTCTTCACCACGTCAAGGTAAAGAGTGGTTGTGGGGCCTCCCTGGAGCTTGAAGAGGACAGTGTCCATCTTTTCAACGTCATTGCTCTTCCTCCCCTTGTATATCCTTACGGCATCAAACCTGAGATCATTCTGGTAGGGAGCCTTGAATACTTCAACAACGGCTTCACCTATTGAGATGTAACTGCGGTTTTTCCTGATGGTCTCGCGGTAGAAACCGGTCATATCATTCGGCAGGCCGGGATAATTGTCATCGAAGCGGCTTATCACCTGCTCCATGATCTCTTCAGGTATGAGGGGCTTTACGATGATCTCCTTGATAGGGATCATTGCCGTCTCCAGTTCAATTACATTGCGCTGGCCGTTGGTTTTCATCTCATCGAGTGACATCTCCTTGTTCTTATAGCCAACATATGAGAACTCCAGTTTGCCTGTCTCGCCTTCAGCCACCTTGAGGGTGAACTCACCGTCGAGGTTAGTGACTGTTGAGACGTTGGTGCCCTGTACTGCTATGCCTGCAAAGACAAGCGGTAGGTTCGTCTCGGCATCAACAACCCTTCCGCGGATGACGGTCATCTGTTGCTGATCTCTCTTCGTTTTGCCCGGTGCGGCTGCTGCCGACATGTCTCCTGCTGAAATCAGAAGGAGGAGTCCCGTAGCTATTACTGTAAAAAAGACTTTGGTTTTCATGGTCGTTTTTTTATTAATTGTTTTTATCCGGATCACTGTTTCATAGTAATGACCGGAATGGTACCCTCTACCCTATACATTGAGGAAAAAAAATTGTTCATTTGCCTCTGCCATGCGTGTACCTTATCTGAATGCAAGTTACTCTGTTTTCTCTTATGCTGTAAGGAGGATGAGCGGCATTTCAGTCAGTCCGCCAATGCCGCCGGCAATAAGTGTGGAGCTGAGCAGCAGGTGCAACCTGACCTGCCCGGAGTGTGTCACCGGTGCCCGGCTACTCCATAGGGGGAACGATTTTATCAGCTACAGCCTTGCCGGGAAGATCGCAACTGAGCTGCGTGATCATTCGCTTTCGGCATGGCTTTATTTCCAGGGCGAGCCAATGATGCATCCCCGCTTCTTCGACATCGCGGAGCTCTTCAGGGGGATGAACCCGGTAATCTCAACCAACGGTCATTTTCTAGATGCAGAATCATGCGCCCGGCTGGCTGCATCGCCTCTGAAGAAAATTATTGTATCATATGACGGGGTCACACCCACTGCATATAATATCTACAGGCGGGGTGGTAATCATGCACTCGTAACCGAAGGCCTGAGGCAGCTGGCCGCAGCCGTCAGGAAGAGGGCCACATCACCCGCCATCGAAATCCAGTTCCTGCTGCACTGCGGCAATGAGCATGAGGCTTCGGCTGCGGAGGCATTCGCGGTATCAATTGGCGCAGGCTTTAAGATTAAGAGCATGCAGGTGCTTGATAACCATAGGGCAGGGGAGTGGGTGCCCTCCGACAGGCAAAAGTCAAGGTATGTGTTGTCCGGAGGGGAATGGAAAACAACCGGCGCCCCGGTGAGGGGATGCATGAGAATGTGGACCACGGCGGTAATCACCACTGACGGGGATGTGGTGCCCTGCTGTTTTGACAAAAATGCCACGCATGTCATGGGAAATATCAACAGTCAGTCATTCAGGGAGATATGGCAGGGCGAAGGATACAGTAGGTTCAGGAAAGCTGTAATGAAAGACCGCAGGGCGATTGATATCTGCCGCGAGTGTCCGGAGGGCAGACGTATTTTTTTCAAGGACTGAGTGCTTTACTTCCGGAGGGCAGACGTATTTTTTTCAAAGACTGAGTGCTTTACTTCCGGAGGGCAGACGTATTTTTTTCAAGGACTGAGTGCTTTACTTCCGGAGGGCAGCCGGGTTTTTTTCAAAGACTGAGTGCTTTACCTCAGGGAGTGCAGCCGCATTTAATAAGGAGCTGAATGAGTTGGCTCAGGAGGAGTTGCTGTTTTTCAGGAGTTGAAAGAAAGGGCTTCGGACCGCATGCTGATTATTTCAATACATGATAAAATACCTATTGTCACGTGAACTTCATTTATTAATTTTAAGCAAACCAAACTATAACCCTATGAAGATCCTTAAAATCTCCCTGAAGATCATTGCCGGCATTCTGGCGGTTGTACTTATTGGAGGTGTCATAGTTGTCGCTTCGCTGCGTAAATCGGGTATGCCCGGGCTTGACGGCGAGAAGGCTGTCAATGGCCTTACGGCTGATGTAAAAGTCATACGTGATCAGCGCGGTGTGCCTCATATATATGCTGCAAATGCCCATGACCTTTATTTTGCCACCGGGTATGTCACCGCCCAGGAGAGACTGTGGCAGATGGATATGGTCAGGCATGCGACGCAGGGCAGACTTTCCGAGCTTTTCAAAAAAGATATGACTGAGACAGATCATTTTCTGAGGGCTCTCGGGATGTCAGAGAAGTCAAAGATGCTTCTTGACAAGGAGGATCCGGCGATACTGGCCACGCTCCAGGCCTATGCCGACGGGGTCAATGCCTGGATCACCGAGTGCGGAGGGAAGCTTCCTCCGGAGTTCAGGGTGCTGGGATATAAGCCGGAACCGTGGACTATGACGGATATAACAAATATTGTAGGATTCATAGGATGGGACCTCGCCTCATCAAACCTTTCGGATGAACTGAACCGGTTTAAACTGGTGAAGATGCTGGGGCCGGAGAAGGCTTCGGATCTGATTGCCGACTGGGACCAGGTAGATGAGGTGGTCTTCCCTGATTTTGAGATAGATGAAAAGCTGATGGAAGAGGCCCTTTCTGCTATCGGTTCAATGAAGGAGCTCGAGGAGCTGGGCATTGTCTCCCTGTCGGGAAGCAATAACTGGGCAGTCTCGGGCAGCAGGAGCGAGACCGGGAAGCCGATACTGTCAAATGACATGCATCTCGGCTTCAATGTGCCGGGCTTCTGGATGCAGATCCACCAGGTGATCCCCGGTGAACTCAACGTGACCGGGGTACTCTTCCCGGGGGAGCCCTTCGTCATAGCAGGCCATAATGACAAGATTGCCTGGGGCATGACCAACCTGAGCGTTGATGACATAGATCTGTTTGTTGAGACAGTTGATTCCTCCGGGAACAACTACCTGTATAACGAAGAGTGGCTCCCCTTCAGGGTTGAAGAAGAGGTGCTGAAGATAACTGAGGACTCGTCAGTGACAAAGATGATAAGGTATACTCATCACGGTCCCGTCATCTCAGGCATGAGGGGTATAAATGATGCCGTGCTTACGATGTGCTGGTCAGGATACCATCACAGTGACGAAATTAAGGCTGTTTACCAGCTCAACAGGGCCGGGACGTGGGATGAGTTCCGGACTGCCCTGAGTCACTTCAGGTCTATCAGCCAGAACTTTGCATATGCTGATGTGGAAGGTAACATAGGCTTGCAGACAGGAGGAGGCGTGCCGGTGAGAAAGGGGACCGGACTGCTGCCGCGCCGTGGTGATACAGACGAATATGAGTGGAAGGGTTATGTGCCTTTTGAGCTTCTGCCATCGTCATTCAACCCGGAGGAGGGGTTTGTGTCATCAGCCAACCAGCGTACGGTAGCGGGCGATTATCCATTCTTCATCAGCGGGGAGTTTGCCATGCCATACCGTATCATGCGGATAAGGGAGATGGCTGCTGAAAAGGAGATCCTCGGCATTGAGGATTTCAAAAGGATGATCACCGATAACCACTCTGCTTATGCTGCCATGCTGACACCGGTAATTCTGAAGGCCTCTGATGCCCTCACAGACCCGGATGAGGCTGAAAAGTCGGCATTGGAAGAGCTTAAGGGATGGGATTACTCCATGGATGCCTCGCTCATTGCACCATCACTGTTCGAATTCATCCGGATTGAGATGGCCAGGAACATAATGTACGATGAGCTTACCGAGCTCTACGGGTCAGCTCACGGCAGACAGCACGATTTTTATATTTACCGCATGATCAATGAGGGTCCCGATGAATGGATAGATAATGTCACCACACCTGAGCAGGAGACGATGGATGCTGTCATAGCCATGAGCATCAGGTCTGCCGTTGACACCCTGACCTCCAGGTACGGGGAATTCGGCGCCGGATGGCAGTGGGGCAAGATTCACACTTTCACTCTTGAACATCCCATGGGCAGCGTGAAGATCCTCGACAAGCTGCTGGGACTGAACTCGAAAACTTACGGGGTGGGGGGCAGTTATCATACTGTTGAGCCTTATGCATACAGGGAAACTTTCCGTGCACATCACGGAGCCTCCGAGAGGCATATCTTCAGCACGGCCGACTGGGATCAGTCGCTCACGGTAATACCAACAGGGACCTCAGGTATCCCCGGCAGTCCGTTCTATCTCTCGCAGACTGACACATACGTCAACAATGGCTTTTACAGTGATCCTTTCACGGAAGGGGCTGTTGAGGCAGCGAAAAGATACGAAATGATTTTAAAGCCCGGCATCTAACAAAAATAACGACGCCCCATTCCGGGCGTCGTTGTTTTTTTTCGCAGAGAGGTTGAAAACAGTATTTCTGCAAAAGGCATTATATTAAACTGTCATTATCTCCTTTTCCTTGGTTTCCATGGTTTTGTCGACACGGGCAATGTGCTTGTCAGTCAAATCCTGGATCAGCTTCTCACCGGTTTTTTCCTCATCCTCTGGCAGTCCCTCCTTGAGCAACGTCTTCAGCTCATCCATAAACCACTTGCGACTGGTTCTGATGCTGATTTTGGCTGTTTCGCCTTCCTGCTTCACCTGTTTTACCAGTTGATGTCTCCGCTCCTCGGTCAGGGGCGGCACATTGATGCGTATGACCTCCCCGTTGTTTATGGGGGTCATTCCGATATTTGCAGCGAGTATTGCCTTCTCAATCAGGCCCACCAGATTTTTCTCCCAGGGCTGGATGACAATACTTTTTGCATCAGGCGTGTTGATGTTTGAGACCTGGGCGAGAGGCGTACTGGTGCCGTAATAATCAATGTGTATACCGTCAAGCAGCAGCGGATTAGCGCGGCCGGCACGAAGATGAGAAAGCTCGTACTCGAGGTGTTTGATGGCTTTTTCCATCTTCTCTTCAGCTTCGTCTTTAATGAGTTCCAGTTCGTCAGTCATATGTTTGTTATTATTCTGATTGGAGCAAAAATAAAAAAATTTCTTTTCAGGAAACAATAAGTGTGCCGCAGTTGGCTCCTGAGGCTACAGCTTCGAGGTTCCCCTCCCTGTTCATGTCAAAGACAATGACCGGCATGTGGTTTTCGCTGCACATTGAGAATGCTGTCTGATCCATTATTTTCAGCCGTTTTTCAATTGCCTCGGTGAAGGTTAGTTTTTCATAGCGGACGGCGGCAGGGTCTTTCTCAGGGTCAGCCGTATAAACGCCGTCTACCCGGGTGCCCTTCAGCAGTACATTGCAGTTCAGCTCCACGGCACGCAGTGCTGCCGCAGTGTCGGTGGTGAAGAACGGATTGCCCGTCCCACCGGCTAGAATGCAGACGCATCCGCAATCCAGCTCGGCAGAGGCTTTATCCCTGCTGTAGAGTTCACCCACCGGTTCCATGCCTATGGAGGTGAATACCTTAGCACTGCACCCTGCCCTTGTCAGGAAGCTCTCCAGCGCCAGACTGTTTATGACTGTGGCAAGCATCCCCATCTGGTCACCCTTGACCCTGTCATAACCCTCCTGGCTGCTGCCAAGTCCGCGGAAGATGTTGCCGCCTCCGATTACCACTGCCACCTGGCATCCAGAAGAGACTACTCTCTGTATCTGGGCTGCATAACTTGTCAGCACACCGGCATCGAATCCTGTTCCGTCAGGGCCACCGGCAGATTCACCGCTGAGTTTTAAAAGTATGCTTTTGTATTTCATTCCAACAACCTGTTAATATGATTGTAACGAAATTAGCAAAAATTGTGCACCGGGAGATGGGCTTTTATAAAATATGTAACGACGCCCGGGGCAGGGCGTCGTTGCATCATACCACGACTCCGCCTGTTTGCGGTTATTCCTTCTTTTCAAGGGTGTCTGTCCTGAAGATGTAATAGAGGGGGCAGGTCCGTGAGACGGCGGTAAGAGCCAGGATGATCGCGATTATAATGAAGATCAGCCCGGTAATTCTGCCAACGAAGAAATAAAGGATTACAAGTATTACTGCCAGAACAAGTCTGACAATCACGTCGGTTTTACCCATGTTCTTTGTCATAAGGCATATTAGTTTTAGTGATACAATTTACTAATTTAATTTATAACCGGGGCATAAAAAAACAGCGGCACCTTGTCCGGGCGCCGCTGCAATATAAGTTAACTGATTAAATATCAGATGTTCAACGTGTAACGCACAAATGCTGTTGCCTTCAGGCCTTTATCCTGGCTTTCGAGGTACTGCCTGATAGAAAGCTTATTGTCCTTAATGAACTCCTGGTTCATCAGGGTGCCCTCCTTGAAGAATTTATTCAGCTTACCCTGAGCGATCTTGTCGAGCATCTCGGCAGGCTTTCCTTCACGGCGTGCCTGTTCTTTTGCTATCTCCAGCTCCTGGGCAAGGATCTTCTCAGGAACGTCATCCTTGTCAACCGAGACAGGGTTCATAGCTGCCACCTGCATGGCGACATCCTTGAAGACCTGTACATCAATGCCTGCTTTACTGAAACCTACCATAGTGGCAAGCTTGTTTCCTGCATGGATATAAGCCTGTACTGCCGGTGCGATGATTGCGCTGAAGAATGTGAGTTCAAATTTCTCCCCGGTGATACCGCTCTTTTCAAGAACAAGGTCGGCAGCTTTTTTACCGTCAATGACAACATTCTTAAGTCCTTCGAGGTCAGCAGGTCCTGCTTTCAGGGCTGCATCAAGGATCTTGTTTCCGAGTGCGATAAAGTCCGCATTTTTGGCCACGAAATCGGTCTCGCAGTTAAGTGCTATCATCATCCCGGTCTTACCGTCGGCGGTTGTTTTTGCAAGCACAACACCCTCGCTGGCCTCGCGGTCGGCGCGTTTGTTAGCTATTGCCTGGCCTCTCTTGCGTATCAGTTCCTGTGCTTTTTCAAAATCGCCTGCTGCTTCTTCCAGGGCTTTTTTACAATCCATCATGCCGGCGCCTGTCATCCTTCTCAGTTTGGCGACATCGGCAGCGCTAATATTTGACATAGTTTTATATCTGTTAAATGGTTGATCTTTTTATTCTTCCTCTTCGGTGGTTTCGGCTTCTGCTTCTTCAGCAACGATTTCTGCGGTTTCCTCTGCTTCTTCCGCCTTAATCACGGGCTTCTCCTCATAGTCGACAGCTGTGAATCTGGTTCTGCGTCCTCCTTCCGGAGCTTCTTCCTTCTCTGATGCGGCGCTGTCCTTGTCTTTTTCTGCCTTGCGCTCATTGAGCCCTTCAGCAATAGCCTGGCACATGAGATCTATTACAAGTGATATTGACTTGGCAGCGTCATCATTTGCAGGTATTATGAAGTCGATATCCGAGGGGTCCGAGTTGGTGTCAACCATTGCAAACACCGGTATCCCGAGTCTTTTAGCCTCGTGGACTGCGATATGTTCCTTGGCCACATCAACCACGAACAGCGCTGAGGGCTGGCGGGTCATGTCGGCAATCGAGCCCAGGTTCTTCTCGAGTTTGCTTCTCTGGCGGGTTATCTGCAGCTTTTCTCTCTTGGAGAGGTTGTCAAATGTACCGTCGATAGCCATTTTGTCAATGGAGCCCATCTTCTTCACCGCCTTACGGATGGTGGGGAAGTTGGTAAGCATTCCGCCCGGCCATCTCTCGGTGACGTATGGCATGTTTACCGCTCCTACTTTTTCTGCCACTATGTCCTTCGCCTGCTTTTTGGTAGCTACGAAGAGAACCTTGCGGCCTGATTTTGCTATCTGCCTCATGGCAGCAGCAGCCTCGTCAATCCTGATTATAGTTTTTTCGAGGTCAATGATGTGAATGCCGTTGCGCTCCATAAATATATAAGGAGCCATGGCCGGGTTCCATTTTCTTTTAAGGTGCCCGAAGTGTACGCCGGCATCAAGTAATTCTTTAAAATTGGTTCTT
>JBGSLG010000144.1:0-16410 GCA_041740815.1 Bacteroidales bacterium
GCAGAGCTTTATGTGGGGTGCGTATCCGGCGCCTCAACCATGGATGAATATCTTGGATTCATTCATCAGGGTGGCTTTGCTGATATTAAACTCCACAAGGAAAAGAGGATTGAAATGCCGGAGGGAATCATCACCCACCCGGACGGGAACGAAGTGTCCGGAGTATACAGCATTACCTTATCGGCTTATAAACCACAAACTATCAATTAATTACACCACATCACCTTCTGGTTCATAATTCTTAATTCATAATTCTTAACTCCTAATTCTTAACCGCTACTCCCATGCCCTCAAAGAAACGTCTCAGACTGCTTGACAGGTATCTTACCCTGTGGATCATGCTGGCGATGCTGGCCGGCGTGGCGATCGGATGGATGAGTCCTGAGATCGCCGGATTCTGGAACAGCCTCTCCAGCGGAACAACCAACATTCCCATTGCTATCGGCCTGATAGTGATGATGTATCCTCCTCTTGCAAAAGTAAAGTACGAAGAGCTGGGTGACGTCTTCAGAAACACAAAGATTCTGGGACTTTCCCTGGTGCAGAACTGGGTCATAGGTCCCATTCTTATGTTCTTCCTGGCTATACTGTTTCTGAGATTCAACATAGACTATATGTACGGGTTGATTCTTATCGGTCTGGCCCGCTGCATTGCCATGGTGATCGTATGGAATGACCTGGCAAAGGGTGACACGCAGTATGCGGCAGGACTGGTTGCCTTCAACTCCATATTCCAGGTGCTCTTTTTCTCGGTCTACGCTTATGTCTTCATTGCTGTTCTGCCGGGGTGGTTCGGTCTTCCGGTCAGTGATGCCGTAGAGCAGATAACAATAGGCCAGATTGCTGAAAGCGTCTTCATCTACCTCGGGATACCCTTCATAGCCGGATTCCTTACAAGATTCATCCTGATACGCGTGAAGAGCAAAGAGTGGTACCATACCAAATTCATCCCGAAGATCAGCCCCCTGACCCTGATAGCGCTTCTCTTCACCATCTTCGTCATGTTCTCCCTAAAGGGCGAGTATATTGTAAAAATACCCCTTGATGTAGTTCGCATAGCGATCCCGCTCTTCATATATTTCGTGGTGATGTTCTTTGTATCCTTCTTCATGAGCAGGAGGGCCGGAGCAAACTATGAACAGACGGCAACCCTGTCATTTACAGCCGCCAGCAATAACTTTGAACTTGCCATAGCGGTCGCCATAGCGGTCTTCGGTATCAATTCCGGCGAGGCCTTTGCTGCGGTGATCGGCCCCCTGATCGAGGTGCCTGTAATGATCGGGCTGGTCAATGTGGCTCTGTGGATGAAGACGAAATATTTCCGTCCGTCCGTAAGCATAATGCCGCAGAGCGAAGATTAGCCGGCGCGTGGTAATGGGTCATTCAGAATGCTGCACAGATAACTTAAATCGCCGTGAGGCGAAGGGGTTTCGCTATTACGGATTATAACTTATTTCCTGCGAAAGATCCGGGGAATGAATTTCGGTACCTCCTTCTGGTATTCAGAATACTCAGGATATTTACTGCTGCTGATCTTCTCCGTCATCACCGAGCTGCCGATGAACAGCAGCACCAGCAAGACCGGTCCTGCCAGCGTGAAGTTGATCCATTTGCCTGAGGCGGCCACGCTGAAGAGGTAGAAACTGATCCAGATAGCCTGCTCGGACGCAAAGTTTGGATGGCGTGCATACTTCCAGAGACCCTCGGCAAGAAATCCCTTTTCCAGAGAGCTTGTATATACAGGATCGCCTTCATGCTGTCTGCGTTTTTCCCGCTGAAATCTGAATTGCTGGTTATCTGCAATAGTTTCCGTTACAAGGAACAGGAGCATCAGCACGGCAGCTATGAGGTCAGTTGCACCCAGGGGAACATCCGGATAAAGCGCTGCCATCAGCATAGGGGTGGAGAAGAGCAGAATGAGCAGGTTTTGATAGAATGAGATGAAAAGCAGGTTGAATAGGCCGAACCTGAACCTTCCCTGCAGAGCTGAAGTCTCTCTCAGGATCTTCCACCTGTAGTCTTCCTCACCTTTCCAGAGTATTATGCTGTAACCACCCTTGCGATAGAAGTTGTGGCTCAGCCTTATGCCCCATAATGTCACCAGGGCAGCCATAAGATATACCCGGGGCGACGGATAGGCTGCAACAGTCACCCATGCATACGCCAGAGGCATCAGGCTCCACAGCTTGTCTACCTGGCTGTAGTTGCGCGTAATCTCGCTTACAAGGAAACAAATCAGCACAACACCTGCCATAATTGTCATCCATGAATACACAAGTTCCTGAAAAGGAACGTCATATCCCGAAAGCCATGTGAAGGATATCAATTGAGATGATAACAATGTTTCCATACCTATGTAATTTGGCTTTAAAGATGAAAAAAAAAACGAATATGAAACAAATAATTGCCGTAATGGCATCCTCCTTTTTATTTTGCTTCATAAGCTTAATGGGAGTAGAGACTGACAAATGGTACGAGCCTTACCAGAAAAAGGCCGACAAGTTGATGTCAGCAGCCGGGTATTCTGAAAAGGACTGGATCACAATAAAATATGAAGGTCATAACCATTCCGAAAGATCATGGAGTAATCGACTTGGCGTCTCTTTTAAATTCCTGTTTGGGAGACAGAGGCAAAAAATCTCCGGTTAACATCATGGAATTAATCCCAAAAATATTGGATATTATTGAATGATTGGTAATTTTATGAGATTGTGGCTTCAGCCCTTTATTCTGCAATATGATTTCTGTTAAAAGTTTTTCTGCTATAACAGGTAGAATTTTCATCATCCTGTTGAACCTTGTACTAACAATCCCTTCCATGAGCGGACAGGGCAGAACCGGAAATGGCATTCCCGTTGTTCCTGGTGAAACTATCTCCCCGCAGGTATCAGGGATAAACCTGGAATTGCTTTTTGATGGGATTGCTGACCTATACTACTACGGCGATAAGGAGACTGAGCATTTCCTGATAGTGCAACAAAACGGGCAAGTTTTTACAATATATGTTCCAAAGCAGATCAGGCGCTCGGATGCTGAAGACGGTCCGTCGGCATATGCCGGTTGCACTTCGGTCATTTTATTGGCCATGGCTGATGCGCCTGAACTTGAGGAAAAAATAAGAAATATTACCCTTGACAGGGAGTCACTGGTCAGCCTGATGCATGACTATCACGAATGCTTGGCAGGGTCTGACGCCGGCATTAGCTATGAAGTGCGTCCTCACGCACTTGAAGTGCGGGTCGGTATATATTCAGGCTATAGGTCGGAGGTATATAAGGTTAATCCCGGCGGAGAACGGGACGGTTTAACAATGGACCCTGCTTTTTATCCCGCAATAGGTTTGTCTCTGACATCACCGCTGCCCAGGATTACCCGTAATCTGTCGTTGACACTTGACATTCAGGCAGCGAAACGATATGTTTACGGATATTATATTGAGGAAGTTTTGGATCCTGAAAAGACTACTTTCGAAGAACTCCACCTCCACAGTGTCATAATGCAGGTTGATCTTCTGGCAGGTTACTCATTCGGGGCCGGAAGGATGATTCCCTTCCTTTGTGCTGGAGTAACCGGTCAGGGTATCATTAAGGATGATTCCAGGCTTGACAGCGATTCGGTTGAGGAAGGCATAGTCATTTCGCAGAGCGAGCCTTTCAGCCTTGAAAAGAAGTTCAGACCGGGAATGCTGCTGGGCGCAGGTCTGACTTACCAACTTGTTTCGTCACAAACTCTCTTTTTAAGGTTGGACTACTCGTACCTGTTTGGTGACAGCATGTTTTCATCAGTTCGCTCTGCAGGGATTTCTGCCGGTATAATCTTCTGAAACAATGATAAGATCAGTTACTATAAGATTTTTGGCTGTGGTTATCAGCATATTGTTCACTTTAGGGTGTCAGGAAGAGAAATTTACTGACAAGGGTATACCTGAGGTTGAAATTACTGCCGTCACCTTGCTTGAAGGGGGAGGAGCACTCTTTGAGGGAAAAATACTGTCGACAGGATCCGCAACTGTAGTGCAACATGGGTTCCTCTGGGACACGGATGAAAATCCTATGCTGGGAAATTCTGAAATAGTAACTCTGGGTTCCAATGCAACCATTGGCGATTTCACCTGCGATGCAATGGCTGATATTGAAATGGGGAAAGCATACTACGCACGAGCCTTTCTGAGGACGGAGGACTTGTTGGCTTGCAGTGATGTTATCTCATTCGTTGGCGGCGGAAGTCTTCGGCCCGAACTGGTTTCGGTTATTCCCAATACAGCAGTATGCGGTGATACTGTAACAATAAAGGGTAAATATTTTTCCTTCTCTGAAAATAACAACAAAATCTATTTTGATAACAGCCAGGCAAGGGTCCTCAGTTCCAGTTCAGGCGAGTTGCGGGTGATTGTGCCACCTGCAGTGGAACTCCTCATTAAGGTAAGAGCTACTGTCTCAGGGTTTAATTCTGTCAACGAACTGGACTTCACGATGAAGCAACCCATTCTTTCGGATTTTGAACCCCACGTTGGTACATTTGGTGACATTATCACCCTCTCCGGCACAAACTTCTGTTTAGACACGTTCTATGTAAAAGTCTTTTTTAATAATGTCCCGGCTGAGATTTTGGAAATGTCCAGGACGCATTATAAGGTCAAAGTACCAGCGGAAAACAATATTTCACCGGCTGTCGTGCAAATCAAGTACTTTAATTATTTCTCATATAATGCGCAATTTTCTCTGAGAAGTGCGACCATTAATGATATATCACCTGTCGTTGTTAAACCGGGAGCCATCATCCAGATCACCGGCGAGGACTACAATCCTGTTGCTGGCATGAACATGGTGAGTATCGGTGGGGTTGATGCCCAGGTGATAGAAAGCACAGCAACAGAGATAAGCGTGATCGTTCCTCCGGCTCTGACTCCCGGTTATTATTTGGTTAATCTAAGTACAATTCACGGAATCGATCAGCTATGGAACGGATCTCTTGAGGTCATATCTCCGTGGCGAAAACTGAATGATTTCGCTGGAACCGCCCGGGCAAGCGCGACTGTCTTTTCCACAGAAACAGACGGTTATGTCGGGCTTGGACATGATAATTTCTCGGCTTTGCCTGACTTCTGGAAATATTCAACGGATATTGATAACTGGACTCAAATTCAGAATTTCCCCATTGCAGGGTTGGATTATGCTACAGGATTTGTAATTGACGGTATGGGATATGTTACCTGCGGAAAAATCGAAGACAACTGGTATAAAGCTCTTAACCGTTATAACCCAGCCACGAATAGCTGGCAGGCCATGACCCCGAAGCCCGGGGAAGGATCGAGCATGAAAGCTCCGGCATTTGTTATTAACGGCAGGGCATATCTCCCCGCAGCAGAGGAGATGTATGAATACAATCCGCTCACTGACACATGGGCAAAGAAATCATATCCCATGGAAATGGGCTACTTTGGAAGCGGTGTTGCTTTCTCGGCAGGAGGCAAGGGGTACATCGGAATAGGATGGAAGCACCAGGAGGGAAACAATACGCCTATGTTATTTGAATATGATCCTGCAACTGACCTATGGACCAGGAAAGCTGATTTTCCAGGCACATTGAGAAGCAATTCAGTATTCTTTTCCTTGCCAAACGGCAGGGCTTATGTCGGCCTTGGGACTACATCTGCCTATCAATACCTGAACGATTTCTGGGAATATAACCCCATCACTGACTCGTGGAACAGATGGGCTGACTTTCCCGGAGGAGCAAGGTACAGTGCAGTCGCTTTCACCATCGGAGACAAGGCATATATCGGTGCCGGATACGACGGCACCTTCAAAAGTGATTTCTGGGAGTTTTCACCAGGGCTTTAGTTGTGCGGGCACGTTAGGCAGGCAGCAGGAGGCCCGGCGCAAAGTCCCGACATTGTATGCCGGGATGGCAAGGAGCCGGATTGCAGGGGAGGTACCCCGTAGTAGTATCCTACAGGCAATATTGAGATTTGAGATAGGAGACGTGGCGCTGATCCAGACCAAAAGTTCCGGATTTAGAACTTTAACCTTTAACCTTTAACCTTTACCCTTTAACCTTTAACCTTTATCCTTAAGTACTTGGCAGTGTATGACTTATCATACTCTACCAGTTGCTCGGGAGTGCCTTCAAAGACCACGTACCCGCCCTTGTCTCCACCTTCAGGGCCGAGGTCAATCACCCAGTCGGCACACTTGATCACCTCAACGTTGTGTTCAATGAGTATCACTGAATGACGGTGATCGACAAGTGCGTTGAGCGATTTCATCAGCTTGCTGATATCGTGAAAATGCAGCCCTGTCGTTGGCTCGTCGAAGATGAACAGAATCTTTTCGCTGCTTTTCTCCTGGCTCAGGTAGAATGCCAGCTTAACCCTCTGGCTCTCGCCGCCTGAGAGGGTCGATGACGACTGTCCCAGTTTCACATATCCCAGTCCGACGTCCGCCAGGGGCCTCAGCCTGTCAGCTATCTTCTTGCATGATTTGTCCTTGCAGGTGCCGAAAAACTCCAATGCTTCGTCTACTGTCATTTCAAGGACCTCATAGATGTTTTTCCCGCGGAATTTCACATCGAGGATATCGCGTTTGAAACGCATGCCCTTGCATGCCTCGCATGTCAGCTCCACGTCGGCCATGAACTGCATCTCCACCCGTATGACACCCTCGCCCTGGCACTCTTCGCAGCGTCCCCCTTCAACATTGAACGAGAAGTGGGAGGGTTTGAAACCCGACTGCACTGCTGCCTGCTGGTCAGCGAAGAGCTTGCGTATGTCGTCAAACGCCTTCAGATAAGTTACGGGGTTTGACCGGCTCGACTTGCCAATCGGGTTCTGGTCTATAAGCTCCGCTGCTGTGATGGCTGATATGTCGCCCTCCAGCGCAGCAAACCGTCCCGGCTTTGAATTGTTTCCGCCCAGCCTTGAATTTATTGCACTGAATAATATGTCATGCACGAGGGTGCTCTTGCCTGACCCGCTGACCCCTGTCACTGCGGTGATTGTGTGCAGCGGAAATTTGACATCTATGTCCTTCAGGTTGTTTTCACGAGCCCCCCTGACGCTCAGGTAACTGTGCCATTTGCGCCTCGCAGCAGGCTGCTCGATGCGCATGGCACCGGTCATGTAGGCGGCGGTGAGCGATTTATTCTTCGCCGAGAAGTCCACTCCGCCCTGGTAGATGACCTCTCCTCCGTGAACACCTGCTGCCGGTCCCATATCTATTATCTGGTCCGCCGCCCTGATTACCTCCTCTTCATGTTCAACCACAATTACGGTGTTTCCGAGATCGCGAAGTTCCCTGAGAACATTGACTAGCAGGTTGGTATCGCGCGGATGGAGTCCGATGCTTGGTTCATCAAGTATATAGAGTGACCCCACCAGGCTGCTGCCCAGCGAGGTGGCAAGATTGATGCGCTGCGACTCGCCTCCGGAGAGAGTATTTGACAGCCTGTCGAGGGTCAGGTAGGAGAGGCCCACGTTCACCAGGAAGCCCAGTCTCTGCTGAATCTCCTTGAGGAGTCGCCCCGCTATCTCCCTCTCCTCACCGTTCAGAACGAGGTGATCAAAGAATTCATGCGCCTGGCTTACGGGCAAGGAGGCTATATCCATTATTGATTTGCCTCCTATCTTCACCCAACCGGCCTCCTGGCGCAGTCGCTTCCCTCCGCAGGAGTGACATATGCGTTTGCCCCTGTAGCGGCTGAGCATGACCCTGTACTGAATCTTGTATTTCTTCTCCTCGAGATGTTCAAAGAACTGGTTCAGCCCGAAGAAGTACCTGTTGCCGCTCCATACCAGCGCCTTCTGTTCGGGCGACAGCTTGTACCAGGGTTTATGAATCGGGAAGTCAAACTTGTCGGCGTTGTATACCAGTCTCTCTTTCCACTGCTTCATCGTCTCACCCCGCCAGCATGCGATGGCGTCGTCATAGACGGAGACGTTCTCATCGGGGATGACCAGGTTCTCATCTATGCCTATGATCTTGCCGTATCCCTCGCACACAGGGCATGCGCCCAGTGGTGAGTTGAAGCTGAAGAGGTGTTCTGTTGGTTCTTCAAAGGTGATGCCGTCCTCCTCGAACTTATCGGAGAATCTGACTGACTGTGTTGTCTCCTCATCGGTTACGGTGAGGGTGATATGGCCCCGTCCGGTCATGAATGCTGTCTGCACAGAGTCGGCTGCCCGGCTCAGATCTTCAGGCGTATTTCCCGAAGCGAACCTGTCGATTATCAGGTCAACCGAGCCCAGCGAGCCAATCAGGCCTGCAGCGCTCTCCTCATCAATGCGCACCAGACCCTTTTCAGTGCTGATGCGGTTATAGCCCTGCTGAAGCAGGAATTTAATGAACTCTGCAGGCTCCACATTCTCCGGTACGATAAGAGGAGCAGTGAGCACCACCCGTGATCCTGAGGTGAGAGTTGCCAGGTAATGCACCACGTCATCAACTGTATGTTTCCGCACCTCGCGCCCGGAGACAGGGGAGACGGTACGTCCGACACGCGCCCAGAGGAGCCTCAGGTAGTCATGTATCTCGGTTGATGTGCCAACTGTTGAACGGGGATTGCGCGTATTTACCCTCTGTTCTATTGCTATGGCAGGTGGAATGCCATTGATGAAATCGACATCGGGCTTGTTCATTCGTCCGAGGAACTGCCGGGCATATGACGAAAGGCTCTCCACATATCGCCTCTGGCCCTCGGCATAGATTGTATCAAAGGCAAGCGATGACTTCCCTGAACCGGACACGCCGGTAATGACAATAAGCTTGTTCCTCGGGATATTAAGGGTAATCTCCTTCAGGTTATGAACACGCGCTCCCTTTATCTCAATATTACCCTTCATTCAGCCTTAGTTGGTAAGTTGGCAAAATTAATGAATTTGGTTTTAGGATTTTTTCTTTTCTTTGTCATTGGGTCAAATGAAACAAAGAGGGGACGTACCCCGTATAAGACACCATAAACAAACAAACGAAACAAAGGAGGGCCGCCTATCGTATAACTGTACTCGCAACCAAAAACAAGAGTTAGTTATGAAGAGCAAATTAACCGATTATGAGCTTATTACAGGCTACGTAAGCGGTAACGAGAGAAGCATCGAGCTGCTCATCCTCCGACACAAAAGTAAGGTCTATTCCTATATCAGCCTTTACATTCGTAACAGGGACCTGGCAGATGATATTTTTCAGGACACCTTCCTGAAAGTTGTTCAGTCGATCCGCGCCGGGCGTTACCAGGATGATGGAAAATTTATTTCATGGGTGATGAGGATAGCACATAATCTCATCATCGACCACTTCAGACATGAGAAGCAGATGGGTATCGTGCTCAACGATGACTACGAGACTGACCTCTTCAGTACCCACAGTCTTTCTGAGGATAATGTTGAGGATGTGATCGTCCGCCGCCAGGTTATGCGTGACGTGAGGCGCCTGATCAGCGGACTTCCGGAAGACCAGCGCGAGGTTGTCATCATGCGGCATTATGCAGGGATGAGCTTCAAGGAGATAGCAGATATGACGGGTGTAAGCATCAATACTGCCCTTGGCAGGATGAGATATGCACTAATCAACATGCGCAAGATAATGACTGAAAAAAATATTACCCTTTCAATAGGCTGATACAATTTTCCGAGTAGGAGTGGCGTTTCTCTATTATGAGTACAACAACGCCTATGGATAAGAATTCTACCCTCTTACTTTCTTATTTAGAGATAACAAATACTCCATCAGACCTGATAGCAGATGCTTTTGGCATCGACCAAGCCCTGGGCATCCTGCTGCCTGATATGGAAGATCATCCTACTGATGAGGTTCTAAACCGCCTGTTCGAAAAGATCAGGAACGACAAGACGGTACATTGAAAAGGACTTTCGGTATCAAATTAAAATGAGGCTTTCTTTCGGGAAGCCTTATTTGTTATTATACTGTCACATGTCATCTATTTTCTAGTCCGAATATTTTACCTTCGCAAAACTCAAACCCAAATTCAGATGAAAAAAACGATTGTCTTTTTTACGGTTATCATGGTCATTCTCTGGTCATGCACATCAAAACAGGAGAAAATGGAAAACAGGATGAGCGGGTTTATAAGCGATTATGAGGCTAAGATAATACCCCTTTATAAGCAATCTGCCCTGGCAGACTGGGAAGCCAACGTCACAGGCACCGATGAAGCCTGGGCACACAGGGAGAAGGCCTCAATTGAATTCATCAGCTTCTATACTGACAAGGATGCGTTTGCTAAACTGAAGGAGCTGAAAGAGTCCGGGATGGTGAAAGATCCATTGCTTGCCCGCCAGCTGGAAATCCTTTATAACCAGTATCTGCAGGGACAGATTGACACCAGCCTGATCTCCGAACAGGTTAGGATGGAGACGGAGATTACAAAGAAATACACCACCTTCAGGGCTACAGTCAACGGTAAACAACTCAGCGACAATGATATAGAAAATATCCTGCGCAGTTCCACCAGCAGCGCGGAGCTGCAGGCAGCATGGGAGGGACACAAGATGATAGGACCTGTCGTTGCTGATGACATCCTCATGCTTGTAAGGCACCGTAACAAGATAGCCGTACAACTCGGGTTTGACAACTATCACCAGATGAGTCTGAAGCTGTCAGGACAGGATCCTGAGGAGATAACAAGGCTTTTTGATGAGCTCGACAGCCTGACCCGCGATAACTTTGCGCAGCTGAAGGGCGATATCGACGCATATTTTGCAAAGTACTACAAACTGGATCCAGGACAGCTTCAGCCATGGCATTACCAGAACAGGTACTTCCAGGAGGCTCCGGAGATCTACCCCGTGGACTTTGACAGCTATTATGCGAACCAGGATCCGGTCAGGCTGGCATCTGAGTTCTATGCAGGGCTCGGCCTGCCGGTTGATGCCATCCTTGCAAAGAGCGACCTCTATGAGAAACCGGGAAAGAACCAGCATGCATTCTCAATTGATATTGACCGGGCCGGCGACGTTCGCACCCTTGACAATATCAAGCCTGATGCAAACTGGATGAATACAATTCTCCACGAACTCGGACACGGCGTATACTCATACTATAATGATATGTCGCTGCCGTTCACCCTCCGCGATGCAGCCCATACGTTCACCACGGAGGCCATTGCAAACTATTTCGGCCGGCTCGCAACAAACCCTGAATGGATGAATTATATGGGGGTCATTGATGAGGAGGAAATGAACAGGATATCGGAAGACAGCTTCAGGGCCTTCCGGCTTCAGCAACTACTCTTCAGCCGCTGGGCACAGGTGATGTACCGTTTTGAGAAGGGGATGTATGAGAATCCTGACCAGGATCTCAACCAGCTCTGGTGGGACACAGTTGAGAGATTCCAGATGATGAAGAAGCCTGAAGGGCGTAATATGCCTGACTGGGCAACAAAAATACACGTTGCGCTCTATCCATGCTATTACCACAATTACCTGCTGGGTGAGCTTCTGGCATCCCAGTTTGACAATCATATGAAGACTGCAGTAGCAACCTCCGGAGATGTTGCGGCAGACATGAAGGCAACGGGTGAATATTTTAAAAGCAACGTATTCATGCCTGGCGCAAGATACCAGTGGAATGAGATGATCGAAAAGGCCACCGGAGAAAAGCTGACAGCCAGGTATTATGCAATGCAGTTTGTAAAATAAATTTAAGCCCTATATAAATTACACATGAAAAAGTATCTGTTCCTTATGATCGCAGTTCTGACAGCCTGCTCAACGCCCGACAAGAAGGGGAGTGAGTCTGTTGCAGGTTTCCCTGATGAAACCATAGTTAAAAGTTCGGTTGAGAAAGTACTGGCGGCACAGCCGTCCGCTGATCCTGTACTCCTTGAGAAGGGCGTGAAGCACGCCGCATCACTGTGGAGGTCTGAGGACGGCACCCCTGAGGAGTTCTCAGAGTTTGTTGCTGCAAACTACATCTCAGATCCCGCAAAGCGAAGGACAGTGTTCCTGAAGGTTAGCAGCTATTTTGAATCGCTGGGCGGAAACATGAATGAGATCACCCTCGATCTGAGGAAGGTCCTTGATGAGGCAGCCGGCGAGATCGATGAGATTGACCGTATGTTCGGCAACTACTCGGTGGGTTCGCATCTGCAGACTGACTTCTACACAAATAAGATCGCATTTGTGATTGCCCTCAACTTCCCCTATTTTACGCTTGCGGAGAAGGAGGCACAGGGAGCAGGATGGAGTCGTGAAGAGTGGGCCATGGCACGCCTTGGCGACCAGTTTGTCTCACGTGTGCCGGCTGAGCTTAACCAGGCTGCGTCAGTGGCAATGGGTAATGCAGAGATGTATATTGCCGAATACAACATCCACATGGGCAAACTGCGGACTGATGACGGTCAGAAGCTCTTCCCCGATGACATGGTCCTGCTGTCACACTGGAATCTGCGTGACGAGATTAAGTCGAATTATGCTGACAAGGTCAACGGTATGGTCAAGCAGGATATGGTATATAAGGTAATGGAGCGGATCATCAGCCAGGAGATTCCCGGGACAGTTATTAACAACCCTGAGTATGAATGGGCACCCTATTCAAATAAAGCAACAAAGGACGGTGCAGAGGTCAACCTTGATGCGGAGCCTGATACCCGTTATTCTCATGTAATCAACATTTTCAACGCTGCAAAAGCAGTAGACCCTTACAATCCCGGTATGAACACTGCCATCATCCGCAGTTTCTCAGGCGGAATGGAGATATCGCAGGAGGATGCTGAAACGCTCTTTAACGAATACCTGAGTTCACCCCAGCTGAAGGTACTTGCCTCAATGATAAAAGAGAGGCTCGGACGTGACCTGAGGCCCTATGACATCTGGTATGACGGCTTCAAATCGAGGAGCTCTATACCCGAGGACCTTCTCACTTCGAAGACCTCAGCTCTCTACCCTGACCCTGCCGCTTTCAGGGCCGGAATGCCAGTCATGCTGACAAAACTGGGATGGCCTGCTGAAAGGGCGAATTATATTGCCGATAAGATTGTGGTTGATCCTGCCAGAGGATCGGGCCATGCCTGGGGTGCAGGCATGAAGGGTGCGGTATCTCACCTGCGTACCCGCGTCTCTGATAAGGGAATGGACTACAAAGGATATAATATAGCTGTTCATGAGTTCGGCCACAACGTGGAGCAGACAATATCGCTCTATGATGTTGATTATTACATGCTCGGGGGGGTTCCTAACACAGCCTTTACCGAGGCAACGGCATTTCTTTTCCAGGACCGTGACCTGATGCTCCTTGGAATGAAGGAAGACAATCCTGAAAAGGAGAAGCTTCAGACCCTTGACGCTGCATGGTCCCTGATGGAGATAATGGGGGTAAGCATGGTGGAGATGAAGGTATGGAAGTGGCTATATGAGAACCCGGAGGCAACACCGGCCCAACTCAAGGAGCAGGTTATCAGGATAGCATCTGAGGTCTGGAACCAGTATTTTGCACCCGTGATGGGCGTGAGTGACTCACCTCTGCTGGCCATCTATTCGCATATGATCAACGGACCTCTTTACCTGCAGAATTATGCATACGGACAGATAATCCAGTTCCAGATTGAGGATCACCTTAAAGGAAAGGATTTCTCAGACGAGATTGACCGTATGTACAGCCTGGGACGACTGACACCGCAGCAGTGGATGAATGAGGCCGTGGGGGTTAAGATCTCTGCGCAGCCGATTCTCAGGGCTCTCGACGAGGCACTGAAATAATATTATAGTAGCCGGTGGTTGCAATGAAGTTCCGCAGGAAGGGGATACCTCCCAGGAACTGAGGCAGTCGCCGGGGACGAAGACCAAATTTGATCTCAAAGTTCGGGTTGATAAGCCAGAGGGATTTTCTCGCAATAGAAAATCCCTCTTTTTTTATTGCTTTTTCGAACCGTCCGATATTTATTCCGGTGTCCTTGATTTCCATTAGCCCCTCTATCCGTGCCGGGCTCTCTCCGGCAGACCTGAGCAGACGACCGTATAACCCGCGGGGCAGGAGATGTATCCAGGGCATCTTCGAGAGCATCCTGCTGTCACACATCTGCTGATGGCCGCCAAATGGATTGTTCCATGGCGGGAACGCAATGAAGAGCACGCCGCCGGGATTCAGAAATCTCCTGACAAATCCAATGAACTTCTCCTGGTCATGGATATGCTCCAGGACATCACGCATTATTATCAGATCGAAGGTACCGACTGAGCCTGAATCATAAATGTCCGCAGCTGTGAACTCAATCCTGTTGCCGCCCGGAATGGCGGCATAGAAACTGCGCGCATTCTCAATCTTGTTTTCCGAAAGGTCTATACCTGCTATACGGGCACATCCTGTTTCAAGGAAGGGGAGGAGGTTCCCCCCTTCACCGCATCCTATCTCCAGCATGGAGAGTGAGCGGGTTACAGGTAAAGTGCTGTTAATAAACGGAATGACGTACCTGGAGGTAGTGTGTGCCTGCTCCCTGAAGTATAGTTCCCTGTCTTTATGACGATCATGCATGTCCCAAATGTAAATTTTTTTTCTGTTTTTCTTGACTTGTGTTATTTGAAGTGATATCTTTGTGATATCAAATTAATATCATAAACAATGAAAGAAGAAAGAATTTTCAAAGCGTCATCAGGATACCTGTTCCTGTTGATCGGACTGCTGGTACTGGGATCAGTTGTTCTTGCATTTATGAATGAGATTATCTGGCTGGGAGTCGCATTGATGGTTCTGAGCATGTTGATTCTGCCCGGACTGATGGTTGTCAATCCGAATGAATCAATGGTGATGGTGCTCTTTGGCGCTTACCGTGGTACAGTCAAGTCTAACGGATTCTGGTGGACGTTGCCATTCTATGTACGCAAGAAGATCTCGCTGCGTGCCCGTAACTTTGACAGTGAGCCCATAAAGGTCAATGACAAGAACGGGAACCCAATCAAGATCGGGTTTGTTCTTGTCTGGAAGGTTGAGAACACCTTCAAGGCTGCCTTTGATGTAGACAACTACGAACATTTTGTGCTTGTACAGAGTGATGCCGCGCTTCGCAAGCTGGCAGGCCTCTATCCCTATGATAACTGGGAGGGCCATGAGCAGGAGATTACTCTCCGCAGCGGAGGTGAGGAGGTCAATGACGAGCTGGAGAGGGAGATAAGGGAGAGGCTCATGATTGCAGGTATCAATGTTATTGAGGCAAGAATCAATTACATTGCCTACTCAGAGGAGATCGCCGGTGCCATGCTTCGCCGCCAGCAGGCAACAGCTGTTGTTGCAGCACGGTTCAAGATCGTTGAAGGGGCAGTCTCAATGGTTGAGATGGCACTGGAGCAGCTCTCCGTGAAGGGCATCATTGATCTTGACGAGGAGAAGAAGGCTGCAATGGTTAGTAACCTCATGGTGGTGCTGTGCGGTGACAAAGATCCTAACCCGATCATCAATACCGGCACACTGCAGCATTAGTCATGCAGAAGAAGTCATTCGTCATACGGATTGATCCGGACAAGCTGAGTGCCATAGAGAAATGGGCCTCTGACGAGTTCCGCAGCACCAACGGTCAGATAGAATGGATCCTTGACCAGGCACTGCGCAAGTCCGGACGTCTGAAGACCAAAACTGATAATAAAAAAGGAGAACAATGAAAAATGAAACACCTGTCCTCAGGTACACATGCCCGAAATGCGGGGGGACGGGAAGGGTTTAGGTCAGATATTGGCCAGGTAAACGGAGCAGCAGGCCACAACGCCTGCTGTTTCTGTTCTCAGGCGGTTTGGCCCCATATGGACAGGGATAAACCCATGCTGCATGGCCAGTGAAACCTCTTCCGGCGTAAAATCTCCCTCCGGACCTATAAGAACTGTCACCTCCTCGCCGGGGCTGAAAGCTGAGTTAATCATGATACGCTCAATACCGGCATCACAGCAGGCTATGAGCCGCTTTCCCGTACGTTCGCCGGCAATAAACTCCCTGAAGGAGAGAGGCTCATTCAGCTGCGGGAGGTAGCTTCTGACCGACTGTTTCATTGCGGAGAGAATCAATCCTTCAAGCCGATCCTTCCTGATCCTTTTTTTCTCAGTTCTGCTGCAAATCATGGGAGTGATCTCGTCAATGCCCGTCTCAACGGCCTTCTCGATAAACCACTCCAGCCTGTCATCGTTTTTGACCGGAGAGATAGCAATATGAAGCCTGGATTCATGGCCTGCTTCGTGTCTCACAGATGTCACCGAGGCTGTCATTGCTGAGGCGTCATCACCTGTAATAACCCCCTGATACAGGTTTCCTTTTCCGTCAGTGAAGATGATGTTCTCACCCCGTCTCATTCGGAGCACCCTCAGACAGTGTCCGGACTCCTCACGACTGAAGTGTGCGGTTCCTTCAGAAACATTGCTTGCATAAAATATCTGCATTCAGGCTCTTTTTTGCACAAATTTATTGATTTTAGCATTCT
>JBGSLG010000145.1:0-19844 GCA_041740815.1 Bacteroidales bacterium
TTATATTCATTCAATTCAGTCATCGTCCTGCGGCCTGTTAGATACCTTCCTCTTACAAAAAGTTCGAGCCGGTCCTGCAGGGGATAACTCAATCTCATCAAGTAAACATAGCCCATGTCATTTCGCAAAGACTCATCGTCGGAGTTATAATAATAATAACTGACATCATAGTACTGATCGAGTGCAAAGGCATAATAGCCCCCGGCCCCAAGAGTCAGGGAGGGTTTTGAGGGAATTGTCACAGTAAGCATCAGGGGCAGTGTCAGCATGCTGAAATTGGAACTGTTCACCCGCGGCGGCGGTAGGTACAACATCGATCCCGTAGTATACCAGTAAATGGGGTAATCATACGGTTGTAAAGGATGAGACTCATAATATACAGTTGAATAGTCAACCCCTGCATGCAGTCCAAGCGTGCGGGTAAGATCATATTCGGCAAAGATGCCGGAAGAGGGTCCCGGCTTGGTCTTCCAATATTCGGTATTCAGGGTGCCGTGAATGTCGGAGAGATTCAGCCCGGAGCCAAACCCCACGGCAAGCTTCTGAGAGTAAAGTTGTGAGCATAAGGCACTTATAAGAGAGCCCATAATAAATAGATAAAGGCGTTTCATAAGATAAAGGTCAGGTTTGTTCAACCCGCAAGCAACAAACAGTGTGCCGTTCAGTAACAAAATGGGATATTATCATGCATTTTTTTTATCTTAAGCAGGGACAGAGCCATAACATTACTTTTTACTATTTTTAGACTTCCTTAGATATGAACAGTTAAAACGAACTTATATGAGTGAAAAATATTCTGTCAGTCCAAACGGTGAGAAATTCCCGCTTCCTAAGCCGGAGGATTACAAAGCTGAGTTTGAAAGCATTAAAAAAAGGGTAAAACTTGAGCGTGCCAAAGGCCGCGAGATAGTGGTTGTCATGGGTGTAGGCTTTGTGGGGGCGGTGATGGCTGCCATCGTAGCCGACACGGTTGACAAAAAGGGAAAACCGTCGAAGTTCGTGATCGGGATGCAGCGCCCCAGCGCCCGTAGTTTCTGGAAGATACCGATGCTCAACCGCGGTGTCTCGCCGGTCAAGGCAGAGGACCCCGAGGTTGACCCGATGATTGCGCGCTGCGTGAAGGAGAAGAAGACGCTCATGGCCACCTACACCTATGAGGTGCTTAAGCTAGCTGACGTGGTGGTGGTTGATGTGCAATGTGATTATATCAAGGAGGAACTCGGCAACGTCCGCTCCGGACAGACAGACATGGCCGCGCTTGAAGCATCGCTGGCGGTCATTGCGGAGCACATCCCTGCTGAGGCCCTTGTACTCATTGAGACAACCGTTGCACCGGGAACCACCGAGCAGGTGGCCTACCCCATCATGAAGAAGGCATTCGGCAAGCGCGGCATCAAGAGTGACCCGCTCCTGGCCCACAGTTATGAGAGAGTCATGCCGGGCCGTAACTATGTTGCCAGCATACGCGATTTCTGGAGGGTGTGCAGCGGCATCAACGAGGAGGCGAAGAAGCGCGTTGTCAAATTCCTCACCGAGGTGCTCAACACGGAGAAATTCCCCCTCACCGTCATGGACCGGCCCATTGAATCCGAGACAGCCAAGATAGTGGAGAACAGCTACCGCGCAACCATTCTGGCATTCCTGGATGAGTGGAGCCTTTTTGCAGAGCGAAACGGCGTCGACCTCGTCAAGGTTATCAAGGCAATAAAGGTGAGACCCACCCACAGCAACATGATCTTTCCGGGACCGGGAATTGGCGGGTACTGCCTGCCTAAGGACGGCGGACTGGGGGTATGGGCCTACAAGCATATTCTCGGATTCGAGGATGATATATTCAGGATCACACCCATGGCCATAGATATCAATGACACCCGAGGCCTTCATGTGGGACAGCTCACGCGCGATGCCCTTCGCAACATGGGCAAGCCGATAGCTGCGGCGGATGTGCTGGTCCTCGGTGCAGCTTACCGTGAGGATGTTGGAGACACACGCTACAGCGGCTCGGAGATCGTGATACGCAAGCTTACTGAGATGGGCGCCGAGATAAGGGTGCACGACCCATATGTGGAGCACTGGTGGGAGTTTGAACAGCAGGATACCTATCCGGCAGAGGGACAGAGCAAGGCGCAGTTCTTCCGTAACCAGGAGAAGCTGAAGGAGATAAGGATAGAACAAAACCTTAACAAAGCGCTCAAAGGTGCTGAGGCGGTGATTCTTGCCGTACCACATTCAGCCTATATGGATCTTGATCCCGACAAGGTCGTCAAGACCATTGGACAGCCTGCTGCTATAATTGACTGCTTCGGCATTCTGTCCGACGAAAAGATCCGTCGCTATTTCAAGCTCGGATGCGAGGTCAAGGGGCTGGGCCGCGGACACATACAGAGGCTTAAGGAGGAGACACGCAAGTCTTAGTATATCTGATTGTAGAAACCTTAATAAAAATCAGGGAATCATGACCAAGAAAGTGAACGAACTTTACGATGAGTTCCGCTCCGGCAAGGTGAACCGCAGGGAATTCATGAAGAAACTGGCCTTAGCCACGGGAGGCACAGCAGCTGCTGTCATCATTCTCCCCGGCTGCAATGGCACCGCAGCGTCAGCTCAGAAATCCGGATCTGTCAGCCTTATCAATGAGTTCATCACCTACCCCTGCGCCACCGGCGAGATGAGAGCTTATCTCTCTATGCCGGAGGGAAAAAAGAAACTGCCAGGGGTGATTGTAATCCATGAAAACAGGGGTCTGGTACCCCATATCCAGGATGTAAACAGGCGGATGGCAATGGAAGGATTCATCTCACTGGCGCCTGACGCCCTTTCACCTGTCGGAGGAACGCCGGAAGATCAGGATAAGGGACGTGAAATGTTTGCCCAGCTTGACCGCGAGGAGACAGTTAAGAACTTTGTCGCCGCAGTCCAATACCTGAAAACACACCCGCGCTCGACAGGCAAGGTGGGATGCACAGGCTTCTGCTGGGGTGGAGCCATGACCAACCAGGTGGCTGTGAACTCTCCTGATCTGAATGCCGCTGCTCCGTACTACGGTACCACACCGGTGCCGGAAGATGTACCGAAAATCAAGGCCCCGGTAATGGCACACTATGCAGGCAACGACGAACGGATTAATGCAGGCATACCCGCATTCGAGGAGGCCTTGAAGAAGGCAGGCATTGAATACCAGATCTTCATCTATGAAGGGACGGAGCACGGCTTCAATAATGATACCGGCGCAAGGCACAACAAGGAAGCCGCTGACCTCGCATGGGGCAGAACCGTTCAGTTCTTCAGGGACGAGCTGGGAGATTAGACTTCACCCTTCCAGAGGCGGGCAACTTCGCGTACAAAAGGAAGTGAGTGGTTGAAGAAATATCTATACCCTTCGCACAGGTAATTTAATCCCGGCTCACCTGAGGGTGTATTTACAAACCGGTTTTTAGGACATTCACCGTTGCACATATCAAGCACCTCGCAATCAAGACAGTAGCGCGGCAATGTTTCTCTTTTAGCCTGTCCGAAGGCTTTCTGACGCGGATCATCGAGCAAGTCGGCAACGGGGATGTCATTTATGTTGCCAACCCTGTAATGAGGAGTCACATAATGATCACAGGAGTAAAAGTCGCCGTTCATCTCAACAGCTGGAACACCCCCACAGACAGGCTTAAAGATGCAGAGAGTGTGTTCCTGGCTGAAGGCCGTGCGAAGCGCCTCCTCGAAGATCTGTACCTTGACTTTGCCTATGCCACCGTTGATCCACTCGTCAAATATAGTCGCAAGGAACCTGCCGAAATCCATCGGCCTGACACTCTCCGGTGTCACCTTCCCTGATCCATTACGGGTATCCGTGACCAAAGGCAGAAATGTAATATATGAGGCCTCCAGATCCTTGAAGAACCGGTAAATCTCCAGCGGTGCATGAACGTTATCATTGCTTACCACGCACAGAAACTCATGCGGCACATTATGCTTCCGGATGATCCCAAGGCCCCGCATCACATCAGTGAATGTTCCTTTTCCGTCGCGACGGGTCCTGCTGATATTATGGTACTGTTCCGGCCCGTCAAGGCTGATGCCTACATAAAAGCCCTCCCTTCTGAAGAAGGTGCCCCATTCATCTGTTATAAGCGTGCCGTTTGTTTGTATCCCGTTGATGATGGTCCTGCCTGAAGGCAGTAATTTTTTCTGAAGAGTCACCGCCTTCCTGAAGAAATCCAGCCCGGCAAGTGTTGGCTCGCCCCCGTGCCAGGAGAAA
This sequence comes from Bacteroidales bacterium, assembly GCA_041740815.1. Taxonomy (GTDB): domain Bacteria; phylum Bacteroidota; class Bacteroidia; order Bacteroidales; family VadinHA17; genus SR-FBR-E99. The sequence goes on from JBGSLG010000145.1 coordinate 4,250, forward strand.
AATATTTCCGTGTCCGTTGAGGCCCAGATATGCTGTTGGATATATCTCTCCAGTACCTCATCACTCATGCAACCTCCCGGCGACGGTGTCGTAATATCCTTTTTATCAAGGTAATAGCAATAAGAGCAGGCCAGATTGCACCTGGGGCCCACCGGCTTGACAAATATCTGGAACTCACGAAAATCTGTGGCCATAATTACAGAATCGGGTGATTATGCACTACTTCAATGAATATCTAGCATTCAGGTAATCCGCAAGACAGGCGTAACCTGATTTCATAACAACAGAATGTTTCTCCCCGGTTAATCTCTCCCTGAGACTTTGCGGCATCTCAACAGTAACTCCGATGAGCGGCTCCACAATATCTGTGAACTTTGCCGGATGGGCAGTCTCAACAAATATTCCGGTTGAACCCGGATGCTCATTAAGGTAACTCTCCAACCCCAGGCTTGCCACGGCGCCGTGAGGATCAAGTATATAACCGGTTCTATAGAACTCCTCCCGGATATGCTGCCTGATTCGGTCATCATCATACCAGTAACCTGATACTGATGACCTGATCATGTTGAAATCATTGTCAAACAGCTTTCTCAGCCTGTCAAAGTTGCCCGGATTACCGACATCCATTGCATTGGCGATGGTCCGGATGCTGGCTGCCGGCGTAAATACTCCTGTAAAAAGGTATTCAGGCACCACCCGGTTGATATTGGTGGCAGCCACCAGATGTTCAACCGGGAGGCCTGATTTCCAGGCCATGGCAGCTGCCGTTATGTTTCCGAAGTTGCCGCCGGGAACGGAGACAACGCTTCTGCCACCTGCCTGTCCAACGGCATAATAGTAATAAAAGCTCTGGGGTATAAGCCTTGCAATATTAATTGAGTTGGCTGATGTGATCCGTATTATTTCACCCGTCTTCAGTCCTGTGAGCGCCTCCTTCACCATCGCCTGGCAGTCGTCAAAGGTGCCTTCCACTTCAAGTGCAGTGATATTCTGACCCAGCGATGTAAGCTGGTTCTCCTGGAGGGTGCTTACTTTCCCTGAGGGGTACAGGATGATCACATCAACGCCCTCCACGCCCAGGAAGCTGGAGGCAATGGCCCCGCCTGTGTCGCCTGAGGTTGCCACCAGTATGACTGTTTTCTTGTCGTCACGGGCAGAGAAATATCTGAAGCACCCGGCCATGAACCTCGCGCCAAAATCCTTGAATGCAGCTGTAGGGCCGTGAAAGAGCTCCAGTACCTGCTTCCTTTCATCAATCCTTCTGAGAACAACAGGGAAGTCAAAGGCCTCTTCGCAGATGCGCCGCAGTTCAGTAAGAGGGATTTCATCACCGGTATATCTCGCGCCGACCTCCACAGCTAACTCCGGCATTGACATCCGTGGCAGCCGTCTGAAGAAGTCAGGTTCCATTTCCGGGATCGTTTCCGGCATGAAGAGGCCCCTGCCGGCCGGCATCCCGCGGATCACCGCATCCCTGAAACCCACTGTTTCGCGAGGGTCATTTAAATTATAAAAGCGCATGGTCTGTCCTGAACATCTTTGTTTTCACAAAATACGGGCTCCTCCGGAACCCACTGGTGAGAGATAAGACTGGAACTCAAGCCCTGCCGACTTGATTACTTCCTTCATGCCCCCGAGTACCTTCTGCGCTGCAGTCACTCCCCTGCAGAGTGCGAACACCGATGGTCCTGACCCGGAAATACCTGCTCCCAGGGCACCGTCATGCAGGGCACGTTTTTTCAGCTCATTGAAGCCGGGAATGAGACCTGACCGTTTTGGTTCGGCTACATAGTCGACGAGCGAGCGACCTATAAGATCATAGTCTTCACGGTATAACCCTGCCACCAGTCCGCCTACATTTCCCCACTGCCTCACTGCTGTCTCCAGCGGCAACTGCCTGTCGAGCAGACCGCGGGCCATTGATGTCCTGATCTCCATCTCCGGGTGGATGACAACGCAGCAGAGTTCCCGGGGCACATTCAGCTGAATGATATCCAGCGGTTCATAGCTGCGAATCAGTGTGATGCCTCCCATCAGTGACGGCGCAACATTGTCGGCATGCGGGGTGCCTGATGCCAGCTTCTCCCCTTCCATCGCAAACCGTACGAGCTCAGTGAGACTGAAACGGTTATCAAGCAATACATTGGCAGCGAAGGCGGCTGCGGCTGAACTGGCCGCACTTGACCCTATACCGCTTCCCGGCATTATCCCTTTTTCAATAAAAACCCTGAATCCGGTTGCCCTGCCAGTAGCCGCAGCCAGCGCTTTGAGCACGGCACCGACAACATTTTTTTCAGGATCAGTGCTCAGGGAATCACAGCCCGTGATGTTTTCAATCTCTACCCTGCCGGTGTCAGTCAGCTCCAGCCCGACAGTGTCACAGGGCTCACTGAGCGCAAACCCAAGTACATCAAACCCGCAGTTCAGGTTAGATACAGTTGCGGGGGCTTTGACCCTGACTCTTCTGCCCATCAGTTCAATTGTTTATTATTGATAGTATATCTGCAAAAATACCCGATGCCGTGACATCCCTACCATTTCAGATGACAATTTTACATCAGGATCACAAGAATGACAGCAATTAATGAAGTCTTACAGAAACATTCATTCGTCACTTCCGTATGACGGATAATAAGTACCGTTATTTTATTATTGCTATTTTTGGTCCCACACCGTCAGGTCTGAATGAAAAAATTCTTTATCAATATCATCCTTTTGCTTGTCATACTCGTTCCAGTATTGGGGCAGACTCTTACGGACAGCAACCTTCCCATTGTCATCATCGCCACAGACGGCGGGGTATCCATCCCCGATGAGCCGAAGGCCAGGGCCACAATGAAGATAATAGACAGGGGAGCCGGACAACGAAACTACGTAACTGATCAGAGTAATACAATCTACCTGAACTACAACGGCCGGATCGGAATTGAGATCAGAGGATCCTCATCACAGGTCTCGCCCAAAAAAAGCTACGGACTGACCACACGCATGGCTGATGACGTGACAAACAACAACGTCAGCCTCCTGGGTATGCCAGAGGAGAATGACTGGGTCCTTGGCGGAATGGTATTCGATACCGCCCTCATACGCGATTACCTCTGCCACAGCCTGTCGCGCCAGATGGGCAATTACGCCTCGCGGGCCAGGTATTGCGAGGTGATCATCAATAATGTCTACCATGGGCTCTATATCCTTCAGGAGAAGCTCAAAGCCGAGGATGAGAGGATTGACGTAACCAAAATTAGCACAACTGACAATCTACTGCCGGACCTCTCGGGAGGGTATATTGTCAAGGCTGACAAGATAACCGGTGATGACTATATTAACTGGACCATGTATTCATGGAACGGTGCCAATATCGAATACATACTTGAACTTCCCAAACAGGAAAATGCAACCACTGCCCAGGTCAACTTTATCAAGAGTGTATTCTTCAATCTCGAAACCGCTGCAAAAAACGGTAACTGGTCGGTGGTCAATGGGTATCCCTCACTCATTGATGTTCCCTCATTCATTGATTTTATGCTAATCAATGAATTTGCCTCCAATGCTGACGCCTACACCTACAGCACATATTTCCACAAGGACCGGAATGGTAAGCTGCGGGCAGGGCCGTTATGGGATTTCGACCTGACATACGGTAATGACCTCTTCATATGGAATTTTGACCGGAGTAAAACATACATATGGCAATTCCAATATGGCGGGAACGACGGTTCCAGGTTTTGGTATGACCTCTTTTATAATCCGCAGTTCAGGTGCTACCTGTCAAGACGGTGGAACGAGCTCATTCAGCCCGGACAGCCATTGAGCCATGCATTGCTCGAGGACTTCATTGACCAGACGGCAGCATTGATTTCCGAGGCTGTTGCGAGGGATTACCAGCGATGGGGCAAGAGCGGAAGCCACACGCAGCGCATAGCAAATATCAAGTCGTTTATTGCAGCACGGATAGCCTGGATGACCGCCAATCTAGGATCATTCAGCGCCTGCAGCAATGTGGCAGTTCCGCAACTGACGATTACAAAAATCAATTATCACCCGCAGAGTTCTACTCAGTTCCCTGACGCAGATGAGCTGGAATTCATAGAGATCCGAAACACCGGAAGCACATCGGCCAACCTCAGCGGCATATATTTCCAGGGTACCGGGTTTGTTTACCAGTTCCCGGCAAATGCAACACTGGGTGCCGGTCTGTGCGTGATAATAGCGAGTAATGCTACCGTCTTCCAGTCGAAATACGGATTCGCACCCTTCGGAGAGTTTACAAGGCTGCTATCAAACAGCGGAGAAAAACTGGTTCTGTCTGATGCCTTCGGTAATGTTGTCGATCATGTTGAGTATTCAGATGCGAGTCCCTGGCCTGATGCCGACGGTAACGGCTATTACCTCAGGCTGGCGGAACTGACCCTTGACAACAGTCTCCCGGAAAGCTGGACAGCCTCCAACGACGTCATCACATCAACGGAGGAACCATCAGCGGAAATCATATTCGCAGTCTATCCCAATCCTGCGCGGGATCTGCTAAACATAACCTCCGGGACAGAGATAAGCAGCATCAGCATCTATGACATCAGGGGCAGCCTCCTGTTGAAGCAGAGTTACGGCAGCGTGCATGGTGTGGCAGATATCAGCAGGCTGGCGCCAGGTGCATATATAATCAGGATCTTCACCGCCCGGGGCAGTCAGGCTGTCAAGTTCGTTAAAGAGTAAAGGTGAGTCTGCAGAATACTGCTACTGGTATACTCTTACATAATCAACCACCATCGTGCAAGGGAATATTGTGTCATCAATTCCCATGACACCTCCCCAGTTGCCTCCAACAGCTACATTAAGAAGCAGATCGGCTTTCATAAGCCTGTCAGCGGTGTAATATTTTGCTCCATCCGGAATGTATCATTTTCATGATCATTCAGTTAATTCTACTCAACTATAAATTCGGCATGGAGCCCCTCATCAGAATCAGGACCAACCCATACATCAAACTCCCCTGGTTCGGTAAGCGTCTCCTTGCCGTTGAAGAAAGCCAGGTCAGCTGCCGTGAGGGTGAATTCCACCTCAGCCGTCTCTCCCTTTTTGATAGTAAGACGCCTGTACCCTTTGAGCTCCTTTATCGGACGTGTTATGCTGCCGACCCTGTCACGGATATACAACTGAACAATCTCATCGGCATCCCTGTCGCCGCTGTTGGTCACTTTGGCCTTTACAGTTATTGATCCTGTTGTACTCATTGCATCAGCAGAGAGAGTGAGATCGGTGTAGTTGAATGTTGTATAGCTGAGGCCGTATCCAAAAGGCAGCAGCGGGGTGAACCCGTAGTCGAGATGGTATGACTCGTAGCCGAGTGAGCTCTGCGGATTCTCAACAGGAATGTCGTCTATGTGTATCCAGGTATTTTCCGTTACAGGCCTGCCTGAAGCTTTCCTGTAATAGTAGAACGGAATCTGACCCTCGCCCTTTACAAAGGTCACCGGAAGCTTGCCTGAGGGTGATTCCTTCCCGAAGATAAGGTCTGCCAGTGCGGGGCCTGCCATAGTTCCTCCGTGCCATGCATAGAGCAGGGCGTCAGACTCGTTCAGCTCATCTCCTATCGCCAGAGGCCGTCCGGCCATTACAATAACAGCAAGAGGTTTGCCTGTCGCGGCCAGAGCTGTGAGCAGCTCGCTCTGAGCACCCGGCAGATCAATATTGCCCCTCGACTGCCCCTCACCCGAAAGTATCCACTCCTCGCCAATGAACAGCAGAGTGGCATCAGATCTCCTGGCTGCAGCAACAGCAGCAGTGAACTGATCTTTGTTTTTGTCACGACTGTATTTCAATCCGGGAACATAGTTAACCCTTTTTTCACCGAGCAGATCTCTGATGGCCTTCAGGGGTGTGACCGAGTTCTCCGGCAGTCCGTCGAAGCACCATGTACCCATCTGGTCACGGGGAGCATCTGCCAGGGGACCGATCACGGCTACTGATGTGATTTTATCTGCGGCAAGAGGCAGTGTACCGTTCTCGTTCTTCAACAACACGGTGCTCTGCGTTGCCACCTTGCGGGCATGCTCGAGGAAGGAAGGATCAAGCATCTTCTTTGCTGACTCCGGATCAACATAGGGATTCTCGAATAATCCCATTTTATATTTCACAGTCAAAATATTCATTACAGCATTGTCAATCTGCTCCATGGTGATCTTCTTATCATCGAGCAAAGCCTTAACGTTTTCATAATAGGTTGTGGTAGCCATCTCCATATCAACGCCGGCAATAATTCCCTTCGCAGCAGCATCCTTTTCATCAAAGGCATATCCCTGATCAACAAGTTGCGGGACCGATGCCCAGTCGCTGATAACAAATCCTTCGAACCCCCACTCATCACGCAGTATCTGTTTTAAGATAAACTCATTTGCTGAAGTCGGGATACCGTTCAGTTCAGTGAATCCGGACATGAATGTCAGGGCACCGGCATCTTTTGCGGCTTTGAATGGTTTCAGAACCACATTGCGGAGGACTGGTTCGGATATATAAGTGGTGCTGTAATCACGTCCGGCTTCAACAAAACCGTAACCCGCAAAATGCTTTGCACATGCAGCCAGGGTGGTGGGGTCAGTGAGACTGTCGCCCTGCAGGCCTTTCACCATCGCATATGCAAGTGTAGAAGCCAGATACGGATCCTCCCCGCAACCTTCGGCTATCCTTCCCCACCGGGGGTCCCATGTAATGTCAATCATCGGGGCAAACGCCCAATTGATACCCTGTGAAGAGGCTTCTATCGCTGAAATGCGGAAAGCCTCCTTCACTGCCTCAGGGTTCCAGGAAGCAGCCATTCCAAGAGGAATAGGGAAAATCGTGCGGTAGCCGTGGATGACATCCCTTCCAATCATAAGAGGTATTCCAAGTCTGCTTTCTTCAACGGCAATGCGCTGAGCCTCATTAACCTTTTCTGCACCGAAAAAGTTGAGCATTGATCCGAACCTGCCGTCGCGAATGGCTTGTTTGAATTGCTCATTGTCACTGAAAAAGCCATCGAAAACCTGTGACATCTGCCCTATCTTCTCATCAAGAGTCATACGGGCAAGCATTTTTGCAGCTCTCGCATCGGCATCATCACTTACATTACCGCCTGACTTGCAGGAACTGCTCATAAGTGACAGGAAAACAAATGTTGCTATAAGGGAATGTTTGAAAAGATTCATAGATTTATTTCTTACAGTTATTTATTTATAATAGTCGCTATCATGAAGTTACCGGTCAGACAATAAATTTGCGCCGAATACCCCGGGCATACATTAAACAATGCGGCAAATTTAATTATTTATGGTTATAATGCGCATCCGGCAGTCCGGGATCGTCCTGAGACGAATGCAAGTATTGCCGGAGCTTCTGAAGGTAAATCATGGTATGCAGGTGCACATGATCTGACCTGCATGTTTACGCCGGATTGCCCAATATTGGATTTCAGGAGTGCAGCTTAACTGAGACTTTTAATTTTTTAATTTCTCCGCTGCGGTTGAAGATCCTGTTACTCGATTCAGGGTCAAGGGAATCACCCTCTATTCTTAAAACTTCATCTCGGTTTGAAATCACTTCTATTTCATTCCGGTCGGAAACCGAATAGATAACAGGAACCTGGCATAGAGTAAAGGCAAGCTGATTGGCAGAAAGGTGACTATGCCCGGTTGTTCCGTCTATGGCCAGGAAGGTAAAGTATTCCTCCCGGTTCAGAAACTCCTCAGGATTGAGAAGGGATGTGTCGAAGTGGACTTTCCCTTCTTCAATCTTAACACCCAGCTCCCTCATCCTGGAAATTATATCCTCTTTAACCTGTCCGGTCATCCCCGGTTGTTTGGCGCCCGCATTACCCGGAGTATGAGAGTAGGCATCCGTGGGAATTGCTCCGTACAATCCGGGCGACTTATACATTCCTATACCGGCTTTGATGTCAAAATAGTGTTCTTTCAACTGATCACACAGCCCCTCTTCCACGCTTTCTTCTCTGGCCTTGAAAAAACATTCCTGAGCTGCAAGCAGAAGTTTTGATACCATGTGCCAGTAAATACTCCCCAAACCTTCGTAGGCATAGAATGTTCCTGATCTTCCGGTAAATGACTGATGGTCGAATATTTCTTCATATATATTCAGAATCAATGCTTTTTCCTTCGATACCAGTTGCCCGTACTTTTCAAGATCAAGTGATTCCAGTGCTGATTCCAGCATCCCTGCATTCCTGAAACTTCCGTTGAAATGAAGAACCCCTGTCTGGTCGATCCCTGCTATCGAATTCTCCCTGTCAGCCAGTAACCTGGTCAGGAGTTCTGATCCTCTGACCCGCTCTGCAGGGATATTGTTTTTCTCTGTAAACAACGGCAATTGCCTGTCAGGGTACAACAAATAGCTGTACTGGTTGGCCCTGAACAGGTCAGAATGCTTAAGTGCGCTGAGCACTTCAAGTGATTCGGCAGCCGAGAGATACCCGGAACTGAGTACTGCTACCTGTCCTTCAAGCATCTCATATAAGTGACGAATTGAAATTGTGTCACCGTCAAATGAAACCAGGTTGTATGAGTGGTACAAACCGTCATCGCGCCTGTTCTTCCTGATTGACTGATCAATATATTCAAGTGACAGCGCCAGGAATTGAACCAGCTGGTTTGTTTCAATCGGGGCTTTTCCACCGGAGAAGGAGAAATTGTAAATCGATTGACGATAAATTGTACCGGCCTCGCCCATGGCATCGGTGAAACTCCTGCGCTCACGGTCTGAAAATCCTGTTTCCAGTTGATCTGCATTATCGTTAAAGACACTGAAAACATTATCGAAAAGTTTTTTTACCTCCCCTGAGACTTCTGCAGAATGTAAGCCGGACCGGTCAAAGACTCTGTGCCAGAAACTCAGGAATCTTCTCAGGTAACAGAGGGTTACCATGGATGCTCCATTACCGACAAGGGCATTATTGGCATCGTTCCATTCCGGCCGCTGAGTATTCAGCCAAATGCCGGCTTCAGGAATAAAATTAGTCAGCTTGGCAAGAATAATAACAAGGATCTTTTCGGTGAAATTAGCATGATACACCGTCTGATCAGCACCACCCAGCAAACGGCCATCAGAACCGAGCTCTGCAACAAGATTTTTGATCTCCTTATTCAGTTCTTTATTGAATACAATTGTATTTTTAGGATCCCTGACAATTTCAGCATATGATTTGATACGATAAGGCACATTGGCATAGGCATAGACCTCTTCTGCCAGCATCTGATCTATTTTCCCGGGATGGTAACTTTCCGATAATTCCAGAAGTTTTTGCAGGTAAATAATCTGATGATCGCCCCAGTAGCCTATGTACGACCATGGATCATCAGGATCAGGAGACTCCCAGTCGATACCATCCCGCATGATCCGATAGGGATTATATCCATCTGCTGTGGTAGCATTTACAAATTTGCTGATAATATTTTCAACGAACCCGGGGAACGATAAGCTTAAAGCCTCCCAGTTCTGAAAGATGTCTCGCCAGTTCCCCTGGAAATCAAATCTCGGAGAGCCATCTTCATTTTTATTGTCAATTGTGAACTGGTTCCATGGCCGGCTGGGGTCACCGTGCCGTCTGCTGAAAGTCAGCGGGAGATATTCGTAACAGATGCGAATAAAGTCGGGGTTGCTGCTTTTCTTTGCCAGAATGTGCAAATCCTGAATTGAAATATCCCCGTGGGTTTCTGCCAGAAGAGCTTCTGCAACAGGCCAGGCTTTTTTGTTTGTATCCCTTATAAATCGCTTAAGGTCACCGGCCTCAAGCATATAATTGTTTACGAATATGCCTCCCCTCATTATGTTAAAGAGAACGTTTGAGAAATGGCGTACCGTGCACAGTTCATCACTGCTTTTCTGCAATCCGTCTGCCGATGCCACAAAGGAGACAAGTCTGTCGGTGCCCCTTTTGATGTCAGCATTGATCAGCTCATAAAAATTGTTTTTAATTCGTAAAAAGTGATTAAGGTTTGCCACTCCGAGCGTACTCTGGTCAACTTCACAGACGAACAACCACTCCTCTGCTTTCTTACCGTGTAAAACCAGGTCAGCATTTAAAAAATAAGCTCCGCGTGAAGCCCTGATATCAGTTTCAGTCTGCATGGGAGCCCCGGCTTTAAAATTCCCGAGTTGTTTATCGGAAATGAGAACCTTGCTGTCTGTCAGTCCAAAAGACCATACAGTTGTGGCATTAAGTGATTCACTCGGTTCTGCTTTGTCTACCGGTATTGAGCTCAGCATGAACAGGCCTAGTTTTGTCTCCTCTATGAGTTCACTTTTTTTATATCCATCAAGCAGGTTACTGTATGCATTCTGAAAATTATAATCGACACCACTGGGAAGAATATTACGTATGCCATCAAGTACGCTGGCCTGGACCGGCTCGCCAGATAAATTCGCAAGCCGTGACTTTTTTACAAATCCGTATTTATCACTTGTAAACCATCCGTATTGAAATTCAAGTTCCAGGTCAAGATTCTTTTCCTGAAAAATAATTTTGTTACCGTAGATGCTTTTAAGGAGGTTTCGTTCTGTCCGGTATACATTGGCCAGTTCCTTTGAAAATGGCTGCCACAGGAATGTATTTGCACCTCGTTGAACCAGAATAACGGTCTTGCTTCCCGTCAGATCGTAGAAGTCATGAATCTTATCATCTGTATAGTAGGGGAAGATGGCATGATCGCGGTCTTTTCTTCCTGCTGAAAGTGATCCGTTACTGGAGATGAACATCCATTGATCGGAATCACTTACAATTGTCATAAAGAAATCAGGCATCCGGTCATAGTGCTCAATACGGTAGAACTCCTCCCCGTCAATCTCCAGAAAATTTCCCTGAACTTGATTATCTGATTGTTTCAGGACTGTCTGGCCCAGTTGAATGTTTCCTCTGCTCATCATGTTTCAGGTAATTAATAAAGGATTTTTTCGGCTGGCGGTTTTCGTAATAAACCCCCCAGTGTTTTTCCACTTCATCCGGTTCTGAATTTTCTCCTCCACCCTTCCACGGTTCATCAAATGCCTCAAACAGAAATGTGGTAACCCGGGTTTTGGTAATCCAGTTATGCAGATGGATCAGATAGTATTCCTGGGAAGCCATGTCTGCGGAGCCCCTGATTAAAGAGGCCTGCTCTCCGGGCCCGGTCTTCCGGGCATTGAGATTTGTTGCCCAGCCTACCTCTCCTATTAAAGCTGCTTTATCAGGATGCATCGCCCGGACCTCCTGAAAATAAATCTTATCCATCCATTCGATGGCATTTTCCAGGGTTATGCCATTCCACATTGAATAGAGATGTGTAACAATAAAGTCTATCTCATCCGCAACAGTTTTGCTGTCAGGTGTAATCCAGAAACTGTAATCGTCGGCTGTGGTTACCGGGGCATCGGTGTTCTTTCTTACAAGCCTGATATATTTTATTAAATCCTGTTGATCCATTCTGTGAGCAGACCAGGTGACCTGCGTCTCATTTCCCACACAGACGGCAGCAATCAGGTCTGCATACTCATTGGCCAGGTTGATGCATTGAAAGGCCTGGGCAATGTTTTCCTCTCTCCTTTCCGGGTGGCCGGTTTCATTTTCAAGCCACACCCCAAGCATTACTTTTAAAGGGAAATGCCTTTTGCGTATGACATTTAATATTCTTGCGGAGTCTTCATCAGATCCGTAAATCCGGATTAAATTCCAGTGACAGAGTATTATCTGGAGGTCCTCTTCAATTTCAACAACAGAAGGGCCTCTCACGCCGGGAGCCTGACCGCTCCGGTAACATCCATATGAGACTGCTTCTCCGATCCATCTGCCATTAAGGTATGGCTCGAAGCTCCGGATTATAAAAGGATCCTGCCTTATAACGGAGGATCCCGGCTTATCAATATGAGAGTTTATCGTCATCTGAAAAGGATCAAAGTAAACTTAACTAAAGCTGCACACGTACCGTCTGAACAGAGTTGGCAACAATGGTTATGTCTGCATACTGGTCCTTAATCTGAAGCTTAAATGAAATATCATTTTTCGTAGTGTTCAGAAGCTGCACACTCAGAATATTGTCGCTGTTAACGGTTGCACAGGCATGCAGATCATCTTCACCGGGGCCATCAAGCGTTTTATGTGTCTGAACAGCCCTGTCTCCAGGCCTGATTGTTTTACTGAACTGAGCCAGCACATAATAGACCGGAGTGTAGTAAACCTGTCCTGTCACGGTATTTATCATGACCGGGGCGCCGCAAAAGTTACCCACATGGTTTGGTCCGCCGCTGTGATCAAGTACAACATTCCAGTCAATCCAGCCTGCCAGCCAATGGTCAATACTGACAATAATATTCCTTGCATAGCGATGCACAGGAGCATAGACCGGATGGTCTTCGGCTGTCACACCCTGCCACGTGGCTGAGTATGCCCAATCAGTAGCATTCTCATTCCACCAGAACGAATCATTGTCGAACCAGTCCTTCTCCATGTAACGTTCCGGATCGGTGATTCCCTGAGGAGCCGGTTTGCCCAGATCATCGATACAGCCTTCGGTATGAATGATCTTGTGATTCGGGAACTTTGCATTGACCGTGTCGAAAACATCTTCGTAAACCTTGAACGTGCTTTCATACCAGTGCACTGCCGTGCCATATATAAAGCCTGCCGTCAGGCTATCGGCCAGAATCATGTCTGTCCAGTGTTGCAGTCCATCCCTGTTCTGGTCATAAATAAGCAACTTAACATCCGAATTGGCACCTGACTTAAGTTTCGGACCCAGATATTTTTTGATAAACTCATTCTGGGTCTGAGGTGTAAAATTCATACTTTCCCACTGACCGTTGTTACCGTGCGGTTCATTTACAGGTGTAATTCCCCATATCTCAACACCTTCAGACCTGTATGCATCCAGAAATCTGATTAGATAGTCAGCATATGTTTCTTCATATTCCTTCTTAAGACTGCCGCCGGTCCCCTGATAGTTGTTTTCCGGAGATCCGGTTATGTACCACTCTTCAATATCCTTCATCCATGAGGGGGCAGTCCATGCAGATGCTACTATTCTCAACTCCTTATCCTTCTGCTGGCTCTTGATCTCCATCGCCTCCCTGATCATGGGCAGCAGATCGTAGGTTTCATCCTTGATACCAGGAAATTCAGACAGGCTGAATCCCTTTTTATCCGGATCGAGGGTGAAAGACTCCAGTCTGACGTCTCCCTCTTTGTCGAGGTAAGAGTACTTTCCGTGAACCGAAAAGTCACATGCTCCAATATGGGTCCTTGTCAGTGAAAAGTTGGCCCCGTCCTCACTGAAGATCTTTTTCATAACCTCTTGCCGGTCAGCCTGGGTTAAATGTGCAAGCACAAAGGCAGAGGATTCGGTGAATGATGATCCTATACCGTCCATCGTCTGTTTTAAGACTTCGGGTTCTATTTGAATTACGGTTCCCTCTGCTTTCCCCCTGACAAACTGCACATTTTCCTTTAGAGCTATTTTGTCACCGCTCTCTGAGGTGACGTAAATCTCCTTTGTGGATAGCATATTAGTTTTATTATCACAAGATTGCATAATAGCTGCAATGATAAGCACCAGTGAAATTGTGAAGATTTTTTGTTTCATAATCTTAATATTGAAAGTCTTATCGAGCGCTGTACAAATCACTGAGATCAGCTGAATTTAAGGTTACCGTCCTTATCCCATAAACCCCAGAAAGCTCCCACATCTCCTTCTTTCTCAATCTTCCAGGCTTCATCGAAGCTGGAAAAATACATAATCTCAATATTCTCTTCCAGACTCCATTTCTGAGTATTTATGAAATATCGCAGGGCATTGTCAGTTGACGGTTGGGATGCCTCGAACCCTTTACCCATATTCGGCCATCCAGTCTCACTAATAACCACCCTTTTACCCCTGGCAGCCTGAAGAACACTGAAGTACATATTTTTCATATAGACCAGTGAATAATCAATATGGCAGCCTTCCCAGAATGGATAGCAATTGATAAACAGAACATCACAGGCTTCGACAATCGCCGGCCGCCTGACATATTCATAATAGGCATCAACATACCCCACACTTGCCTCAGGCACCTGTTGCTTTACCCTTTGAATGTATTCCAATAACTCGTGCTCCGTCAGCTCTTCACGATAAAGGACTTCATTTCCGACCGCAACGAGATCTACATTTCCTTCTTTCACGACCCTGACCAGATTGTCAATCTCAATTTCATTGTGTTCCTTATCATCACTTAACCATGCCCCTGCCATTACCTTAAGTCCATTTTCCCTTGCAATCCGGGGAATTAGTTCGTGGCCATCAGTACATGAGAATGTTCTTATCCAGGATGTATACGGTTTTATTATTTCTATTCTTTGCCGGATCTGTTCCTCGCTGATAATGCTGCCCGGGGACTGACCCTCAACATAAGAGCTGAAGCATAGGCCGTGCATACCATTCTCAAGGTATTTTCTGAACAGTTTTACTAAGTCGGAAGTTGATTTGTTACTAAAGTCTTCTCCTGTGAGAGATAATAGTTTGTCGCTTCTGAATGACATCTTGTTTTATTTTATCTGTTATCCTGTAAAATAAATGTAAATCTACTCATACTTGCTTCACCATTGCGCCTGAGAATCTTGTTACCGTAATATTTTTACAAACGAAAATTGTCAGAATGCAGAGATCCCCGCAAGAAGTGATTACAGTTCTCCTCTTCTTTCTATCAACTTCATCTTTATCTCCCGGGCTTTGGTTTCTGTAAGGTCATATTTCCACATCACCAGGATAGCCAGAAGGGCAGTAATTGCCGGAATAGAGATATCAGCAATTCGCAGTTTGGTAATAGTTTCAGCAGCCTGAACAGCAGCATTTTGATCAAATCCAACCAGTTTCAGCACAAGACCGCCCAAAACGAGGGCCAATGCCTGTCCCAGTTTCACCATCCACCAGTAGATAGCTCCGAATGTTCCCTCTTTTCGCGGCATCCCATTGTTCAATTCATCAAGGTCGCATACATCAGCGGTCATGCTCATCATCAGAGTAAACAAACCACCAATTCCAAATACCATAAGAGGAAGTGGCATAAACATCAACCATGGATTTTCCGGGTTAAATCCCCACCATTTAAGTAAGTAACCCCCTATTGAAATAAAGGTTGAGATGATAAATGCGTTGCGTTTACCTACTCTGTTGGCAATGGCAGAAATTACCGGAATAACCAGGAATGCAGTAATTATTGCCGATACGGTAGAGAACCATGCCGGCCAGTTTCCGGCTAAGCCATAGTCACCCTTGAACATGTAGAATACAATTATGAAATAACTGAATGATGCTACCAGCTGAAAGCCATTGAAGACCAGGAAGGTTGCTCCGCAGAGTCTCATAAAAGGAATATTTTTTGACACCTGGGCAATTCCCCTGAAAAGTTCCATGAGATTGGAAAATAGCGTCTTGTATGTAATTTTGACTCTGCCCTCCATTTTCGAAGCATCGATCCCTTTGCAGAAAATAGCAGGCATTATACCCAGGACAATACACACAGCGCCTACAATTATTGAGAGTCTTCTAACTCCAACAGCCTGCGATTCAAACAGGTTTGGGTTTGCAATCAGCACCCAGAACCA
>JBGSLG010000146.1:0-7014 GCA_041740815.1 Bacteroidales bacterium
AATACTATTATCTCATCGTAACCTTTCCCGGCAATCCTGTCAAAGGTCTTTTCAAGTGATGGATTGCCATAGCGCATTGCGCCGGTTACATCACAGCCATCTCCCAGCATCTCCTGAAGTCCGGAAACAAGTTTCTGCAGATTGACCAGCAGGGGAGACCCTTCTGCTGTCCACAGCCGCCTGTAGAGGGCTGCAGAGCGCGGGGCCCTGAAGGGAACAATAATAAGATTGACCAGGATCTTTCTGGCAAGCCAGGAGAGGTCAATCACTCTTCTGTCATTAAGGAACGCAGAAAGGAATCGCCTCACATCCCTTACACCGGGACTGTCGGGTGTGCCGGTATTTACCAGTATTAGCGCTTTCCTGCTCATCACGTAACTGTTAACATGTCAGCTATATGCTTCGCCTGTTTCACCCTGTCAGCCATACCGATGCCATCTCTGATATTCCCGGCAAGGACCAGTCCCGGGTACTTTGCTTCGATGCCTTTGATGCATTCAAGTCTTTCTCCGGAGGATACCTCGTACTGGGGAATGGCTTTCTCATACCTGAATATTTTGAGCAGATCGGGGGTGTCGTCGGTGTGGAGTGTCATCCTGATCTCATCCAGGGCGATCTTTATGATCTCATCATCGCTTCGTGCAAGCAGTTCCCTGTTCCTTGTCCCCCCGAGAAACACCGACAGCAGTGCTCCGCCTTCAGGCGCCCTTCCCGCAAAGATAGCCGAGGGGAAGAGAATGCCCAGGATCTGCCTTTTCTCCGCGGACGGAACAAGGCCCCCGAAGGCATCGAGCGGGAAACCGTTCCACTTCTTATAGCCTGCAGCCACCTGCACAACGCCGGCATACTCAAGCCTGAGTACAGGGGCAAGATCTTCGGGTGAGAGGAAGGGCAGGATCTCGGGAAGGCTATACCCGCCGGCTGTAGAAACCAGTATCGGACATGTAAGACTATGCTCCTGACCGGCGGAATCTGAAAACGAGACTGAGAATCCATTCCCAGTGTATCCTGTTTTCAAACCTGTTATACCGCATTTAATACTTTCGCTACCGATCTCATTCTCCAGCGCAGCAATGAGACTGCCCAGACCGCCCCTTGCAGAGAACACCTCCTTTGTGGCCTTCTTTTCATCTTCGCTCTTCTTCTCCCGGCCTTTCCGCATGGCACCCTTTATGAAGCTGCCGTAGTTCTGTTCAAGGGCATAGAGCTTTGGCAGGGCATACCGGGTCACCAGTCGCGAGGGGTCGCCGGCATAGATTCCCGAGATGAACGGGTCAACAGCATAATCAAGAAAACTCTTGCCCATTCGTCTTTTCACCATACCGGCTACGGTCTCGTCAGGGTCTGTTCCGGGTTTCCTGAATGGCTCCCCGAGTATCCGGAATTTGTCTTTCAGGGTGAAGAGCGGTGTTGCAACGGCGGATAAGAGCCCGGACGGTATTGGCTGCCACCGGCCTTCCTTCAGGATATAGCGTTTTTTTGCACCGCTGTTGCCTGTTTCAAGGGTGAAACGGCCGCTGAGTTCCTCAAACAGGAGGGCTGTCTCCTTATTCGACAGCACCCCGGTGTTTGGCCCTGATTCGAAGATGAACCCCTCTTCTGAGTGGGTCTGAATGACACCTCCGGGCCTGGCTGCCTTCTCAAGAACAAGTGGCCGGCGACCATTCTTCTTCAGGTGATAAGCCAGTGAGAGTCCGGTGAGGCCGGCCCCGATAATAATTATATCCAAGTTTTCTGTCTTCATCGGTTAAACTGTTTTGGAGTATGTCTGCACTGCCTCCCTGTAATCCTTGTCGAGCGATGCCGCCACGTTGCGGATGAAGAAGGACCCGGTATCGGTCACCCTGATTTCGTCACCCGTATAAGTGATCAGTCCGTCTGCCTCAAGCTCGCGGAGCTGATTCCCGTCGATCCTGACGGCCCGCCTCAGGGTTTCCTCAGGCACATTGCAGGAGGCAGCCGTCTCCGGGAAGCTGACTCTTTTGTTGCACATCAGGTCGTTGATAACCTGTTTTGTAAGCTTCTGTCCGGGAGAGAGGCTATAACCTCTTTCCACAGGCAGTATCCCTTTTTCGGTCATGGAAATATATTCATCGATCTCCTTGATGTTCTGAGAATATCCGTCCTCGAGCTGGCTTATGGCAGTAATCCCGAAGGCGTAAACCTGGCCTGTCGTTTTCCTGGTACAGTAGCCCTGGAAATTACGATGAAGGGTGCCTGTGGTAAAGGCCGACCAGAGGTCATCAGAGGGCAGCACGAAATGATCAAGCCCGATCGGCTGATAGCCGGCCTGTTTCATTATCTCGTGTGCGGAAAGGAACATAGCTGTTTTTTCGCCGGCACCGGGGAGCCCCCGTTTTTCAAGTATGGCCTGGTGTTTCTTTACCCATGGTACATGCGCATATGAAAAAGTGACCAGCCTGTCGGGCTTCATCTCAGCGGCCATACGGATGGTGTCTGAAAAAGACTCAGCACTCTGGCCCGGCAGTCCGTAGATGAAATCAAAATTGACTCCGATGCTTTTGTTGACTGATTTGATGTGCCCCAGCAGTTCGGCAGGGGGTATTGCCGGGGGCCTGCGGTTTACCAGGCGGAGCACCCCGGTGTTGAAGTCCTGTATCCCGAAACTCATCCTGTTGAAGCCCGCTGAGATGAGGTTGTCAATATAGTTCAGGTCCAGCGAGGCGGGATCGCACTCAATAGCAATCTCAGGTTCCTGAATGAACGTGAACTCTGAACGCAGGAGTTCGTTGATGCTCTCAAGGTACGAGAAGTCGACCGCGTTAGGTGTGCCGCCCCCGTAGTGAACCTGGGAGACAGCTCTGTTTTTATCAATATATTGCGAAACCATCCTTATCTCCCTTTTCAGCGCCTCGAAGTATGGCCCGACGAGGGAGCCGTCGCCTATATGGCATGAGTTGCATCCGCAGTAGAAGCATATCCTTTTGCAGAAGGGGACATGAATATATATGGCGATGTTTTCAGGTTTCCTGTCGTTTGAGTCGTTTACCATCTCAATGTATTCGCTCTGCGAAAAAGCGGTTTTGAAATGGTTGGCGGGCGGGTAGCTCGTGTACCTCGGTACAGGAACGTTGTATTTATTCAGCAGGGCTTCAGTTATTTTCATCAGGTCTTTTTTTGGGCAATGCATAAACGAGTATAGCCATTGCAGTTAAACACATCAGGATTTCAATACCGAAGAGATTTGTATAACCGACGAGATCTCCGAGCTTGCCGCTCATCACGGCGATAATGAGGCTGCTGAGGTGGGTGATCACAATCTGCACGGTGAAGTCGGTGCCTTCCCGTCCCTTGCGCACAATGTCCATGGAGGTGGTGTAGATGGCAACTGTTGACAATCCGTATGAGCCCCATAACAGTGCGATGCCGGCATATATTGCAGGCAGGGGGGGTGTCGAGAAGCTCATGACCCAGAACCAGGTTGCGGCCGTCAGGCTTACCGTCAGGAACAGGTACATCGAGAGTCTCCTCCCAACCTTATTGATGATCCATCCGCCCGCGAAGGCTGACAGTGCTGCCACGGAGGTGCCAAAGATACCTGACATCAGGCCTATCTGCTTTACATTGTATCCCAGATCGACCAGGTATGGCTTGAGCAGTGTCAGAATTCCGATTATTCCCGAATAGTAGAACAGGAGGATCAGCACCCTTTTATGTTTGCCTTTTTCGGCGAAGAAGCGCCCGATCTCGGCAAGTGTGATCCTTGCTTTCGGGTTGACATCATAGGCCACCGGCCTGCGGTAGGCAAGCATCGGCGCAATAGCGAAGATGACAAAAACAGCCAGCAGCACCAACAGGTTGGTCCAGCCAAAATAATGGTATGCGATAAGCAGTACGCCGGTACCGAAGAGAGTACCAACGAAGCTTCCGGCCGACTGCATGCTGTTGCCAACACTTCTCTCAGATGGTTCCAGCAGCCGGATGGCAAAGATATCAACGGCTATATCCTGAGTGGCAGATGCGATGAACGCCACTACCATGAGGATAATGATCAGGTTAAAGTCAGTCTGAAGATCAAACAGCCCAATGCTCAGAATTACGGCAGCATAAAAAAGCTCCGAGACAATGATTGTGACCCTTGAATGCCTGGCTGACTTTGAGATATTGTCTATCATCGGGGCCCAGAGAAATTTCAATATCCAGGGCAGTTTGACCAGTTGCAGTAACCCGATTGATTCGAGTGAGTAATTCTCCTGTCTCATAATCACGGGAATCACCGTTGAGAAGAAACTCATCGGGATAGACTGTGCTATGTACAGGCTGAACAGTACCGGGAACTTGGTCCAGTTTTTATCTTTCACCGCTTAGAATTTTAATGACAGGTTGATGCCGGCCTGGGCAGGCTTCCCGGGTTGCATATATTTGTTTCCAAGGGCTTCAAAGTAGAAGGCAGTGTATTCAGTATTCAGGATGTTCCTGAGCCAGATATCAAACTGGAATTTACTTTTTACGAATGACAACTTCCCGTCAACCATTCCATAATATGTCTGTTCATGTGAGTTCTCCTCGTCCCAGAAGATCTCACCGTTGCCCCTGTAGAGGAGATTCACCCTTATGTTATCAAGCATCCTGGAGTTTTTGATGCTGAAGCTTTTGGCGCTGCTGACGGCAAGGGTATGGCGGGGTACGTAAGGGAGGAAGTTGCCGTTGTAATTGAGCTCGTCATTTACGATATGAGAAATGAAGGCAGCATGTGTATATCCGTATGAGATATTGAACTCATAGCCCTTATTCAGTGAGGCCCTCATTGATATCTCCGTTCCCTTGCTGACGGAGTGCCCCGCATTCTTCAGCATCGAGCCTCTGCCGCTTGGTACGGTCTGGTAGATCTGCTGGTTCCTCCAGTCGATATAGAACAATGCCGCATCGGCATAGAGTGCATTCTTTACAAGGGTGGTTTTGAAGCCGATCTCATAGTTCCAGCTGAATTCAGGATCGAAGGTCAGATCTTCCGGGCGTTCGAAGGTTGTGTTGAAGCCCCCGGTTTTGTATCCCCGTGCAACCACCGCATAGACGCTGTGCCTGTTCATCTTATATGTCAGCGCAAAGCGAGGGATTACTTCAAGCGACTTCAGTGCCGGATAGACGGTATCGGCGAGCAGGGCGTAGGTGCCGTTGAGAGTCCTGTCGTAAGTAAAATTCAGAAAATCCCTCTCTGAGTCAAGCCTCAGCCCGGCCGTTAGTGTGAGCCCGCGCACCAGGAAGTCGGTGAGGGTCGACTGATGGAAGAGGGCAAAACCGCTGATCTTATGATCGTAGGTTTTCAGGTAGTCCATGTTTGACCTGTAGACATTCACATCAACGGCATTATCGAATGCCTGGTGGAAAGCGTATCCCCCGAAGAGCCACCGGAATCTTTTGTCCTGCCCTGACCTGGCAATTATCTCCTGGGAGACCATATGCTGCTTCTGTTCCTGTTCAATATAATAGAGCGAGTCAGGGGTGAAGTCCTGGTCAATGCCTTGGAGATCATCGAGATACTGATATGATGTTGTTGCCGCTATCTCAATACCGGTACCTGAATAGTTTATCAGCAGTGCATCTGAGAACATGTTCCTGTTATAAAGGCTGCTCTGGTTGTAATTTATCTCTTCGGCCCGACCCAGTTCTTCGTTGTAGATTGCATAGGGATACCCACCCTGCCTGCTTATCTCTGCACCTGCAATATTTTCGAAAGTCAGTTCAGGTGTCATCTCGTAGATTACCCTGTTGCGCAGGCCCCAGGAGTTTAGCTCGTCGACCTTCGTGCCTGTATGAATATTGGTATAGAAACCGTCGTTATGCAGGTAGTTCACGGCACCTGAATATGCAAGTTTCCCGTTCGCTCTGCCATAATGGCTACCGGTGACCGAATAGGCACCGTAGGTTCCGGCAGACAGGCTGATGTTTGATCCTTTATGGTCAAGAGGTGATGTTGTGATAATGTTGACTATCCCGCCCATTGTATTCCTGCCGAAGAGGGTTCCCTGCGGCCCGCGAAGGACCTCAATCCGCTTTATATCGAAAAAGTCGAAGTTGAAGGAGGCCTTCTCAAAGTATGGGACATGATCAACATACAAACCCACGGATGGTGAATTAATCCTGGAACCTATCCCCCTGATGTAGACGGGTGACGTAAGCTTCGATCCGTAGTCAGGCATGAAGAAGTTGGGGATGGCTGCAGTGGCATCCTTTAGCGATTTTATCTCATTATCAGATATGAGGGTCTCGCTGATGACCGATACTGATGCCGGCAGGTTCCTGAAGGTTACATTATCCTTTGAGGCTTTTATTACGATCTCACTAAGTTCACCGACAAGATAGATGCTTGTGTCGGGTTCCACTGAACTGTACTGGGCATTCAGGCTGACGGTCAAGCCGGTCAGGCCGGTCAGGATCAATATAGTATAAAGGTATAATCTCATTTCTGCTGGAATTATGGTTAGTGACAACAAGCCGGGCGGCAGAGAAGGTTCTCTGCACCTGGATCACCGGTTATGTCAGCGTGATTACGCTGACCCGGGAAGTCTTAAGCCATTGTTGCAGCAGGAGGGGGGCGGGCGAAACAGGGATGAAGATGAGTATCAGAAATGATATCTTCAGTCGGAATTTTAATTACCAGGCAGATCTGCCAGCCTGCGAACAGCCAGTTATCAGTTTTTTCGAGACAGGTATCAGTGCTGTCATCAATTGAGTTGCTGAAAAAGGGAGCGGCCCCGTTTAATAACGCTTCCCCCGGTTCAATGAATGTACTCACTACCCGTTTTTCTGTCTGCTCGTCTGCGGTTTTTTTCGGGAGGACAAAGCTGCCGAAAAAGAGCATATATGCAAACGCCAGCAGCGGGAGCAGCAGGCCGGGTGCAATAGTTCCAAATGGCAGGAGCATCTTTTTCAGTTTGCGGCAAATATAGAAAAATAATGATGCCACCACCGGGAACTGTTATATTAATCACAATTAGTTTTCGCTTACATGCCTGCCAGACTCTTAAACGCAACAAAATAAATTGAATAACA
>JBGSLG010000147.1:0-42584 GCA_041740815.1 Bacteroidales bacterium
AAATACAACTCATTCACTTTTTTACGCAGCTCTAATGATTTTTTTTCTTCATGATTAATCCCAAAAATACTAGATAAATCACTATTATTTTTTACCATATTTGTCTACCCTCTAGGGTAAACTTTTATTTGGCACACAACCATTAATAATTAATAATTAAGAATTAAGCATTGATTTTCAATGATTTAGATTTCAAGACCGCAAGACCGCAAGACGGAGCGAAGCGACAGACCTTTTGACCTTCAGACCTAAGACAATGGTAAGCATCAAACCCAACCGTGAAGACGCCCTTGAGCTCTTCAGAAAGTACAATAAAAGTGAGAGTCTCTATAAACATGCTCTTTCGGTAGAGGCAGTCATGAGATATATGGCCCGCAAACATGGTGAGGATGAGCAGATGTGGGGGGTGGTAGGACTGATACATGATCTGGATTACGAGATGTATCCTGAACAGCACTGCACCATGACCGAAAAGATAATGAGGGATGAGGGATGGCCTGAAGAGTACATAAGGGCGGTAATAAGTCATGGTTACGGGATCTGCTCAGACACCGAGCCTCAGACACTCCTTGAGAAGACTCTCTTTGCCATCGATGAGCTTACAGGGCTGGTAGCCACCAGCGCGCTGGTAAGGCCCTCACGCAGCGTCCTTGATATGGAGGCCCGGTCAGTACGGAAGAAATGGACTGACAAAAGATTTGCAGCCGGTGTAGACCGTGGTGTAATCGAACAGGGCGCCGCCCGCCTCGGCGTTGATCTTAATGATCTTATTTCAGATACTATAGCGGGTATGCGCGAAGCCGCCGATGAAATTGGCCTTAAAGGAAATCCGCAGGGCTGAATATTACGTAAAAAAAAGGGCGCTCGGTTTACCGGGCGCCCTTTTTTTTATCAATTACCTTTCAGATTACAGTTCGCGGATCTGTATATTCCTGTACCAGACATCATCGCCATGGTCCTGAACACCTATGTAACCCTCGGTTGCCACGACGGCCCAGTTCGGATTCAGTGAGGGGAACTTGCTGCCTGCAACAAGGGCGTTCCATTCCGGAGTCCAGAGATGATATTCCAGCACGGTCTCACCGTTCTGCATATGCCATACTGTACCTTTGAAAACCTTTATCTCGGCGGTATTCCATTCACCGGCAGGTTTTGCATTCTGCGGCACTGCTGGTATCAGATCATAAAGTGAGCCAGCCTTACGATTGCCATCCTTGCCGGCTTCAGCATCAGGATGACGTTCGTTGTCGAGCACCTGCATCTCAGGGGCAGTCTTCCAGATGAAATCCAGTTCAGGGCTCTCCTGAGCCAGGTAAAAGATACCGCTGTTTCCTCCCTCAGATATCTTCCATTCAAGCTTGAGGTGGAAATTCGAATATTTCTTGTCATACAGGATGTCGCCGCCGCCACCACCTGCTTCGCCTTTGCCTGAGCCGATGCAATGCAATGTGCCGTCAACAATCTCCCAGCCCTGCTCGGGGAACGCTGTCTTATTATAACCGCGCCATCCCTGTGTGGTGGATCCATCAAAAAGGAATGTCCAGACCTCAGCTTCAGTCGTTTTCTTTTCGACATTCTTTTTCTCCTTGCCCGAGCCGCATGAGACAAATGAAGCTGCAAGAGCAAGTACTACCATCATTTTAAATACTTTCATAAGAAATAGGATTTTAATATTTGATTTACGATTATTATGGTTAAGCTGGCATCTCCGGGAGTGACCAGCCTGCGCGATAGTTGTGTCTGATCATCTCATCAGCAAACTGCTTTGCACTGATCGGGTCGGTCCACTTCCTTTCAAAGGTCGGGTGACCGTCAGTAATGCTGAAATTATCTTCCAGGCATATCTTGATGGTTTCGGTATCATCGATATTGGTGAACTCCATCTTCTCACCGTCCCACTCCAGGATCTTGTTAAGGCCCTGCAGCCTCACTGCAAGTACACCCATTACAACCATCTCATTGAATGGTCCGGCTTCGGAGAAGTCCGATTTGGTAATCACCCTTGTTTCTGCCGGTTCCTTGCTGGCGCGAACCCAATCCATCTCGTGCCCTCCACTAGTGGCGTTCTCTACGCGCCTTTCGGTCTGAGGAGCATTAGGCACCCGGCCTGAAAGAAGCCATGGATTTAATCCGTAGCAACCGCAGATGAGCGTATCCTTTGTCCCATGGAAAATGACTCCCCCGCCATTGTCATTCATATCCTTGCCGGCTGGCCATCCTTCGGGTTTCATGGGCTGCAGACCACCGTCATACCATGTCACCTCCACTTCCGGGAGATCAATCTTGTAGTGAGCCGGTGCCGTCCTTGCCGGATAGACCAGTTTTACTGTCTGGGCATTAGGTGCACAGTCAGCAAGAAGCAGCGTAGAGCTGGCCTGCACATTTGTCGGGTATGTAAGTTTAAGAGACTTAAAGACAGGATGCAGGATATGACATGCCATATCGCCCAGCGCTCCTGTTCCGAAATCCCACCAGCCCCTCCAGTTCCATGGATGATAGATCGAATTGAAAGGCCTTACAGGAGCAGGTCCCAGGAAGAGATCCCAGTCGAGTGTCTTAGGGACCTTGTCGACTTTTGTCGGCCTGTTCAGCCCCTGAGGCCATATCGGACGGTCGGTGAAGGCTTCCACCCTGGTCACCTCCCCTATCTCCCGGTTCTGTATCCATTCCTGGACCAGGTCTACACCGATGGCTGATGAGCCCTGGTTACCCATAGATGTGGCAACCTTATGCTTTGCGGCAAGCTTCGTCAACAAACGTGATTCATATACGCTGTGCGTTAAAGGTTTCTGCAGATATACATGCTTGCCCATCGTCATAGCCTGTCCTGCCGAGAGAGCATGCGTATGGTCCGCCGTAGCGATAATCACAGCATCAATCGATTTGCCCATCTCATCATACATCTTTCTGAAGTCCCAGAATTTCTCTGCAGCGGGATATGCATCAAAGACCCTCTTCGAGTAGCCCCAATCGACATCGCACAATGCAACGATATTTTCCGTTGCTGCAACGTTCCTGATATTTGTGGCCCCGACACCGCCGATACCAATGCCGGCTATATTCAGCTTATCGCTTGGCGCGCGGTGTCCCAGACCGCTGACGACATTATTCGGAAGAATGGTCAGGCCTGCAAATGCAGCGCCGGTGGTGCCTACAAATGACCGTCTGGTGAATTTTTTTGTTTCCTCTTTCATATTACAGGTGGTTAATAGTTCATTAGAAAGCTTAAAAGTAAATAATTCATCCGGAAAATAAAACGATGGAGGCATTTTTTAATCCGGAACGGTCTCTCAAAAATCATTACATTGCATCAAAGCTTCTCAAATGGCAGAAAACAGGTATAGTATTGAACTGCATGAAAATGCAACCACTGGAAAGACCATGAGGCTATTGATGGGTCTTGCGTGCCTTGCGGTGAGTGTCTGGTTTATGTACAGTATCAGGGGTACTGCCGCCTCGGTGGGAACGTCGTGGATAGCTTCGGGGTTTCTCCTTATGTTTGGCCTCTGGATGATAGCTACCGGGCTTGGGTATACGGAAAGATATATCACCGTCGGTGATGACAGGATAGTACTCAGGCAATATTTTTACAGAAAACCAGTAACTTTTGCACCTTCGACTTTGAAGGCTGTTGAGTTCAGGCCGGTTGTCATTGACTTCATCACCGAAACCGGAAAGACCACACTCAGGATGGGCACCACTTATCCTGAAAGAACTTCCTCCATCATGGAGGCTGTAGAACAATTCTGTCACCGTCACGACATTGAGGTCATCGGAGCCATCACCGGCGAACAGGAGGCTGGACCAGGAAGCTGAATACGGGAAAGCAGAATTCGGGAAAGCAGTTACTTCAGCAGCCTGTTCAGATAATAATTGCGGCTGATGGCGATGCTCTCCATGGGTGTATGCGTCCGGCAGTTATCCTGTTCAAGGAACCAGTACTTCATGCCTGAAGTCTTAGCCTCTGCAAGTATGGGTTTGAAATCAATGATCCCCTCGCCAAGTGTGGCATCCTGTTTTTCGGGACTAAGGTCTTTCATGTGCCATACCTGGAACCGGCCCGGGTATTTTCTGAAGTAGGCTATGGGGTCCTTGCCTGCAGCTGTTATCCACGCAATGTCAATCTCAAAGGTGACAAGCTTTGGATCAGTGTTCTCAAGAAGCACATCATAGGGAACCCTGCCGTTTATCTCATGGAATTCTACCTGGTGGTTGTGAAAGCCGAAAGTAATTCCAGCTTTACGGGCTCTCTCCCCTGCCTTATTAAAGAAGTCGGCTGCCCTCTGGTAGCCGTCGATCGAGCTGCTCCAATCCTGCGGAAGTGATGGAAGCATAATATATTTCATTCCTGCCTCGGCAGCATCATCAATCATTTGCTCATGGTTTTCCGGGTTAATTCCGCTGTGTGAGCTTAGCGGAACCATGCCGGTCTTCTTCACCAGTTTTCCGAACTCTTTCGGTGCGAGATTGTAGAATTTTCCATCTCTGTGAGCTGCTGCTTCTACCCAGTTATAGCCAATTGCAGCCGCCTCGGAAAGTGCAGCAGACGGATCCTTACTCATGGCGTCACGTATTGTGTAAAGGGCGAGGCCGGTCTTTTTTGAAGGCCGTGATGACGCAATCAGATCGGTGTTAATGAGAGGCATGGCGGCCACTACAAGGGCTGATTGTCTTACGAAGTCTCTTCTGGTACTCATTTCTTCAGGTTTAAGTTTGGATATCGGTGAAGCAACCGGCAGACCACCATAAAATGCATCTACCGGTAAACAAAAATAACATTAAATTTATAAGTTTAAAATATAATCCGTAATGAGGCTGTGGGAAAAACATGATGGAGATGAGAGGCTGAGATGCCTCCTGTGCCCGCATTCATGCCTGATACTACCCGGAAACACAGGTATTTGTGGTGCCAGAGAAAACCTTGACGGAGAGGTTGTATCTGCCACCTACGGAATCATCTCAGGCTATGCGGTTGATCCCATTGAAAAAAAGCCACTCTACCACTTCTTTCCGGGATCATCCATCTTATCAGTCGGATCATACGGGTGCAATCTCAAATGCGACTTCTGTCAGAATTTTCAGATTTCGCAACACAGGTCTACAGGAGAACAGGTAAGACTGTCTCCAAAGGAACTTGTGGACAGGGCTTTCAGTATACCGGGAAACACAGGGCTTGCATTCACATACAACGAGCCGGGAATATGGTATGAGTATGTGACTGACTGTGCCAGGCTTGCTGCTGCCGCAGGACTTCGCAACGTGATGGTCACCAACGGGTATATTAACAGAGGTCCCCTGGAGGAACTGACCGGGGTCATTGATGCATTCAACATTGACCTGAAAGCTTTCAACAATGACTTTTACAGGCACTTCACAGGAGCCACTATCCAGCCAGTCATGGATGCCATACAGACAGTAGCGTCATCCGGCAGGCACCTTGAGATTACTACCCTCATCCTCCCCGGCCTGAATGACTCTGAGGATGAGATGCGGCGGGAGGCCTCATGGATAGCCGTGAATGCGGGCAGAAGTGTTCCCCTCCATCTGAGCCGCTATTTTCCAATGTACAGGAGAAACACTCCCTCCACCCCTCCGGAGTCCATACATAGGCTTAAGGAGGTGGCCGGGGAATATCTTGATTTTGTCTATACAGGTAATATGCCGGGATCTGACGCAGGTGGTGATACCCTCTGTCCGACGTGCGGGACTACCGTTGTCAGGCGTTCAGGTTACCAGCCAACAATCACCGGTCTCACTGACGACGGGAGGTGTATCAGTTGTAACAATGAAATAATGAAGTGGGTCTGAAAACCAGTTGGCAGTCTGAAAAATTTGCGATTTGCGATTTGCGATTAAATCGACAATCGAAAATCTGAAATCGAAAATTCAACTACTGCCTAACCCTTGGAGATCTTGCTCAGCCGTTCAAAATAACCGTCAACCTTTTCGAGGAGGTCCTTCTGGAGAGCAGTGTAATATGTCTTCACCAGCACCGGGTTGTCTTTCCCGTCGGGATGATTAACCCTGTCAATGAAATCATTTCGCATGCTCACGGCCTCCTCAATCAGCTCCTGGGCTTCTGCCTTTTTAGGGCCTTCATGAATGCTGGTGAACATGAAACAGTCTGAGATCAGTTCGAAAAAGAGATAATCGATATCCTTCTTGAGATTTTTTATGCTGGCCATTGTATTGATTTTGTACAAAGATAAATATTAATCTTTGCTTTTCTTCAACTTATAATTTCGCATACTTTCCGATACAATCGCGGCATATGCCTGCCGAAGCTTCTCTGTCACCGGATTAATGACTTCAAACGTCTGATTATCAATACTTAGTACAGGCAGAACCATAGGTGATGTGCCTGTTATGAATGCTGACCTGAAGCTACTGATATCAGCCTCTCTGACCGGCTCCAGAACCAGACCGAACCCCTCCTGCCGGATGATCTGCATGACATATCTGCGGGTGATGCCCTGCAGAACCATCTTGTCGGAAGCGGTGTGTATTGTACCGTCATGCGCTACAAAGAAAACATTTGACCTGCTTCCCTCAGTGATATAGCCTTCACTGTTGACGAGCAACGCTTCGTATGCTCCTTTTCTGGCCAGCTCTTCGTTGACCGACAGACGGAGCCTGTTGTTCAGGATTTTTACCCCCGGGTCAAACCGAACGGCATGATACAACAGCAGCCTTACCCCCTTGCTGATCATATCCTGATCAGGGTATGACGATACGATATAAAAAATGCGAAGCGAGTATTCATGACCTGTGAATGTAACGGTTACCTTGACATTCACCTCTGGGAATGACTCTCTCCCTACGAGAGCATCAAGCCCCTCCCTGACCTTTGCTGCGATATCGTGGTCAAGGTCATATCTTGTCGATATTCCGTGACTCAGGCGCTTCATGTGGTCGGTGAAGAAGAGAGGTATTCCTTCACGGGTCCTGATCACCTCGTAAAAGGTAACATCTCCGGTGGTTACAACTTCACCATCATCCGCAGGCAGGATGTTCCCATCGAGATAGAAGAATTTACCGCTGCTTTCCATTAGACCTCATTTTTTTATCAAATTTATGAATAATTCGCTGCAGCATTAAAAGTAATTATCTTAGCGTTTTCCTTCAATATTGTACGCTGTCATCGACATAGAGACCACCGGGGGAAGCGCCAGGCATGAGAGAATAACCGAAGTTGCCGTTTACATCCATGACGGCGCAAGGATAGTTGATGAGTATTCAACTTTGATCAACCCTGAGCGTAACATCCCGTACTTCATAACATCTCTCACAGGCATCACCAATGAGATGGTTGAAGATGCCCCGAAGTTTTTCGAGGTGGCAAAAAAGATTGTGGAGCTCACTGAAGGTAACGTTTTCGTTGCCCATAACGCCAGGTTCGACTACTCCTTCATAAGGCAGGAGTTCGGCATGCTGGGTTACAATTTCAAGCGCCCACTGCTTGACACCGTATCGCTAAGCAGGAAGCTGATGCCGGGACACAAGTCGTACAGTCTCGGGAACCTCTGCACGGATCTGGGTATAGAGATAAAAGGCAGACACCGGGCGTCAGGTGATGCCATGGCGACGGTGAGGCTTCTCGAGATGCTCCTCGAGAAGGATAAGGCACTTAAAACAGGGAGCCTGGTAAAAAACCGGAAAGCCGCGAAGCTGCACCCGGCACTTGATATGTCAAGACTGGCCGGGATTCCCGATGAACCGGGCATCTATTACTTCCATGATGAGGCAGGTGAGATTATTTATGTAGGCAAAAGTCGAAATCTCAGTCAGAGGGTGAACACCCACCTCTCAAACAACACCTCCGGGCGCGCCATGGAGATGCGTTCCCTTATCGCTGATATCACCTGGGAATGTACCGGTAGCGAACTGATAGCCCTTCTCCTTGAATCGGCGGAGATTAAGAGCAAAAAACCACTTTACAACAGGGCGCAGCGGCGGACGGGTTTCCGGTGGGGAATTTACAGCTATACCGACGAAAACGGGTATATCAGGTTTGAATACCGGAGTGTCAATGATGACGAGATCCCCCTGTCGCTCTTCACCTCGCGCGATAAGGCAAGGGGCAAGCTGGAACAGATAGTCAATGCTTACAGTCTCTGTCAGAAACTCTGCGGAATGTATGAGACAACCGGCCCATGCTTTCACAGACAGGTCAGTCTTTGCCGCGGAGCATGCTGTGGCGAAGAGGAGCCCAGGACATACAATGAAAGAGCCCTTATGGCTCTTGATGAATTCATCTTCAGAGAGAGGAACTTTTTTATAATCGACCGCGGCCGCGACAGCGAGGAGAGAACGGCGGTCAAGATCGTCAATGGTAAATATGCCGGCTTCGGCTATTTCAATATCAATGACGTCGGGTTCGGGTTGACGGCGGTACATGACTGCATCAAATCCGCTGGTGACAACCGCGACATCCAGGTAATAATAAAAGGCTACCTCAAAAATCATCGCATTGAGCGAATTATTGATTTCTGATTATTCAGAGCACGATGCTTTTCTTAATATATTTGTCTTAACCAACACCAGCAACGGCATATGTCGCTCTTCACCCGCACCACCAAGGAACTGACAGTAAGGATTGACGAATTTTTTGACACCATAGAGATAGGCATACTCATCTTCAAGGAGGGTGTCAAGGCTTACGTCAACGGGGACAAGGATGTCTTTCAGAGTCATCTGGCAAAGATCGATGAACTGGAGGGAAGGGCTGACAAGCTCCAGAGAAGCATAGAGAATGATATGATCGTTCACTCCATCCTTCCGCAGCAGCGAAGTGAGATTGTGAAGCTGCTGTGGCAGCTTGATGAGATAATAGACACTGCCAAGGGATCACTCAACGAGTTCTACGTTGAGATGCCTCACATTCCTTCATCCATTTCCCGCGATATAATCTCGCTCACGGAGGTATCGGGCAATGCAGCCGAAGAACTGATGCCGGCTGCCAGGGCCTTCTTCAGGGAACCACATCTTGTCAGGGAGAAGCTGATTAAAGTATATTTCTTTGAAAGAGAGACTGATAAGGCAGCTTTCCAGATGAAGAAAAAAGTGTTTCACGAGATGAATGATCTCTCCCTGGCGGAAAAAGCCCATATCAGGTATATCACCCATCATATTGAAAATATCTCCGACTCAGCGCAGGCAGCGGCTGATCTGCTTGCCTCCATGGCCATCAGGCAAATGCTTTGATCATGATATTTCTCTTCATCACCAGCGGCCTCTTTCTGGGGTGGACCCTCGGCGCCAATGATGCGGCCAACGTGTTCGGCTCCGCGGTTGGTTCCCGTATGGTTTCCTTCACCAGGGCAGCTGTCATTGCCTCTGTTTTTGTAATCCTGGGTGCGGTGATACAGGGTTCCGGTGCGTCTGACACTCTGGGCCGGCTAGGCTCGGTAAACGCCATGGGAGGCGCCTTTACAGTTGCCCTGGCAGCCGGACTGACAGTCTATTTCATGACCAGGGCCGGACTGCCCGTCTCAACCACCCAGGCCATTGTGGGTGCTATAATCGGATGGAACTTCTTCACGGATAATGCGATTGATACCCGGGCTCTTTCCCAGATAGTTATGACATGGATCACTGGCCCGCTCCTCGGAGGCCTCTTTGCGTACGCCCTGTATCACCTGGTTAAGATCGTCCGAAGACGGATAAAGGTGCACCTCCTGGAATATGAGTCATACCTCAGGACCGGACTGATGGTGGCAGGTGCCTTCGGAGCCTACAGCCTCGGGGCAAACAACATCGCCAACGTCATGGGGGTCTTTGTGCCGAGTATCCCTCTTGGTGATGCTGATTTTGGGATCTTCACACTCTCCGGAGCACAGCAGCTGTTCTTCCTGGGCGCCATTGCAATTGCTGCAGGAGTACTGACCTATTCCAGAAAGGTGATGCAGACTGTCGGCAGCAGCCTGCTTGAGCTCTCCTCAGAAGCCGCCTTCGTAGTTGTGTTGTCACAGGCTCTGGTGCTGTTCATCTTCTCCTCCTCAGCCCTGTCCGGTCTGATGGTAAAGATCGGCCTGCCTCCCATACCTCTGGTGCCGGTGTCAAGCACCCAGGTGGTGGTAGGGGCTGTCCTTGGAATCGGACTGTACAAGGGCGTGAGGAATATCAATCTGAAGGTGCTGGGGAGCATCGCGTCAGGGTGGATCACTACCCCGGTTGCCGCAGGGTTGCTCTCGTTTTTCCTCCTGTTCTTCATCAAAAACCTCTTCGGTATTGACGTGGGCAATTCGGTGAACCCTCCTTCATCATCCGGAGAAGGACTCAGCATAACCGTCATAATCAGGTACAGCATCATAATACTTCTCGTAGTAACCGCTGTCTACCTCGTCTACCTGGTGCTGGCTGAGAAGAAAAAGACCGATAGAATAAATAAAAAATACTATGAATAGAATAATTCACCGACCTGCTCCAAATACAACAATGCGCCTTATTAAAGGTGAGGACCTGAACCATCACGGCACGCTGTTCGCAGGGCGGACGGCAGAATGGTTTGTGGAATCGGGATTTATTGCTGCTGCATCACTGCTGGATCCGAAAAACGTGGTCTGCCTGAAGATTCATGGAATGTACTTCACCAGCCCTGCGAAACCGGGTGAGGTACTGAAGTTCGACTCCAGAATTGTATACACTGGCACCTCGAGTCTGGTTGCCTATGTCAGGGTCTGCAGGACAAACTGCGAAAAGCCTCTGGTTGATGGCTTTGTAACATTCATTCATGTGGATGATGAGACTCATCCAAAGCCTCATAACATTGAGACACAGCCGGTCACTGAAGAAGACAGGATGCTGTACGATAAGGCTGCCAGCCTTAAGAAAGGTTGATTCTCTGCATTTAAGTCAGAGGAGTTTAGTCAAGGAAAGAATACTTCTTGCCGTACTCCATCATCTGCCCCAGGAAATCTGAGCTGTATTCGATCTTTACGTCAATTATCTTTCCCTGCGCATCTGTCACCGGAGTCATCACGGGATTCACAAAACCGCTGTAAGGTGCCAGATTCAGCTTCTCATACCTTGCAAGTATCTCCCGGTGCAGATCCTGATCAATCTTTACACCGTACTTCTCAATCATATCCTTTCCGGTATTAAAGTCGCCCTCTGACTTAATACGCTGTACCTCCTTCAGCATCTCCCCGAAGAGTGACCGCAGCTTCTGGTAGTCATTGATTCTGACAAAGGTCTCTCCCTCGCGTTTCACCAGTTCAATCACATTATCGCCGCGACCATTCTCATATACCCAGTGGGCTATTGCCGACCGGCACCTCATGTGAGCCTGTTCTATCTCCTTGCCGGGCTTGATACGGACAATCTGTGTGATAAGGCCGTTACGTATATAGTTGTCATACATTGCCATGGCCGGCTCCTCCGAAGGCATGAGTCCTGTTTCAATCATCTTCTTGTCCATCATGAAATATAGTGCGAACAGGTCTGCCCTCATCTCCTCCAACGGTGATGCATAGTTTTTAAGCGCATTGGGATCCGTACCCGGGGCCAGCTTGCCGCTTGCATGGCCTATGCACTCATGCATGTCAGTGTGCAGGGCATCAGATATTGAACCAAATGTGACTGCTCTATCCCTCTCAGCCTGGTCAAAGGCGAACTCTTCTAGGAAACCGCTGCCGCGAGCCACGATGTCCTTGGCGTCGGTGATGTTTGCCAGTGTTACTGACTTGGATCCGGCTTCCGTCCTAATCCAGTTCGAATTGGGCAGGTTGATACCCAGCGGTGATGCAGGATAGCAGTCGCCCCCGAGCATTGCCACATTGATTACGCTGGCTGCCACCCCGGTGACCTTCTCCTTGCGGTACTCAGGTGCAACGGGAGAGTTATCCTCGAACCACTGCGCATTCTCAGTTATCACGGCAGTGCGTTTTGATGCCTCCATGTCCTTGTAGTCAACCACTGCCTCCCAGGTGGCCTTCATGCCCATCGGGTCACCGTATGTCTCAATGAAACCGTTGATATAATCGACTGAGAGGTCCGTGTTGCCAGCCCATAAAACATTGTAGTCATCCCAGGTCTTCAGATCACCGGTCTGGTAGTAGGCGATCAGCAGGTCAAGCTCTTTTTTCTGTGTTTCGCTCAGCGCAGCGTCACGAGCCTTCTCAAGCCAGAAAATGATACGGTCAATTGTGGTGCCGTAAAGGCCTCCGCTCTTGTAAGTTACCTCCATGACCTTGCCATCAGTCTTAACCAGCTTGGAGTTCAGCCCCCATGAGACCGGCCTCGGATCGGAAGGATCAGCCAGTGAAGCGTAAAACTTCTCTGCCTCCTCCTGTGTCACACCCTCGTAGAAGTTATTGGCCGATGAGGTGATCATGTCGGCTCCCTCCGACTGGTCGACCTTCCTGGCATATAGCTGAGGGTCAAAGAGAACCGGCGTAAGTCTGGATACCAGGTCTGCGGCTGTCATCCCCTCAGGCAGGGGCAGAAGAGCCGCATCACTTCCATTAACAAGACCTGCAAAATATTCCTGTGAGAATCCCGGCACGAACTTGTCATTTGAATAGTGATGATGTATCCCGTTGGCAAAGAAGACTCTTTTCGCATAGGTGATGAATGATTTGAATTCCTGTGCATCTCTGTCGCCGCTGTATGAATCAATAACAGCTTCGATTGTCTTCCGGATTACCATGTTGTATTTGAAATTCTGATCCCAGAGTATGTCACGTCCGCACAGCGCAGCCTCGGAGAGATAGTAGATAAACTCCTTCTCAGCTGCCGGCAGCTGGTCAAAACCCGAAAGGCGATACCTGAGCACGCTTATATCTTCAAACCTGTCAACCTCATAGGTGAATTCTTCCGTAGCGGCAGTCCTGTCCACTGTCTGCCCGCATGAGGTAAAGAGTACTGTTCCCATAAATGCAATTGTTCCGATTAATACATTTGTCTTCATGATCCGTTGGTATTATGATGAAGGAAACTAAGGTAATAAAAAGCCATCGTTACAGATGGTTATTTTCTTATTTTTTGAATTAGCCCACACCGGTTCGAATATATTTTTAAATTTGAGATCAGTAATACCCTGACCGTGAAAACAAAGACTCCTGTTACCCTGATAATGCTTTTGTGCCTGGTCTTTCCACTTACCGGGCAGGATCTCAAAGAACTGATCAGTAAAGAAGTAAACGGCTCTGTTGAGGAGGCCGGGCTGATGTACAGGGAGCTGCATCAGAACCCCGAACTCTCGCTTCAGGAGTTTAAAACCGCTGCAAAGATGGCCCGGTTGCTTGATGACCTTGGTTTTGAGGTTACGGCCGGTGTTGGCGGAAACGGCGTGGTAGGGGTATTCCGTAACGGAACAGGTCCTGTCATCATGCTCAGAACAGATATGGATGCGCTGCCTGTTAAGGAGACAACGGGTCTCCCATGGGCCAGTAAGGTCACTGTCACTGACAGCCAGGGACTGGAGACGCCGGTAATGCATGCCTGCGGACACGATTTTCACATGACCGTCTGGCATGGCACCCTCTCAGCGCTGGTATCTCTTAAGGACAGGTGGCATGGGACTATCGTAGCCGTTGCCCAACCGGCAGAGGAGGTAAGCGGCGGTTCGGAACAGATGATCAAGGATGGCCTCTACAGCAGGTTTCCGGTACCTGATTATGCACTGTGTTATCACGTAAGCCCCGATCTGCCGGCAGGCACAACGGGTTACTGCCCGGGACCGATCTTCGCAGGTGTAAACTCGGTTGACATCAAGGTCTTCGGGGTAGGCGGACACGGAGCAATGCCCCATAAAACTATTGATCCTATTGTGCTTTCTGCAAAAATCATACTCGACTACCAGACCATCGTGAGCCGCGAGATCAATCCCGTCTCACCGGCGGTGGTGACAGTCGGATCAATCCATGGTGGCACAAAGCATAACATCATCCCCGGAGAGGTGGATATGAAGCTCACCATCAGGTTCTTCTCAGATGATGTCTACCGGCAGATCATCGCCGCACTCAGGCGTATTGCCGACGGGCAGGCCGTTGCAGCAGGACTGAGGGAAGGGATGATGCCGCTCATAACAGCAGGAAGTGAATATACTCCTCCTGTTGAGAATGACCCTGAACTGGTCAGCATGGCAAGTGCCTCAATGGCATCCGTCCTGGGTAAGGAGAATGTAATAAGGGTTGATCCTTCAACTGTGGCTGAGGATTTTGGAAAGTACGGACGGACTCCCGAGAAGGTAAAAATTGCACTCTTCTGGCTGGGAGGCGTAAACCGCGCTAAGTATTCAGAGAGTATTGAGAAGGGGACAATGCTTCCGGCGCTGCACAGCGGTAACTTCCTGCCTGATTTTGTTCCCGCTTATACCACCGGAGTGACCGCCATGAGCGGAGCTATGATAGACTTGTTCAATTCGAAGTAAGTCTGTATAGTCGAAAGTCTGTAAAGTCGAAAGTCTGTAAAGTCTTTAAAGTCGGAAGTTTTAAGATCTAAGGTCTGTCGCTTCGCTCCGTCTTGCGGTCTTGCGGTTCCCGACGCACTTCGTGGCCGGGATTTGGCTTCGCCGAGCTCACCGCCTGCCGGCGGTTCGGTTCGTCATTACACTCCTCAACCTGCGGTCCTGCGGTCGAAGTATCTGATTATCAATTCTTAATTCTTAATTCTTAACTCTTAATTTCATCCACTACTGCCTATTGCCTGCTGCCTGATCATAGTCCGAGCAAATCCATGACCCCGTTGATGAAGGTCAGCGGGTGGGCAGGGTTACCCGGGACATAGAGGTCAACAGGATGACTGTCAATAAACCCGCGTCTCAGTGCCGGACTCTCCGCAAACAATCCTCCGCTGATGGCATCAGTACCCACGAGAAAGATGACCTTTGGTGACGGCACAGCCTGATAGCATATCTCAAGCGCCTCAGACATATTCTCCGTCACCGGGCCGGTGATTACAATTCCGTCAGCATGCCGTGGTGATGCCACAAACTCAATCCCGTAACGGCCCAGGTCAAAGTTGACATTGCCTGAGGCTGCGAGTTCCATCTCGCACGAATTGTCGCCACCGGCTGAAACCTGTCTTAGCTTCAGTGACCTGCGGAAAAGACGCCTTACCTCTTTCCGTACTGCGCTCTCATCGAACCGCATTGCCTCCTTCATTCCGGGTCTGATCACAAGATCCTCCCTCCTGCTGGCAGCTATGCGGTAGTCATTTGTAAAGTTTATAGTTCCGGGCAGCATCAGCGCGCACTCATTGCAAAAGGTACACCTGCCCAGATCGATGGATCCGTTACGGCTGTCAATGGCATTGACCGGACAGATTGCTGCAGCCTGTTCAATCTCAGCCGCAGTGATCCCGGCCGAGATGACCGGCCTGCCCCGAAACCTCTCAGATACCGGCTGTTTTCTCAGGTCAGGAACATACTGTTTACCGTGTTCAGATAGTATTCTGATTTCCTTTAGCATAATGCAACCTCATTTAAATCTACAGGTCATGCCCGCAGTATGAAAGATTAAAGCTCTTATTGCATACCGGGAAATCCGAAATCTCCTGGTTGCGAACAGCAAGAGCAAGGGCCATCCAGTTGTGCTGTGACGGATCCTTAACCTTATAATGAAGGATCTTGCCTTCACTGTCAGTAACCGCTGTATGGCATATCTCGCCCCGCCATCCTTCCGTGAGGGATGTGGCGAAGCTGCCGGGCCTCAGCTTGTAATTATATACCGGTCTCCCGACTGATTTCCCGGATTTCCTCCAGCTCCCGATCAGTGCGCGGATCATGCCTGCCGACGCCTTTACCTCAAGGGCTCGCAGCATACCGCGGGCCAGCACATCGCCTGTTTCCAGTGTGACCGGATTCAGTTCGAAATTCCTGTAGTACTGGAAAGGATGGGTCCGGCGTATATCACGAACAATACCGCATGAACGTGCAGCCATCCCTACCGCCCCAATGTTCTCAGCCTGTTGTCTTGTAACTGTGCCTATATCCTCAAACCTTCCGAGTACGCTGGGGAGTGTATAGATGCAGCCGGTGACTTTTTCATAGCGTCCTTCAACCTCTCCCAACACTTTCAGTATCTCGTCTGCCGTCTCATCTGTCAGCGGGTAGTTTGATCCGCCGGGCCTCACCAGGCCTTTCCCGAACCGGTTGCCGCACCAGTATTGTGTGGTATTAATCACCATGGTCCTTAGTGCCTCACATGTAACCTGGCCGAGCTGGTAGGCTACATCACCGGAGAGTGCTGCCGTATCACCGATATGTACGGCGATCCTCTCCATCTCCAGGGCTATGCACCTCTCAATCTGCAACGCTTCGCACACCTCAATGGCTGCCAGCGACTCGATGAGCTGCGCATGAGCCAGACCGTGCCCGACAGCCGTGTCACCGGCGATATTCTCAGCCAGGAGGCATCTTTGCAGTGCATCCCCCCTGTCAACAATTAGCTGTTCGATACCCCTGTGCTGGTAACCGAGCTGAATCTCGAGGTGCAATACCTTCTCGCCATTGCAGATAAATCTGAAATGGCCCGGTTCTATCACCCCGGCATGAACCGGCCCCACTCCGACCTCATGAAGCTCCTCGCTCTCAATTTCATAAAACGGATAATTGTCCATGACACTCAGGCGGTCAGCTCTGTCATAGGGATATCTCACCGGCTTGAGCCACGGATGCCCCTCAAACTTCACACCGTGATTCTCATGTATCTCTCGTTCAAATATATGCATGGCGGGACAGTCCGGGGTCAGTGACTTCAGCGGCGGACAATCAGCGCTCATTTCATGACTGAATATCCTGATAATCCCTGCATTATCATCAGCTAAGCAGCAGATGAACTTAAGACTGCCGTCAAACTTCTGACAATAGTATGATAAACAGTGA
This sequence comes from Bacteroidales bacterium, assembly GCA_041740815.1. GTDB lineage: Bacteria > Bacteroidota > Bacteroidia > Bacteroidales > VadinHA17 > SR-FBR-E99. The sequence continues at coordinate 16,829 of JBGSLG010000147.1, forward strand.
TTTGATTTATCAGAGAGATACTCCCTGACCTTTTCAAGAAAAAGATCGTACTCAAGCACCGGGATCTCTGTGACCGCTACTGGCGTTGCGCCGTTTTTCAACTCTATGAAGATCGGATTGATCATGGTCTCTATCTCGGTATAATGGCAATGCCCTGATTAATCATCTCAACCAGGAACGGTGGCTGGTAAAAGCATAACAGTATCACGATGGCCAGGAGCAGAAACTGGCTTATGGTCTCTACCGGACTGACGATGCCGGGCTGCTTTACCTTACTTTCATCTCTCGGGTCTGAGAAGGTTATATGCATGATGCGCGTACTCATTGCATAAATCACAAAACTGAGCAGTACAACCGAAGCTACAAGTACGAACCACTGTCCGTTTGCAACAAGACCCCTGAATATCATCAGTTCGGAGATGAACAAACCGGAGGGAGGAATTGCAAGGATGCAGATCATTCCGGTCAGAAGCACCATTGCACCGGCCGGGTACAGTTTCATATACCTGCCGCAGTCATCCAGTTTGAACGTATGCAGCACTCTTGACAGCTGGCCCATCTGGTAGAACAGGCTTGATTTGGCAAAGGAATGCATTACAATCAGCAGCAGTGCGGCATAGTAGCCGGCCCCTCCTGCACCGAGGGCTATTGCAACGAGGCCCATGTTCTCAAGACTCGAGTAGGCCAGCATTCGTTTAAGATGCTTCGCCTTGAGCATATATCCCGCCGAGATCAGCAATGACAACAGTCCGGCCAGCATCAGAACATGGTTCATGAAAGGCAGCACGGATGATGTTGCAAAGAGCTTATAAACGCGGAAGATGGCGAGAAATCCAACGTTCATCAGCGTGGTGGATATCAGCGCACTGACGGGCGGCGGCGCCACTGAATGAGCGTCAATGGTGACGGTATGCATCGGGAAGAGGCCCATCTTGGTACTGAACCCGACAAGTACGAAGATAAAGGAGATCTTCAGGTATAACGGGCTGGCATTATTGAGAACGAGGGTAAAGGATGAGAAGGAGAGATTGGGTGCATCGCCGCGGCCATAGATGAACCCGAGAAAAAGTATACCCAGGTAGGCAAGCGCGATGCCCGTGGAACAGATGAACACATACTTCCATGTAGCCTCCAGCGACATCTCCGTCCGGTCATGGTAGATGAGCACCGCCACAGCCAGCGTGGTAGCCTCCACGAAGATCCAGAGCACAGTCATGGTGTTGGCGAGGTAGGCGCCGGCCATGAAAGTCATGAGGGCAATGAGCCCTGAATGATAGATATTGTATCTCTTGTCTGTGTCGCCTGAGGTATAGATGAAACCGTGGTACACCGTTGGCAGGGTGAGTAGGGCAAGCACCGTGAGCAGCAGTACCCCCGTGCTGTCATATGTGAAATATGTCAGCTCCGTTGCGTTTAGCCTGGTCCATGAATAGACGGTAAAAAGGATCAGCACCAGAGCAAAGGCAAGAGTGATTATCCTGGTCACAGTCCTGTTTCTGAACAGGACAGCCGAGATGCTCAACAGCACGGATATGACAAAGAATAACAGAATCACCATCTCTAATCTTTTAACATGGTCAGCTCGTTTGTATGAGGCTTAAGTCGCAGCCCGAAGAAGCCGAGAATAAGTACGCCAACAAAAATGTCAAGCAGTATCCCCACGTTGATAAGCATCGGCATCTCATTCCCTGCAGCAAGTGAGAACATGAATACCGCATTCTCTATTATCAGGAAACCGATCAGGTGGGAGATAATCAGCTTGTGTGTCACTATCAGCAGCAGCCCTGTGACCAGTGTGAAAAGAGCTATTGCGAGGTATATTGTATTAATAAAGGGGTTGATAAGAATTTTAGCAAGGATCACACTGATCAGCAGTCCGAAGATTGAAAAGATAAGCAGGTAGAAGCCTGGCATCGCAAGGCGATGAACCTTCGTTACGCCTGACCGGCGGATAATCCGGTTGAGCAGATAAGGCAGCAAAATAGTCTTGAAAATCAGGGTTTCAGCAACGATGAAAAGCAGGTTTGCGGTGTTTACCTCCTTCAGCTCGAATATGGCTATGCCGCACAGTAAAAGGCCCTGCAGCGCTATCAGCTTAACGTAACTGATTAGCCTGTCAGCCGATGAAAAATACATCAGCGTGATCGCGAACATGACTATGAGATAATTTACCATATTATTCAGGCCAGTTTATCCGTGAGTATAAGTATAACGGTGAACGCAATCCATGCAATGGCTGATAAGGTCAGGATGAATTTCGGGTTTTTGTTCATCTTGTTCCTTGCCCTGAATGATTCGGTCAGGCCAATGACTACGGCAAAGAATCCCTGAACGGCAAAAAATAGTCCCGCCTGAAGAAAAATATTCCATCCTGCAGGCACTATAAGGTTATATATCAGTGATCCGTACAGTGCGAATTTCAGGTAAGTGCCGATATGGATCAGAGCCTTGTCAAACCCGCTGTAGTCGAGTATCATCACCTCATGGATCATTGTCAGCTCGAGGTGGGTTTTGGGATCGTCAACAGGTATCCTGCTTGTCTCCACCATGGCAATCTGTATAAAGAGGTAGACGCCTATTATGCTGTATATCATTACGTAATCATTCCCTGTAACAAAGAATTGGTTGAATATAACGGAGAATGACGTGTATCCGGTAAACATCGCAAAGGTGGCCAGAAGAATAAAAAATGCCGGTTCCACAAGCATTGAGAACAGTGCTTCGCGGCTTGCACCCATCCCCTCGAAGCTGCTGCCGGTATCAAGGGCCGCAATTATTGTAAAGAATTTTCCGAGTGCCAGCAGATAGGCAAACAGCACAAAGTCGCCTTCAAAAGGCAGCAGAGCCTTCTGTTCCGCAAAGGGCAGAAGCAGCATGGCACAGATGACAGTGGTCAGTGTGACCGCCGGAGCAATCTGGAAAATCAATCCCGTGGTGGTGCTGAATACGCTTCCCTTTTTAAGGAGGACTATGATATCCTTCACTGGCTGGAACAAACCCGGACCCTTTCGCCCTGACGCTATACTCTTCGTCCGGAGAATAATCCCGGGGACGAAAAAGGCTGCAACTACTATTAGTAAAAACCCTGCCATACTCAGATAATTTTCAGTACAGATAGCAGTAACACAAGCAGCATGAATATGAAGGCATAGAGGATATAATGCTGTATCTGACCTGTTTGCATAACAGCAATCTTCTTCAGAATACCTGCGAGCCAGTCGAGTGGCCGGTCAATAAGTACCTTTTTGATAATATCTTCGCTGTGCGAGATAAACACTCTCCTGCGTGGAAAGACCTCCTCCTCCTTTATCTCATCCATCTCCTTGGTTGTATGGAGCACGGGTTTGGCAATATGGTTATAGTTATAGGCAAACGAGGTGGCAGTGTATTGTTGCCGGGCAGTGCCTGCCGTATATCCGCAGCCCCAGGTAGGGCCGAAGTCAACCTGCCTCCTGCTGAGATGGTAACGCCGGTAGAAGAGCAGGGCAACAAGCAAAACTACAAACACACCGCCCATGATACTGATCTGGGCAAGATTGGCCGTGAAAGCGCCTGAAACCATCACCGGGTCATCTATCGCGAATGTCCGGGCAACAATCTCAAAAACCGGCTTAACAACCAGTGGCGATGCAAGCCCGATCAGAAGGATAAGAGCCACGGTAAGGTACTGCGGGATTATCATCCCCGCTGACACCTCCCTGGCGTGCAGGGCTTTTTCTGACCTTGGTGCTCCGAGGAAAGCAATTCCGAACGCCCTGGTGAAGCAGAATATAGCCAGCCCGCCGATGAGGGAGAGGCCGACAACCGATCCGAGCACTACGATCGAATGATAGAGTGTTGCACCGGAGAGGCCCTGGAACATCCCCATATAAATTAGGTATTCGGAGATAAATCCGTTGAAAGGAGGAAGTCCGCAAATTGCAAGTGAGCCTACCAGGAACAGCAGTGCCGTGGATGGCATATTCTTCATAAGGCCTCCCATCTGTTCAAGGTTCCTGGAGTGCATAGCCTGGTAAACTGATCCTGCATTGAAGAAGAGCAGCGATTTAAACAGAGAGTGGTTCAGGACATGCAACAGGCTGCCAGAAAAACCCAGCAGAGCCAGGGCCGTGTTGTTCAGTGCCATACCTGTCACCCCGAGGCCGATGCCGGCACCAATGATGCCAACGTTTTCTATGGTACTGTAAGCCAGCAACCTCTTCAGGTCCTTCTGCATTATTGCCATCATCACTCCCAGTACTCCGGAGATCAATGATATGATAAGGATGATGATCCCTGTCACCAGGAGGTCTGACTGCATTGAAACAATTACCCTGAGGATCCCGTAGATACCCATCTTTATCATCACCCCCGACATCACCCCGGATACGTGAGAAGGAGCTGCCGGATGCGCTTCCGGAAGCCAGGTATGCAACGGAATGAATCCCGCCTTGATGGCAAAGCCTGTAAAAAACAGCAGAAAAAGGGGCAGGTTGCGGTTACCGGAAAAATACTCCGCGAGGGCATCGAAGCTCATCCTTCCGGTTGTCTTTTCAACTATCAGAAAAGCAATCAGGATAAAAAACATGCCTGCATGCATCTGAATGAGGTAATTGATGCCGGTTTTAAGGATCGTCCTCTCTTCAGCATCAAATATCACAAGGAAAAAGGATGAGAGTGCCATGATCTCCCAAACTATCAGGAAAGAGACCCCGTCACGTATCATGACTACCATCAGCATCGAGAGCCAGAGCCACAGGTAGGAAAAATAATGTATTGAGAACCGAAGCGCATTTTTGCTCTTCAGATAGGGTGCGAGGTACCCCCTGGCATAGAGAAACCCTACAAGCACTGTAATATTCACCACTATTATAAAGAATGCCGTAAGCCTGTCAATTGTCAGGATAAAAATGGTTCCGGCAGCAGGCGCAAAGAGCGGTATTTCAAGTAGTTGTTCAGGTCCGGCCAGCATGCCGGCGGACCATACCGTGGTCAGGACCACACCGCATAGCAGAAGAGCCATGGTAAAATGATATTTGAATTTACCCGGTATAAAAAAGACAAACAATGAAAGGAATAAAATAACCAGAAATAAAACGGAGTTCTGCATTGAACCGGAAATTTGCCCGCAAATGTAAAAAATATATCCTCCAATTATCTTTTCTAAAGATAATATAAGCTCTTGACCTGGTTAAACCTCCAGCTGGTTGGTACTTCCTTGAATACCAATCACTTTAGTGTCACCTCCCTCTAGCAGATTGGGATCAAGGGGTTTGTTCACCTCCCATGAGCCGCAGGTGAAATCGGGGATGTCAATGGATGAAGACCTGTTTGCAACTGACCATTCGCTCAGCGGCGTGATTACGCTCCACAGGGCGGCATCATAGACATCCTGATCTAGTGGCAATCCGTTCCGCAGGCAGTCTATCAGTCTCCAGTCCATAATGAAGTCCATACCCCCGTGACCGCCAATCTCCTTTGCCATCTCTCCAACCCGCCTGACAATTTCCGGTGTGTATTTTGTCTCCAGTGCTGTCAGCTCTTCTGCCGGAATCCATGAATGGCCGAGGGCGATTCTGGCAGGTGACGGCCACTTCCTTGCAGCTCCCTTCGTGCCGCTGATGAGATGGATCCTGGAGTAGGGCCTTGGAGTTGATACATCATGCTGAATCATAATGCTCCTGCCCTTCAGGGTTTTGATCATGGTTGTGTTCATGTTGCCCCGGTATGTACCTTCAGCGAAGGGGACATAGAAGGGATCTTCCTTTGCCAGCTGACTGAGTTCAGCTGCCATGGCAAAATCATTGGATGAAAGCGAGGACAGGTAGTCCATCCTGTCTCCCCTGTTGACATTCATAACCTGGCACACCGGGCCCAGTCCGTGTGTCGGGTAGAGGTTTCCGTTGCGTCTGTTCTCCTTCAGGCGCCACATATCGGCATAGCCGTTTTTGTCATAGGTGAAGTCCCAGCGCAGATCATGGATATATGCTCCCTCGCCATGAACTATCTCGCCGAACAAGCCCTGGCGGGCCATATTGAGCGTCAGCAGCTCGAAGAAGTCGTAGCAGCAGTTCTCTAGCTGCATGCAATGCATCTTTGTCCGCTCGGAGGTCTCAACGAGTTGCCAGCACTCATCCACAGTCTTTGCCGCCGGCACCTCAACGGCCACATGTTTTCCCGCCTCCATGGCATAGACGGCCATAGGGGTATGCAGGGCCCAGGGTGTGCATATATAAACAAGATCTACTTCCGGATCATCACACACGCCTTTCCATGCCTCCTCGGTGCCGCTGAAGGCTTTGGCTGCGGGCATGCCGAACTTGGTGAGCATTGATTGCATCTTCTCCACCCTGTCGGCATACTTGTCTGAGAGAGCCGTTATCTCCACACCCTCTATATGAGCCATGCGTTCCACCGCACCGGGGCCGCGCATGCCCAGGCCGATAAAGCCGATACGCACTTTCTCAAGCGGGGATGCCCCAAAACCCGACATGTTAAACTTCTGGAAATGAGAGGCCAGTACTGCCTGTCTTACCTCAGGCATAAACTCCTCTGATTTTTTGATACGTGAACATGAGGCTGCGCTGCCAGCAGCAACAGCTCCCGCTCCGGCCACGGCTGCCGTACGCAGAAAATTCCGGCGATTGGTTTTCATTAGGATCAGGTTAGGTTTGCAATTGTTTTATGTATGCAATATACAAACTTCCTGAAGATCGCGAAAGCCGTTTATTTCAACTCCCGCTCTGCTCCGCCGGCTTCTTTCTTTTGCGGATGATATCGCCTGCTACGGACCCGGCAAGGAACCCGAGAACAGTTGCCCACGGTATCATAAGGTACCAGTTGGATTTTATGGCGCAGGTTCCCGACAGGCAACCGACGTACTTCCAGTATAAGAATCCCCCCACCGCTCCGGCAAAGGCACCGGCAATCTCCGGCAGGTACTTTTTCAGAAAACCCTTTTTCATTAATGCGAATTTGATTGAATAACACTTCTGAAGAACTCTTGTTCTTTCACCTTCTCTTTTTCCCAGTTCAGCTCCCTGGCCGCCTCTGCTGCCTTTGACTTCAGTGATTCAAGAAAAATGCGATCGTCTCTCAGTTTTTCCAGGGTGAGTGCAATGGCGCCGGGAGTCACCTCGTCAAGGACTACACCGCACCCGTAACGTTCAATGACCGCAGAGACCTCGGGCAGAGGTGAGACCACTGCCGGGATACCTGCAGCGAGGTAGTCGAAGAGCTTGTTCGGCAGGCTGTAGCGCTGATTGACACAGGTATCCTTATCAAGCGATAAGCCGGCGTCACAGCAGAGGGTGTATGTCATCATCTCTTCCCAAGGCATCCCGGGCAAAAAGAGTATCCTGTCACCGGCGCCGCCCTGCATTGCCCGGATTCTAAGGCTCTCAATGATGTCTCCTGACCCGATTACCACCAGTTTTACACTTTCAACCATTGATATGGCATCTGCAAGTTCCTCTGCTCCTCTTTCCTCATTTATCCCTGAGCCCTGGAAAACAACAAGCAGCTCATCGTCACCGGCCCCCAGTTCGCTCCTGTCACGCGGTACCAGGTGTGACACCGGGGGTGGCATATTCCTGATGACAACAGGATTCACGCCGTATTCGCAGCGATAGAGATCCGCTATTGATTCGCTTACAGTGATCATGTGTCTCACTCCCGGTACGGTTTTCCTTTCTGCCCATTTCCAGGCGCTCTGTTTAAACCTTCGCTCTGCGAGACCCTGCTGGCCAGTAAAATATTCATGTGCATCATATACCAGTATTTTACCGGTCAGACGGGAGATGACCGAGCAAGGGACCAGTGTATCAAGATCACATGCCACGCAGAGATCAAACCTCCTGAAGAGAAGATGCCAGAAGAGGAAGAAATTGAACAGGATATACATTGCCGGCCCCTTTCTGAAGGGCACTCTTATCCGGTGCGTTTTCACCCCTGCGAGGGACAGGGGAAGACCGCCTCCTTTCTCCCTGCCTATCAATGTGACGCTCCAGCCCTCCTCAGCCAGAAGCAAGGCCATCTTCTTCACCCTCATGTCAGTTGAAAGGTCACTGATGACGGCTATTACTGCATTCATTTTCAATTTACTGTATGACAGGCTGTATTTTTCTTCAATATATGAGGTTGAAAGATACGAAAGAATTTTTTGACTATGTTTGTGTGTTGGAATTCCAGTAAATGGACAAAACTTCGGAAAGCAAAATAGTTCATCTTGTAAGTTTCAACGTTCCATATCCTCCGGATTACGGCGGGATCATGGATGTGTTTTACAAGATTTGTGCACTCAGGCAGCAGGGAGTAGGTGTCATCCTGCACTGTTTCAGCTACGGGCGCGGCCGGTCACGGACGCTTGAGCGCGAGTGCCTGAAAGTACATTATTACAAGCGCGACCTTAACCTGTTTCACCTCATGCACAGTGAGCCGTTTATAGTCTTGTCGCGAAAGAACAGCTCGCTACTGACAAATCTGCTTACTGACACCAACCCGATAATTTTCGAGGGGCTTCACACAACGCATTACCTGGGTCACCCTGCACTGGAGGGGAGAATAACCATGGTGCGTACTCACAATATCGAGCACATCTATTACAGGAACCTGGCGGCCAATGAAAAGAATCCCTTCCGGAAGTGCTTCTACACTTCGGAAGCGCGCAAACTTGAGCGCTACGAAGCGAAGCTGTCAAAGGCATCGATCCTCCTGACGATTTCACCGGGAGATACGGATTACTTCAGGACCCGGTACGGCAATGCCCTGTTTGTGGGTCCCTTTCACCCGGGAGACGGCTGTCACTCATCGAACGGCAAAGGCGATTATGTCCTTCTTCACGGCGATTTTTCCACAGCTGACAATGATGCCGCTGCCCGCTTCATCCTTGAAAAAGTGGTGCCCAACTGGAAGCATAAAACGGTTCTTGCTGGTAAGCGTCCTTCCGGTGAGCTTATGCATTCAGCCTCGGAAATGAGACATGTCAGGGTGGTGCCAAACCCTACGCTGAACCAGATGAGTGAACTGATTAGCAATGCGCAGGTGTGCCTGCTTAATGCTTCACAGCCAACGGGTATGAAGCTGAAGCTCATCAATGCCCTCTGCTCCGGCCGGCATGTCGTCACCTCGGCCCCCGTTGTGGCCGGCACACGGCTGGAGAGTCTCTGCAACATCGCTTCGAACACTTCAGAGTGGATAAGCATGACTGACCGTCTGATGCTTGAGGAGTTTACCCCCGGAAATGAAGTCACGGCGTAACAGTGTGCTGCAGGAGGTAGCTGACAACACCCTGAATGCGAAGAGGATAATTGAAACTCTGAATAACTCCAACCCGGAGATATAGCCCGGTACTCTTACCTGTAAATACCCCTTCTGTTCAGCTCCCGGCGGTAAGCGGCAGCATACCTGTTATGCTCAGCCAGGGTACGTGAAAAATGGTGATATCCTGAGGCATCATGTCTGGCAACAAAATAGATATATTCGTGCTTCTCGGCATTGAGCACAGCCTCCAGCCCTGACCGTGAAGGGCATCTGATCGGTCCCGGCGGCAACCCCCTGAATTTATATGTGTTATAGGGGGAATCAACATCCAGATGCCGGTTAAGTATCCGCCTCAGGGTAAAGTCGTTAACCGCATACTTCACGGTGGGGTCAGCCTGCAGCGGGATACCCTGACGAAGCCTGTTGATATATACACCTGCAATGCGTGGCTTCTCATCGGCCTTTGAGGCCTCCTCATCGACTATGGATGCAAGGACTGAGACTTCTGCCGGTGTCAGGTCAAGAGCCTCAGCAGCAGCCTTCCGGTCTTCATTCCAGAAAGTCCTGTACTCCTTCAGCATCCGCCGGTAAAAGGCAGTCGCATCCACTGACCAGTAAAGCTGGTAGGTATCCGGAATAAAGACTGATATGACTGTCCGGCGGTCAAAGCCGTCTGCACGGTAGTTATTCTCATCGGCAAGGAAAGCCAACAGAGTTGCTGAGTCTGCTTCGATCTGGCCGCCTATCTTTCCGGCAAGCTCCCCAAGGGTGCGGATATTGTTGAAGGTAACATTGACCGGCGCCTGCTGGCCTGACCTAAGCATATTCACAATGTTGTTATTGCTCATCCCCGGTTCTATGATGAAGGAACCTGGCTTGACAGCGCGCCCGAATGATTTGAGGCGTGATGTGATGATAAAGTTGCGCTCGTTTCTCAGGACCCCGGCGCTCCTGAGAGTGTCTTTAAGATCATCATAAGATGATCCGGTGGGTACATAAATGCGCACCTCCGCGTCAGCTTTGACATTCTCCCTGAGCAGGATCACCCAGAGCAGAACCGTGACGGTAAAACCTGCCGCCAGGATTATATAAAAAAGTGCAAGAAGTATCTTTTTCATCTGGTGTAACTTTAGTAGAGAGGGCCGAATATGCGTGCCATTGACTCCTTATATCTGTCCCTTCTCCTTCTCTTAACCCACTCTGCCAATATCACCTCGCTGCAGTTTTTAAGGTCCTCGGCAAAGAGGACTCCCAGCCGGCCTGCAAATTCATCGTCATATATCAGTGCGGTGACCTCGAAATCGAGGTCAAAACTACGTACATCAACGTTGGGAGAGCCCACAGATGAGAAAACGCTGTCAACAAGCAGGTATTTTGAATGGATGAAGCCGTTCTCATACAGGAATATCCTGACCCCTGCTTCGAGCAGTTCTGCAATGTATGAACGTGTGTTCCAGTTGGAGATAATTGAATCGGAGTTCTTCGGGAAGATCATCCTGACATCCACACCGCTGAGTGCGGCTGTCTTCAGGGCAATCAGCAGGCTTTCATCAGGACTGAAATATGGAGATGTAAGATAAATTGATGACTTCGCGGTTGCGATCGCTGAAAAATAGACCTGCATAATTGTAGCCCAATCGGTATCCGGACCGCTCGAGGCTACCTGTACCAGGCAACGGTTTCCGGTGCAGACAACATGCTCAAGCGAGCTCTCGGGTTGCAGTTCCTCCCCGCTGACAAAATCCCAGTCGGAGATAAATACCCGGTCAAGTGCAGCCACCGCCTCACCTTCCAGCCTGAGGTGGGTATCAACCCATGTACCGAGACCGGGCAGCCCGTGAATATACTTGTCCGCGATGTTGAGTCCGCCTACAAACCCTATCCTGCCGTCTACAACCAGTATCTTCCTGTGATTCCGGTAATTGATCTTGCTGGCGAAGCTCGGAAAGCGTACCGGCATGAAGGGGAAAATCTGCACTCCTGAGGCCCTCATCGCCCTGAGATATGGTTTGTGGATGTTCCAGCTGCCGACGTCATCAAAGATGACCCTGACTTTTACTCCCTGACGGGCTTTGCGTTGAATCAGTTCACTGAACTCGGTTCCGAGGACATCCGGTTCTATGCGGTAAATTTCAAGGTGGACATAGTGTTCTGCTGATGCAATGGCATCAAGCATGGCGGGGAATGTCTCCTTGCCGTTTACCAGAAGGTCAATCCTGTTGTCAAGGGTAAGGAGCGACCGGTTGTTCTTAAGCATGAGGTGTATCAGGTGTTCCTTTGACCTTATCGCTTCACTCTCAGAGGCAATTACTGTTGGAAGCAGCTTGACCTGGCTGTTGACATGGTGAGCCAGCCTGACGCTGTCAGCCATGCTCTTGCGGCTGTATATCTTCTGCTTACGGTAGTTGCGGCCAAAGAGGGCATAAATTATCATCCCGGCACCGGGAACGAACAGGATCACAAGAATCCATGAGAGGGTTTTGACAGGATTCCTGTTCTCGAACACTATCATCAGGCATACGGAAAATACTGTGATCAGGTAGAGAACCGCGAACACATTCTTAAGAACAGATAGTATGTTTCCTGCAAGAAGCATTTATCTTTCTGACTCACATCCTTCCGTAAAAGTAAAAAAAAACTCCTCCGCCAGATAACGGAGGAGTTGATTTGTATGCTTTTACTCTCAGAAAATGAGGCCTACCTGAAGAAGCAGGGCTCCTGTTCTGTCATCAAATTCAAAGGTCTCGCCCCCGATTGTTATCCCATCTCCAAACTGGTTGAGGTTTCCCTCATATCGGACATCCAGGGTCAGCTTCTTGAACAGATCGAGTCCAACACCTGCCTGATAACCGAAGGTGGCTGTTTTGTAGGTTGCAATTTCAGCCATATCTGCCGGTTCGGAAAGCAGAATTGAAGCAGCCGGGCCTGCATTAATCCTGACAGGTCCCAGTTTAAAGCCAAGCAAAACAGGAATATTGAGTTTTGTGAATTTCTGATCCAGCAGCTCATCAACAGGCTGACCGTCAACAACACCTTCGTACATCAGCGAATTTGTTGCTGTGGCAAGGAGAAACTCAGGCTGCAGGTAAAAACCTGCAAACGATACCCTCAGGAAGGCTCCACCCTGAAATCCCCACTCAGCGTTTTTAGCGTTCTGAAGAACTACATCCACGTCTGACTGTGAGAGATCGAGGTTGGTGAATGTAAAGTCAGTGCTTGCTCCGGCCTTCAACCCGAACTTAACCTGTGAATAGAGAGGTGCGGCAAGAACAATTGCAAGAATAATAACAACGAACTTTTTCATTTTTCTTCGCGTTTTAGGTTAATAGAAACAGTTGCTGTTCTGATTAACGCAAGAACAGGGCCAAAGGTTGCAGTAAAGAGGTAAAATGAGGCTCTTTTTTTACTTTTTGGCCAGTTCAGCGAAGATAATCTCCTTCATCCGGTCGAATTCCTCTCTTTCAAAAAGCCGGGTAAGGAAGATAATCTTCCCGTCTCTGTCGATAATTATATTACGGGTTACACCGGCTTCCTTCTGTGCATAGAGTCCGAAAATATTTGCACCCGGGTCAAGTGCCAGGGGATAGGTTATCTTCATGTCGGTCCTGAATTTAACGACTGTCTCCTCCGGCTCGTCGCGGTCTATTCCCAGCACCACCAGTCCTTTATCCTTACCCGGAAGCCAGATCTCCTCTTCTATGAACGGCATCTCCTTGCGACAGACACTGCACCAGCTTGCAGTGAACTGGAGCATGACAACCTTGCCTTTCAGGTCTGAGAGGTTATATGTCTTCCCGCCGGCTTCCCTGACTGTAAAATCAGGGGCGGCATCGCCTGTCTTCACAAGGTAGTTGTGTTCGTAAACCTTCTGTTCCTGTGACAATGCTGACAATGTTACCAGTGTTGCTGCTGCAATAAGTATGAGTCTTTTCATCTCCCCGTTTGTTTGTGCCCCAAAAATACAATATTTGTTGTGAGGGCCGCTATCGCAAGTCGAAAGTCCTTAAAGTCTGTAAAGTCGAAAGTCCATAAAGTCCAAAGTCTATAAAGTCCAAAGTCTATAAAGTCGAAAGTCTATAAAGTCGGGAAATCGACAATCGACAATCGAAAATCGAAAATTCAAAGTCTATAAAGTCGGGAAATCGACAATCGCAAATCGCAAATCGCAAATTCTTTTTTATTCCTCCTTCACAATCTCCACATAGCTGCTGCTTGTGCGCAGTTCTAGGTATCCCTTGCCCGACTCCCTGAAGCCATACTCGAAGCAGTAAAACCATCTCATGCCCTCCTGGGTTTCCACCAGGTGAGTGAAGAAGGTGAAGTTGTAGCCCTGTGCTATCAGGGCATCACGGTGTATCCGTTCATGACCGGCTTCAAGAAGATCGGACAGGATCTTGCGATTGCGCCTGAGCTGGGCATGGACATTCCTTACATAATTATTCTGATCACGGTTAAGGCGGTTATTGTAGTTGTTACGGCACTGGTCAGAACAGAATTTCTTATCAGACCGGCCCAGGAGCCTGGCTCCGCAGTCAAGACATACTCGTTCCACAGCGAAATGTTTTGATAAAGTTAAAAAATAAAACATAAAGCATAATCACATATCACATTGATTTTGATCGGCAAAAACGTTTTCAAACGGATATAACCGACTGCGAACCGGATAGAAATGGTTAACAACCGGATCATGTGCCGGAGAGGGTGCACATTTGTATCGTTAACAGCATTAATAACTTAAAAACAAGAATCATGAATGCATTGAGAAACAGAGTTCAGCTGATCGGCCGTCTCGGCCAGGATCCGGAGATCAAGACGCTTGAAAGCGGCAAGAAGGTGGCACACTTCAACCTCGCCACCAATGAGAGTTACAAGAGTGCCGATGGCACAAAGACAGAGGAGACAACCTGGCACAGCATCGTTGCCTGGAACGGGCTGGCTGAGCTCTCTTCGAAGTTTCTGCAGAAGGGCAGGGAGGTCTGCATCGAGGGCCGCATCAGCTACCGCTCCTACACTGACAAGAACGGGATGCCGAAGAGTGTCACTGAGATAGTGGCGTCAGATATGGTTCTTCTCAGCTCAGGGGGTAATGCCAAAGATGACATGCCCAAAGAGGGTAAGGTCAGGGAAGGCAAGCTGAAGGAAAAGATTGCCTGAGGTTCAGGCGTGTGCGGGGGATGTGTGTGGAATGGCAGTCTCGCGGGCAAGCTCTGGTTTTAAGCCGGAGCTTGTTTTCATTTTGCAGTGTCGGTTTTTTTATTTTGCAGTGCCGGGGGGATCATGCCCCGACTTTATCCAACCGGCCGGCGCTGGGATTTTACCGGCCCGCGGCTGCCCGGCCTGCCCTGAGAGCCTGTATGTTAAGGCTGACAACCTCCTCACCCTTGCGGCTGAATAGCTTTCTGACAGCATTTTCAAGCGTCTCAAAAGGCATGGAGATAAATGACGAGGCAGCTCCGAGAATAACCATGTTCCCCGACCTCGATGACCCCAGGCTCTTTGCTATGGCGTCAGCATCAAGTACAATGGAGTTGCCTGTCTTTTCAAGCTCAGCCATGATGGCAGCAGGATCAGGGTAATCGGGTATGTTTATATAGGGTACGGAACTGGTGACCACCCAGCCGCCGGGTGATAGCCATGGAAGGTATCGGAGTGCCTCCATTGGCTCAACACTGATAATCAGGTCTGCCTTGCCGTGGGGTATCAGATCGGAGTGTATCTCCCTGTCGGAAAGCCGGAGGTGCGACTGCACATCACCGCCGCGCTGGCTCATACCATGAACCTCGGACTGCTTCAGGAACAGGTTCGCTTCCACGGCAGCAAGGCCAATGGTGGCAGCTATGGTGAGGATACCCTGCCCCCCTACTCCTGCCAGTAAAATATCACATTTCATCTTATTCACCTGTTTTGTTTTTCTCTGCCGTTTCGGCCTTCTTATTTCTGGATGCTGTCTGAATACACTCTCTTCTCGCCAATATTACTGACAGCCCGCTATGTTTCAGCTCCTCCCTGAGTACCGCCTTGTTCTCCTCGTGATTCTTACGCAGGGGAATGATGACCCTCAGGTGTTCGCGGCTTACTCCGAGACCGAGACAGATGCTCTCTATCCTGTCAGTTGCCTGCGACTTCTGGCCACCGGTCATGCCAGTAGTGGAATTATCAGAGATGATCAGGGTGACAGGAGAGTCCTTAACAACGGCATCAAGCAACCCGGTCATTCCCGAGTGGGTGAAGGTAGAATCGCCAATAACAGCCACAGCAGGACTGAGACCGGCATCAGATGCGCCTACAGCCATCGTCACCGATGCCCCCATATCAACACATGAGTTAACCATATTGTAGGGTGGCAGAGCCCCCAGTGTGTAGCATCCTATGTCAGAGAAAACCCGGCCTGGTCCGAACTCATCCATCACCTCTGCCAGCGCCGCATAGACGTCGGCATGGCCGCATCCCTTGCAGAATGAAGGCGGTCTCTGTCGTACAACCGTTGGCACATCCTTGCCAATGGTTGCTTCCATTCCAAGCGCTGCTGCCACAATGGAAGGATTCAGCTCCCCGTCGCGGGGCACGGTTCCGTCCATCCGCCCGAGCACCTTCACGTCCCTGTCGAGGAGTCCGCGAAGCTGCTCCTCAATAATAGGATATCCTTCCTCAAGCACCAGCACACTGTCGCACCTTCCGACAAGTTCAGTAACCGCCTGGCTGTCAAGCGGATAGGCAGCCACTGATAGTATGTGATAATCATCACTGCGGTCCGCAATGTTCTCCATAAGGTAGTTATAGGCAATACCGCAGGTGATGATGCCTGTGCCCCGCCCCTTTCCTTCCGACAGCCGGTTATAGCCGGCAAGGATGGTATCGGTTCGCAGTGTCTCGTAAATCGAGGTAAGTGCCCTGTACTGTTTTCTTGCAATGGCTGGCAGCAGAACAAACTGACGCGGGTTGGATGGCAGCCGGAGGTCGTTCTGCGCCCTGGCAGCCCTCCCCGTAACAGCGGCACGGGAATGTGCCAGCCGTGTGGTGATTCGGAAGAGCACCGGCAGCCGGTACTTCTCGGAGAGATCAAAAGCTTCAAATATCATGTCATATGCCTCCTGCTGGTTCCGTGGCTCCAGCACCGGCACCATGGCAAACCTGCCGTAGAACCTCGAGTCCTGCTCGTTCTGAGAAGAGTGCATTGATGGGTCATCAGCCGAGACGATAACCAGTCCGCCATTAACACCTGTTACGGCCGAGTTAATGAAGGCATCTGCAGCTACATTGAGACCAACATGCTTCATGGCTACCAGGGCCCTCTTGCCGGCATATGACATTCCAAGGGCAGCCTCAACGGCTGTCTTCTCATTCGATGACCATTCACGGTGTATATTCTCTTCTGCTGCCTGCGGCGAGCCCTGAATATACTCCATGATCTCCGTAGACGGAGTGCCGGGATAAGCGTACATGCCACTTATGCCAGCATCCAGAGCTGCCTGTGCAATAGCCTCATCACCAAGCAATAACTGTTTATGCATATATTTTTAGCTGTTAAAATCTCTTAGTCTGATGACAGTAAAGATGATTAAAGTTAAGTTAAAATCAAGAATCAAATGTCATTATTGTTTACTTTGCATCGCAAAATTAACTGTCATTGAAGAAGTTTTTGGTGATTTGTATCATGCTGGCTGTTTCATTTGCGCGGGTCAGCTCCCAGGATGAGGAAAGAAGGTTCATTCAGATCGACGGGCTGACCGCTGACGATATTGGATTTATCGTGCCTGACGTCAGCATCTACTCGAAGCATCTCAAGCGGGGTGCCGCCAGCGACAACAGAGGCATCTTCTCAATTATCAGTATTCCCGGTGATACTGTATTCTTCAGCGCTATCGGCTACAAATCGACCATCCTTACCATCCCTCCCTCCATCACAGGCAGTCACTTCATTACCGACGTGATCATGGTGACTGACACAATCATGATCGGCGAGGTGCTCGTCCTCCCATGGAAGACCTACTCCGAGTTCAAAAGGGCAGTGATAGAGAATAAACCGGTTGATCCACTGATGGAGAATATGGAGTATAACCTTGCACTGGTGGAGCAGCAGATATGGAGTGACATGAGAGCCACTCCGGGTGAGGCATACCGGTACACCATGCAGCAGATGGCTGACAATCTCTATACCCGCGGTCAGATGCCCTCCAATAACCTCCTTAATCCCTTTGCCTGGCAGAAATTCGCCAGGGAGGTCAAAAGCGGTCTCCTTAAAAATGAGCCATCCAAAGCCAGCAAGGCCAGGAAGATCAAGCCCCGGAAGAAAAAAAAGAATGACTGATGGCACTGTCATCAAGGATAACACCCCTTACTGTTTTCTTTATTCTGCTGCTGACTCCCTCGCTCCTCTCGGGCCAGGAGCAGGAGAAATCGCTGCGCGGTGTTGTAACTGATCTCTCGGGAGCCCCGATTCAGGGCGCCACAGTATACATGCCTGCCACTGATAAGGGAACCGTTACAGGAGGCGACGGAACGTTTGTCCTCGCCCTCACACCGGGAAAAGAAACAGGTACACTGGTCATTTCATGTATCGGATACCGGGCCGACACTCTGACGGTGCGGGCCGGATTTCCGCCATCCGGAATGAAGATCATGCTCACTGCAGAGACAATTGGTATTGAGGGTGTAAAGGTCACCGCATCGAGGCCTGACAATATCACAGTGATAAGTATCCCTGTCGTTGCCGGCGCTGTCATCCCCTCCGTCGCCGGAGGCATTGAAGCCGCCATCTCAACGCTCCCCGGGGTAGCCTCCTTCAGTGAATTAAGCAACAGCTACTCGGTGAGAGGCGGCAGCTATGACGAAAACCTTGTATACATCAATGGTGTGGAGGTCTACAGGCCATATCTTATCAGGTCCGGGCAGCAGGAAGGACTCAGCAGGATCAATCCTGATCTCACTTCCGGGGTGAACTTCTCCCCCGGCGGCTTCAGCGCCTCCTACGGCGACCGGATGTCATCGGTGCTCGACATCAGCTACCGCGAGCCGGAGAAGCGCGAGGGTGCTGTATCACTCGGACTGCTCACTTCATCAGCCTACGCCGGCGCCCGAAGCAGCAACAACAAGCTCTGGTTCATTGCCGGTGCCAGGTACCGCTCCAACGCAATCCTCCTTGGCAGCCTCGACACAAGGGGGCAGTACAGGCCTCGCTTCGCCGACCTGCAGGCAATAGCAGGATTCAGGCCGGATGAAAGAACCACCATGACCCTGTCATTGTGGGGTTCATCAAACAGGTACACATTTGTACCAAGGAGCCAGACAACCACCTTTGGCACTGTCAGTGACGCTTACAGGCTCTACGCCTTCTTCGAGGGAGGTGAGCGCGACAGGTATGACAACGGCGGCGGGGCCCTGGCAGTGGATATCAGGCACAACGACAGGCTGACCTCAAAGATAATTCTGTCAGCATATCTTGCCAATGAACTCGAGAGCTACGATATACGGGGCGCCTACAGTCTCTCAGCCCTTGACCTCACGGAAGGAACTGAAAACAATCCTGATACGCTCCTTAATTCAGGGGCAGGCAGCTGGCTTTCACATGCACGCAATAAACTGCAAACGGGCATGACCGCCCTGTCATACAGAGGTTCAAGCCACTCAGGCAGAGGTGGCCTTGAATGGGGAGCCACGGCCAGGATCAGAAGCCATGACATTGTTGTAAATGAGTGGCTCCGCGTAGATTCCGCAGGATACACCCTCAGCGGTACAGGCGAAGGACTCTCCCTGACCTCTTATTCTGACCGAAGCAGCGCCGTCAGCAGCTTCAGTGCCGAAGGCTGGCTCATCAGCAGGAGCAGCTTCACCGTTGCAGGAAAGAAAATGGATTTCAACGCCGGCATCAGGTCTGCCTATGATACCTACAACTCAGAACTGCTGGTCTCCCCGCGCATATCCCTTACAGTGGCGCTGAATAAGCGGCTGTCAGGCTACATAGCAGCAGGAGCATATCATCAGCCTCCCGGCGGACGCGAGATGATGCTGGAAACGGAAAACAATCAGACCCTGTTGAAGGCTCAGCGCTCATACCACCTTACGGCTGGCGCCCGCTATGACTTCATCGCCTGGGAGAGACCATTCAGATTCACGGCTGAAGCTTACGGAAAGAGCTTTGACAGGCTCGTGCCATATACCGTAGACAATGTGAGACTGGTATACTATGGCGGTAATATAGCAGCGGGCTACGCAGCAGGTCTTGACATGCGGGTCAACGGAGAGTTCGTTCCCGGGGTGGAATCGTGGTTCAGCCTGTCACTGATGAAATCCGAACTGAAAATACCCTCATCCGCCACCGGATGGTACCCTGCTCCCTTCGACCAGAGAGTGAATTTCAATATCTTTTTTCAGGATTATCTGCCGGGACGACCCGATTTCAGGGCTCATATCAATGTTGCATTTGGAACGGGAATACCGGCGTCGCCACCAGGCAAAGACCAGTGGGATATATGGTTCAGGATGCCACCGTACAGGCGTATAGACATCGGCTTCTCCAAAGTCCTGGCAGGCGCCGGCACGAAAAGGGAAGACTCCTTCATGAAGGAACTCATTGCTGTAATAGAGATTTTCAACCTCGCTGACATGAGAAACACAATATCCTATACATGGATCCGTACTGTTAGGAACAGCGAAGGTGTGACCCGTGAGTTTGCAGTTCCTAATTATCTCACCAGACGAAGCCTGAATCTGAAACTGACAGCACAATTCTGACGCTAAAGTGATGTCAGGCATGCAATTATTTGTAATTTCGTACCCTGATGAACAGGTTTGAGATAACATTTACGGCAATAATGGCGACCATCATCGTGCACCTGGCTGTTGCGGTGATCTTCATGTCTGTTAAAGTCTCAGCCATGAAGCGTGAGATCGCAGCAGAGATCATACTGGCCTTTGAGGAGGAGATGCCGGATCCGGCACTGAAAAAGGCCCTTGAGCTTGCCAAAAGTGAGTTTGAGAACGCCACAGCCGAGGAACTCGTGAATATTATCAAAAACATGGCTGACAAACCTATTGACATTGATCCGAAGGAGTATGAGGATATGGTCAAGGAGGAGCTCATCAAAAGCGGCCTGCTGAATGAGAAAAACTTCATTGATGAGCAGAAGATGGCAGAGGCGGCCGGAAGAGAGGAGATTGCCATCCCGGATGAAGAGATCAAGCCACAAATAACCGAAAAAAAGGAAAAACCTCAGGAGAAAGGGACTTTCAGGGGGCCAACAAGGATCTTTTATGATCTTGCCGGCCGAAGCCATGTCTTTCTTCCCATACCCATCTATAAGTGCGAAGGCGCCGGACAGATTACCCTTGCCATAGTTGTTGACCGTTCAGGTAATGTCATGAAAGCCGAGCCCGCATCAGGATTATCAACCACAAAGGATGCATGCCTGACCGAAACAGCTGTAAGCCATGCTCTCAGGTCACGGTTTAATTCAGACCTGGGCGCGCCAGAAAAACAGGGCGGCTATCTGACATTTGTGTTTGTCTCCCAATAGAGATCTGCTAAAAAAGCGTACCCTGAACAGGGTAGCTGTAGGGCATTATGAGCTCAGTCCTGTTGCGGTCGGCCCTGGTATTTGTTATAAGCGGACTGACAGTATGGGCTGCCAGCATCTCTGAATCCACAGGTCCCATCAGCCCTGCAAGTGCATCAGCAGGCACACCCTCCCTCAGCCAGATCCTCTCTGCTGCCCGGGGCAGTATTACAGGCATCCTCTTCTTTGTGTTGTGTATCTCTTCCATCAGCTCATTGGCCCTGGTGGTGACTACTGAGAAGGTATCAAGGGTGACTCCCCCCTGAAGGGTCCAGGAATCCCAGATCCCGGCAAGAGAAAAAATCTCTTCATCACGAAGTGTTATATACCAGGGTATTTTTCGCCCTCCCAGGTGCTGCCATTCAAAGAAACCCCTGACCGGAACGAGACAGCGGCGCGAGGCAAAAGACCCGCTGAAAGAGGGTTTGGTTGCGATGGTCTCCGAGCGTGCGTTGAAGGTCTTCATCATTATTTCGTTGGCCTCATTCTCATCTCCCACCCAGGAGGGTATAAGCCCCCAGCGCATGACCCTCAGACCGGAAGAGCCGGAAGCGGGAAAGCCGGATGAGCCGGAAGAACCGGAAGAACCAGCAGAGCACACCACAGGCAAATATGGAAGGCTATAGGCATGGAAGTAAAAACTCGGACGGTATTTGTCGTGATCGATGAGCTCAGAGCCAAACCGCTCCTCAAGCTCCTCTCTGACAATATTTACATTTACTGTAAAACACACCTGGACAATGTTTTAAACATTATGAACCCAAATGTATCGGTAGCGTATAGCTGAAAAGGTCATCCTCCGGCCACTCGTTGACGCGGGTAAGGAACTTTGACATCATCTTGTCTATGTCCGATGTCAGCTCCGGTCCGTTCCAGGCGCTGCTGTTCATAAGCACCACCCAGGCAGTACCGTCAGGCATCCTCTTCATCATGGCCGAGGTTCCGGAGAAGGATCCGGTGCGCCACCATGACCCGTTAGTCATCGTTGCCCGCCAACCCACCGGGGCATACCCGTTGTATACATCGGTCATGAATTCGATGCTCCCGGAAGAGAGGAGGTCTTTGGGCTGTTCAAAGCCGTCTATAGCCAGCAACAGTCGCATCAGACCAGGCGCTGTTGCAACCCAGCCTCCGGCGGCACCAAGGGTTTCAATGTCATTTCCCCCGCGGCTTGCAGGCACCATCTCACCGGTACCGTATACGGATGGTTTCAGTGGAGCGTTATCAACCTCATAATATGATACTTCCAGCGGAAGAGCCTCTTCAGGAAGGTTGCGACCCAGGGCCATGTCAAAGATGCCAAGAGGTTCCAGCACCTGACTTTTACAGTATGTCTCATAATCAATGCCTGACGCCTTCTCTATCACAAGCCCAAGGATGCTGTATCCCAGGTTGGAGTAGGCCTGCCCGGTGCCGGGAGTGAAATGAAGGTTCTTACTCAGGGCGAACCTGATGATGTCTTTAAGATCCAGCGGCATGGGTACGTCAAGTGATCTTGCAATCACATCAGGCATAAACATCTGGTCGCCATAGCGCTGTGACCATCCCCCTTCATGTGAAAGAAGATGTGCCACGGTAATATCAAATACACGACGATCTTTGGGATGTAAAAAGAGCGTATCATCTAAAATGTTGCCAGGGCCAAATACCCGGTCATTCAACGAGAGACGGCCCTCTTCCACCAGTTTCATAACCGCAACGGCAGTTACCAGCTTGGAAACGCTGGCTACCCGGAAACGATGGTAAGGCTCAACAGGTATTGAATCATTAATTGATGCATATCCGAAACCGCGTGCATAGAGAAGCTTGCCCTCGCGGGCCACGGCTACCGATGCCCCTTTAATGCCCCAGGTCTTCATGAACCACTCTACACCTTCATCGGCACTCTCAAATAAAACTCTGTCAGTGAGGGTATTATCAATTTGCAGTGTGTTGGAATTATTGACGCCGCTAAGCATTACAACACTCTCAGTACCAACTTGAGGAACAAAGAGAAATGATGCAATGACAATTATAATCAGGATGCGTGTAGGCCTGTTGCGTAAATTCATTGGCTTTTATCTAATTCAATAACGTGCGCAAAAATACAATATTATGCCGCTATGTCCTAAAGGCAGTACTCATTTTCTTAACTATCAAAAAAAAGTATCAACAACATTGCTACACAAAGAAACAGAGACTATTTTTGTATTAATGGTTACTGCATTCAAGAAAATGGCCCTGGCGCTGACATTTATCCTGTGTGGATTATCAGCTTTTGCACAGCCGGATACACTTGCGCTGGATTCAATTACGCAAAGGATAAAGGTCATTCTTAAAGAGTACAATGATCAGGTTCTGTTCGTGGATACATCAGATTATGCCGTAGAAGGCTATGACGTCGATGACTTCAACCTGCAGATTGCAGCATCAAAAGGTGCCTGTAATGAAATAATAAGACTTTATCTGAAAGGGGCCGATGTAAATAATTTTGTCGGCAAAACCGCCACGCCACTGCATTATGCTGTCGCCTCGGGTAAAATGGAGGCGGTTGAGATACTTCTTCTGCTCGGTGCAGGCACTGACTTGACAGACATGTACGGGAACACACCGCTCACATCTGCAGTAAGGTCAAATAACCTTGATATGACCGAGATGCTGATAAGATACGGAGCCTCGCTTACAAAGGCTGACCGGGTCAATTCAACACCCCTGCACCATGCTGCAGCCCTGGGATTTTTTTATATCGCCGATATGCTGCTCTATTACGAGGCACCCCTTGAGTTGCGTGATCAGGAAGGCAACACATCGCTAATGACCGCGGTGAGTTTCGGATATTATGACATCGCCGACATCCTTCTTCAGGCCGGAGCTGACCCCGGCGCTATTGACAGGAAAGGGTTCACCCCGCTGATGTTGGCATCACAGAATGGAGATACCCTGATGATGAGGCTTCTGATTGACAACGGGGCGAATCTCTATGCAGTGAACAGTGACGGTATCGACGCCCTTGGGTGCGCAACAATTACCGGTAAGAAAGAGGCGGCAGAGTTCCTTCTTGACAATGGCAACAGATGGATTTACAGCGGCAGGGAGATGAGTGACCCGGTAAACCTGGCACATCATTATGGCCGCTCGGAGTTAGTACAGCTTCTCGAAGGAAGAGGGATGGTTGCCAGGAGAGGATTCTCCCTTGCTGAGCTTACGGTGGCAGCGGGAGGTTTGATAACAACCCATTACCAGATGGCTGACGTTTCTTTATCCCTTACTGACCCGAAGTTACGTACCGGTATTACATTTGGCGCAACATTCAATCCCGCCAGCCAGAGAATGCTGATTGCAGGCGATGATGACATACTCTACCAATACAGGGTAAGCACCTATGTTATCTATGCCGGGCTCTTCAGGGAGTTCCAGCTAAGCAATCCGGGCAGCGGCCGGACATGGAGCATCGTCCCCTCTCTCTCTGCCGGATACCGCTTCCACTCTTTGTATGAGGGAACGACTGACAGGCCGGACAGCAAGTTTTGCATTATCCCGGCGGCAGAGATCAGGTGGACCAAACACAACATCAGTCTGGGGTCAGGGCTTACATACCTGAACACTCCCTACTACAAGGTTCTCCCGGTTTGGCTCACAATCAGGGCATCACTCATCATGATACGCGAATCACGGAGAAACACAGTTAAAAAAATCAGATTGTATAACTATGACTAGACGCAGTATTACAATTGTGATTTTGGTGGCACTCCTGCTCTCATGCGAGGAAAGTATGGTAGAAGACTGCGGGGAGTGTTATCCCGGGGGGATTGAGACAGCTACCCTGATAATCTCATTCAGGACTCCCGATTATATCCCTGTCAACCCGGTTATAACGCTTTATGAAGGAGCTGTGCAGGATAGTATCATCCTTGCGCAGTACCGCGTTGCAGAACCCTATTCTTTTATCACTTATGACGCCCTTCTTTATAAGGATTATACTGCTACGCTTGAGTTTACCTATGAAGGCCGCAAGTATGTCACTGTGGCAGGAGCCTGTCCTCAGGCAGGCTATGACGAATTCTCATGCGATGAACCGTGCTGGTTTGTTTATGATAATGTTCTTGACCTGAAGCTCAGATACCACTAGCAGGGTGACCCCGGGTTATATCTTGAGGGTAAGCAGGAGCTGGCGCAGCTCGTTGGGAGTCACATCCTCATGAATCTTGCCCGCATCAGCTACGGAGATTCTTCCTCTCTCCTCAGAGACAATTATCACAACGGCATCCGTTTGCTCGGTCAGTCCGATACCCGCCCTGTGCCGCATGCCGAACCTTGCCGGGAGCCCTGACTGATCAGTCGAGGGAAGGGGGCAACGGGCAGCAAATATTTTTCCGTTCTGAATGAGTACAGCGCCGTCGTGAAGCGGAGACCCTTTATAGAAAATTGTCTTTAGCAGTTCATCGGTGACGAGGGCATTCAGCAGTTCCCCTCCGTCGGAATAGATGTCAAGCATGCTGGTTCTCCCGATAGCAATAAGCGCTCCGGTGCGCGATTGTGCCATGGACTCCACTGCATGAACGATCTCCTCAACTATCTGGTTTGTTGTCTGATCAACTGCACCTGACGGGAAATACCTGTCGAAGGAAAACCTGTTACGGCTTATGTACCTGTTTCCGATGGCCAGCAGGAAACGACGTATCTCCTGTTGGAACACGATGATAAGGGCTATCACCCCCACTCCTATCACCTGCCCCACGATGGCGCTTATCAGCTCCATGTTCAGTGCCTTGACAATGAGCCAGAACAGATAGACGAAAAAGATTCCCAGGAATATGCTGAAGGCAGCAGTGCCCCTTATAAGCCGATATAACTGGTAGAGAATAAAGGCTACCATGAATATATCAAGGATATCGAGAATATTGAATTCGAGCATAAAGCGGAGTGCCGTGACCGACAAATTTAAGAATTATGATCGAATAGGATGCCCGCAGGATAAATCTTTT
>JBGSLG010000148.1:0-6613 GCA_041740815.1 Bacteroidales bacterium
TTTGTGCCGGGTGAATGGCGAACTAAATATCCTAATTTTTTTCGAGTTTACGTATGGCGTTGGACTTAATATCTACAGTAAGGTTCATGCCGGGCTGGATGATACGTATCACCACCTTGTGCTTGCGTCCCACCCTGATCAACTCACCCTGGAGCCCGGTGAGGGAGCCAACTATCACCTCCACCTTGTCGCCCTCGGCGTAGAAGTCGCTGCTCACCTCGACGCTGGCATCGCTGCCGCAGAGGATGCGCAGGTTGGTGATCTGTTGCTCCGGTATGGCAACGGGTTTGCCCTGTATCATGATGAACTTGACAACGCCGTCGACGGTGCGTATCGGGAAGAACTCCTTCGGGATGGCCTTGACGAAAACGTAAGAGCTGATGAGCGGTTTCTCGACAAGCTTCTTGCGGTCGGACCACTGGCGGAGGGTCTTCTGTAGAGGGAGGAAGGTCTCGACGCCCATCTCGTTGATACGGTCGCTGACCCGTTTTTCTGCCCTTGAGTTTGTATAGACGGCATACCAGGCTCGCTCCGTTTTCTTAGCCACCGGGGTCTCATCCTTCACGGGTGTCTCCGCCTTCACGGGAGCATCTCCTTTCACGGGAATGCCCTCCTTCACCGGCGGGGTCTGGGTCTCTTCCATCACATCTCTGTATTGCGATGCAAAGGTAGTAAATTTTGACTGAAGGTCCCGACACTTCGTGTACGGGATTTGGCTTCGCCGAACTCACCGCCACCGGCGGTTCGGTTCGCTCCGTCTGAGACGGAGGCTCAATCTGAAGTCCCGATACACTACGTTATCGGGATTTCGGCATCGCCTTACGACGAAGCCTCAATCTGAAGGTCTGGAATCTGAGGTTCATAAGCCATGGAGTCTCAGCCCAGAAATTTTCGGGTGAAATCAGGCCACGAAATAATGTTAATATCTTTGATCACCGTTGATTCTGAGCCCCGGTAAATGACTGTCCTTGTGATCTTCTGCTCAGAAGAAATCAAGGGGAATGATTTCAGGTTTCTGAGATAATCCTCACTGAATGTCTGGCCGGCCTTTATCTCCAGTGCATCAATCGTGTTATCACCTCTCTCAATAATGCAATCTACCTCCATACCGTTACTCTCGCGCCAATACCAGACTGAAGGACGCGTTCCTTGATGTACCTGTGACTTGATTATTTCTGTAATAACCAGATTTTCAAATAGCGCACCAAAGAGATAATGATTTAAGAGCATGCCAGGATCATGTATCCTGAGCAGTGATGAGACTACCCCCGTATCATAGAAGTAGAGTTTTGGGGATTTTATTATCCGTTTATTAAAGTTTCGGTGATAGGGCTGAAGAAGGTAGATAATGTAGCTTGATTCCAGAAGCGAGAGCCAGGCTTTGGCCGTATTGACCGAAATACCCGCATCATTGGCCAGAGATGACAGGTTGAGAATCTGTCCTGTACGACCGGCACAGAGTCCCAGAAATCTGGAGAATGTCTGCAAGTTTTCAACGGACCGGAGAGTGCGGATATCCCTTTCTATATATGTCTGCAGATAGGAAGGGTAGAAGTCTGAAGGTTTTATCTGCTGGTCATATACGCGTGGGTAAAACCCATTGACAATGAGTTGAGTGGGCTCAAAATCTTCAATAGCTGCAAGCTCTCCGATATCAAACGGCAGCAGAACATTTACACTTACTCTCCCTGCAAGCGACTGGCTAATATGGTTGTTAAGCAGAAAACTCTGCGATCCTGACAATATATACTGACCGGTCTGTCTCCTTTCATCAGATACTACCTGTATGTAACTGAACAGCGAGGGCAGGTTCTGAGCCTCGTCGAAAATCACTCTCGTTCCGGCCTCCTTCAGAAAACCCAGTGGGTCAGCTGAGATCATCTCCCGGATATCAATCCTTTCAAGATTGAAATACTTAAACTCGCTGAAGGCACTTCGTAAGATTGTGGTTTTACCTGATTGCCTTGGACCTGTCAGTGAAACAACAGGGAATTTTTCAAGCATCTTTTCAAGATGGGCAACAATTCTTCTGCTGATTATCATTCTATGTTATTTTGCATTCTGATTGCAAATATACATACTTTTTTCAAGATCTGAGGTCTCAGGGTCTGAAGTCCCGATAACGTAGTGTATCGGGATTTCGGCATCGCCTTACGACGAAGCCTCAATCTGAGGGTCTGGAAATGATTTTGGACCTTTAGACCTTAGACCTTTGGACCTTTAGACTTAAAAACCCCAGACCACCCCGCCGCTAAGGGTGGTGGTGGTTCCGAACAGGTGCGAGGGGTACCAGAACTGATTTCCCGATACATTGCGCCGGGTCACTGACGCCCTCACCTGCACTCCGCCGGTGATGAGGTAGCTGGCCTCGAAGCCCGTGGCGACGTTCTTCCATTCTATTGTTTCAAGATAGGGCAAACCCAGCCTGCTCCCGCCGATGTTCTGGTAATCGGGGCCGCGCTCCGACCACTCGTGCCATAGCCGGAGGGTCATCGCCCTGAGAGGCCTGTAATCGAGCGCCAGGTACCAGCTGCGACTGTTGTCGCGGAGCCAGTGACCCATGTTGTAACCCTGGTTCTCGAAGGTTGTCACCGGAACATTGTGCTGGAAGGTGAGCGGGTAGGTAAAGGTAGCCTCCGCCGTCACCCAGATGTCAGGCATGAAGCTGAAGTTGCCGGCACGGAACCCTCCCTTCCACGAGAAGAAATTATAATCGGAGTTGGTGAACCGTGATGTCGAAAGCTCATCAATGAACAGGGTGCCGTAGAGATGCAGATGCCGGATGTTGTTCGAGCTTATGTCGATGAACATCTGCGAGTTGCTGTTGCCAATACCAGAGTTGACGCCGTGATCCACCGACTTGTAGAAGAACAGCGGCATCATGTAATGGGGCACAAGGCGCTGGTCGGACCATATCACGCTGTTACCGAATGAGATGTGCAGCCGGGAAACAGGGGTTAAGGTGAAGAGGCTGGCGGAGATGTATTTGGTGTGGTATACATCGCGGTAGCTGGTACCGTAAGCATTTGTGACCCAGTATGAGCGCGTTGAGTCGACCACCATCGATGTCAGCCACCCGTAGAGCCAGGTCATCCCGGCCCACTCAACTGGTTTCAGGTGTAGCTTCAGCTGCATGAACGAGGGTGCCCGGCCCGAGAGAATATTTGTCCCGGCATAGCCGCTACCCCACACCGGTGAGTCTTTCAGGAAGGAGATGTCGCCCCACTTCCACATGTAGCTTACCCCTCCGGTCATCTCCGAGAAGTCAGTGCCGTTCTTGATGTGTCCGCCACGCTCGCGGGTGAGGTAAAGTGTGCTCCCCAGCAGCGGGTCCTGGTGGTTATCCTGCAGTGTTGCGAAGAATGCCCACCGGCCATAGCTTCCGTAAACCTTCGCACCGTTCTTCCAGCTTATAGTCCTTGTGCGTGCGACACCTGTTAACCAATCCTCAGATGCGTCAGGAGTCAGCCCGGCAGTCAGTCCCAGTATCGGCGAGACTGTGACACTGAAGAGTGAGTCGCGGTACTGAGCCGTGGCCGGGTTAAACAGAAGCTTAAGCTTTCCATCCCTCCCGGTAAGGCTGTAATTGCCAAGCCAGAAGTCAAGCTCCTTCTGTTGTCTTCGCGACAGAATATCCCTCTGGTTATCAGCCTCCTCAAGTCTCTCCTCTATCAGTTTGCGACTGTAGGGTTTCACGACCTGGTTAAGTTCTATGATTCCGTCGCCGGCCAGCTCGCTGAGAAACAGGTAGATGGCCCTGTCTTCCACCGGTTCCGGGATGGTCTGAGCATGCGATGTAATGCTGCAACACAATAACAGCAGTGTTAATAAAGTTTGTATGTATGTTGAATAATTCATCTTTTTGAGGTTTTACAAAGATAACGCTTGACGCAAATTTGCACCATACTGTCTGTAAATAAGGGGGAGAAATGAATAGAAGCCGTTTTCGGGTATATACAATCACAGCCGATATTGTCATCCTGACCGTCTCCTATGTGCTGATGACGATGCTCAAGCCCTCAGGTGTAAGACACTACATTCCCTCGCATCTGACCTTCTTCCTGATACTGGCCCTGCTGTGGATCATTGTCTCTGTCGCCAGCGGGAAGATTGGCCGCGGGAAGATTGTCAATCTCCGGACACTGCTGACCCATGTTCTTACTGCGAACCTCATTGCAACGAGTCTTGCAGCCCTGCTTCTCTTTGCTTTCCGTGACCTTGGCTACTCCCGTCAGATAGTCTTTGGCACCGCCATAACTGCAACAATTATTGAGCTTGCCTTCGGGGCTCTCTACATGGCCTTCAGGAAGGCGCCGTTGCTTTTGCCTGCCCCCTGAGCGGCTGTCGGAACGCGACCTGGTGGCCCGAACCCAGACTGCCGAGGCTCATGATCTGACTCCTGATCCTCAGCTGGCGATGCGGCTGCAGGAGGGATGCTCACGCGACAGGGCCGAGACGCTGTCGTCGATGATCAGCTGCGATGAGACCTCGCGACTGGCAATTGTCTCGACCTCCGACGCCTTTAACATACAGAACCTGGAGCACAGTAATTACACATGCATCATCAACCTCAAGCCGATGAACAGCATATCCGGGCTTGACAGGTTCCTCGACAAGGTCAATTCAAGGCTTACTGATGACGGTATCTTCCTCTGTTCCGTGGAAACACTTGAACAGCGTGCCAGTCGTCTGCGGAAAAAATATTCCTCCCTTGGCTGGTACATCATCGCTGTCCCGGATTTTATCCTTAACCGCGTTGCCCCGCGCCTCCGCATCACAAGGGGACTGTGGGAGTTTCTGACAGGAGGGGCCAATCCTACCTTCTCAAGGGCCGAGGTGCTTGGAAGACTGTGTCGCGCAGGATTCACAATCAGGCAGGAGAAGTTCGCGGGTGATCTCCTGTGCATCAAGGCGCAGCGCCAGAGTGACCCGGCCTATGCCAACGGCAACGGTTACGGGCTGATAATTGCACTGCCGCGCGTTGGTCGAGAGGGAGAGATCTTCAATGTATACAAGCTGCGCACAATGCATCCCTACTCGGAGTACATCCAGAATTATGTCTATGACCTGCATGACCTCGCCGAGGGAGGGAAGATGAAGCACGATTTCCGGGTGACGACGTGGGGACGGTTCGCAAGGCGGGTATGGCTTGATGAGCTGCCAATGATTGTAAATGTCTTCAGGGGGGAGATAAAAATATTCGGTGTGAGGCCGCTGTCACATCACTATTTCAATCTGTACGATGACGACCTGCGCGACAGGCGCATCAGGTACAAGCCCGGACTGCTGCCACCGTACTATGCTGACATGCCCGCCGGGCTCGATGGCATCCAGCTCTCGGAGATAAAGTATTTCGACTCATGGGACAAGAACCCCCTCAGCACCGATATGCGGTACTTTGCAAAAAGCGTATATAATATTGTGTTCAGGAGCGCACGCTCGGCGTAAAGGTCTGAAAGTCGAAAGTCCGTAAAATCTGTAAAGTCCGTAAAGTTCAAAGTCGGAAAGTCAGAATAAAAAGCAAAAGGCCACAGACTTCATAAGCTGTGACCTCAATCACTTTAAGACTTTATGACTTGAAGACTTTCGACTATTTCTGTTTAAGCTTTGCCTCCATGCTGAGTGTAGCGTGTGGCACGGCGCGGAGACGCTCCTTGCTGATGAGCTGTCCTGTCTCACGACATATACCGTATGTCTTGTTCTCAATACGTACCAGCGCTGCCTGCAGATGCTGTATGAACTTCAGCTGACGCTGAGCCAGCCTGCCGGCTTCCTCCTTTGAAAGTGTGGTAGCTCCCTCTTCCAGTACCTTGAAGGTAGGAGAGGTGTCCATCGTATCATTGTTATCCTCATGGGTTATGCTTGCCTTGAGAACATCGTAATCCTTCCTGGCTTTGTCGAGTTTGGCCATGATTATCTGCCGGAACTCATTCAGCTCCTCATCCGTGTATCTTGTCTTTTCTGCCATGGCTGGCGGTGTTATTATTATCCGGCAAATGTAATACAAAATATAATATGTTCTGCAATATAATTCATAGGCAATAGGTGTCATATATCAGCACATCGTTGACACTTTCTTAGCAAAGTAAAATATCAGGACTTCGTTTACACATGATAAAGAACAACATATAATTTTCAGCACAAAAGTTTCTAAGATTGCCCCCCTAGGGGGGCGCGCCTTCTAAGCAAGGCAAAATATCATCAGTTCATTGACATATTGTTATTCAGTCAACAGGCATAGCAAACGGGAAGACATGATGGATTATACTATCCTGGATTACAAGGAGAACATGTTCGTCTATAACTATCTCGGCAATAACATAAGTGTACACTAACTCCTTCTTCACAGTGAAGCCGGTTCCAAGTATTGAAAGCCTTCTGTCGCTCCTCACAAAGCGAATGAAAATGACCGAACCGCTAACCAGGGGGATCGGGTCCTCCAGATTAATTGACCTAAGTTTATGATCCTGGCAGGTAGAATGGATTTGGTTGGGGTATCTTCCTCTTTGGCTTGAGTACCGGTGATTTTGATTATGAAAATCCGAGAACTCAGGTGCCTTCATTTCAAGGTCTTCAAACGCGGCGAACTTCTGAGCTGCATAGAAGTACTTGA
>JBGSLG010000149.1:0-2686 GCA_041740815.1 Bacteroidales bacterium
TGCTGATCTGACTGGTTCATGCTTCGATTATGTAGTACTTTGTGATGCAAAGTAAATATATATTTCAATACAGCTATAGAATTTTTTAATTTATTTTTTCAAAACATTGTTTTCCGGGGGTCATTGGCAACATCCAAAACAGCCTGAATTCATTAATGGGACTCAGTTTTACCAGGTGCCGGGATCTCCTATTACACCCGGAGGAGTGTTACTTATTGTAACTGTACCGGTCGTAATACACTCCCTCAACGGGGTAATCACCTATTATCAGCGAATCCTTACCGGTTGACATAGCTCCCACAACCCCAAGGCCGTTGGTTATATTGGTATAGACCAGCACAGGCTCCGCCAGGAAGTTGTCCCGCGTCTGGGCTTGCGCTGAGAGCGACTGGAGGTAAAGGTACAGGTCTCTGCTCAGTGTGTGCAGCATGAAATATGTGTGGTCAAACTCGTAGTAATCGGTATCAGGAGCTTTGTAATAGAAGTGCATTGTAAGGTTATACTCCTTCCCGGAGATCAGCTCATCAGTGAACAGGGTGTAATTGTTGTACAGGTCCATACCGAAAATATCATCCCCCTGATTTGGTGATATCAGCGGTTCATCTGACGCACCATAGCTCAGGTCCTCATCAATAACCATTACAGGCAGAAGAGGTGAATAGGGCTCCTCCTTTGGCCCGTAATAGACCCCGCTTATACCCCGTGCTGTCAGCCGGTAGAGGTTTTCGGTGCCAGCCGGATCCAGGAATTTTATTTTCACTTCCATTTGTCTCTCGCCCCACTCTCTGATCACGAAGGTGGTATCGATACTGATGATGGGCACCGGGTCAGGAAGCATCGCCTCCCCTGAGGCAGTGGTCAATCCCGGCACCTCAACCTCAATCTTGTAGGTGCTGCCGGGAACAGGCCTGTTTACCTCAGAGACGTATCTTGAATGGGTTATTGCTGGCTGGTATTCAGGCACCGGCTCCGGCGGAACATAGTCCAGAGTCTCCAGCAGCACCCCGTCGCGGTATACCCGCACCACCGCATTGGTTATCTGCTCAACCTCATACTTCTCATCGAACACGGCATGGCTGACAGCCACAGAGACCCTGATCAGGCTGTCGGAATGCAGCAGCGTGTAGATCACTATCCTGGGATCACCGCCGTCGCCCCTGAACTTAATTGTAGTCTCGCATGATCCGGCAAGGAATGCCATGATCAGTAAGGCGGGAATATATGTCATCACTCTCTTCCTCTTCATGGCTTTCAGAATTTGAATGAGTATGAGACTGATGGAATTATCGGGAAGATACTGACCTGCTTCAGTACCGGCTTGCTGTAATAGAGCATGCTGCCCGGGTTTGCCGGATCAGGCTCGCTGTAATAATCTGATCCCCAGTAGATGAAGAACGGGTTCTTACGCGAGTAGGCATTGTATACCGAGAAACTCCAGGTCCGAATGCCGTTTTCCTTCTTTTTGTGGAGGTTGACACCCAGATCGAGCCTGTGATATGAGGGAGTGCGGTAGTTATTGCGACTGGGAAACTCCGTCACTGCCGTATGGTAGAAATTGCCTGACATAATATCCTCCGGAGGGTACTCCATTATCCCCAGCGTGGCAGCATTGCCTGTCCCGTAAACCCATACCAGCCCGACATCGACCCTCTCGCTGAAGGTGTGTGTCAGTGCTACGCTGATGTCGTGTCTGCGGTCATACTTCGCCGGGAAGACCCTGCCGAAGTTCAGATTCTCAAACTGCCTCTCGGTCCATGCCAGGGTGTAACCGATCCATCCCGTCAGCTTACCATAGGTTTTCTCAACCATGAACTCCGCGCCGTAGGCCCAGCCTCTTCCCTTCTCCACCTTCGCCTCCCATCCTGAACCGGTGCCTCCGAAAAAGGCTCCCTCCTTATACTCTATCAGGTTGTCCATGCTCTTGTAAAAGGCCTCAATTGTCATCTCCAGCTCTCCCGGAAGCCTGAAGCTTGATCCGATTGCCACCTGGTGCGAAATGGGCGGATTGAACTTTCGCGTCACCGGCAGCCACAGGTCGGTGGGCAGACTGATGGCCGAGGTTGTAAGCAGATGAACGAACTGGGCCATCTTGCTGTAAGAGATCTTGAAGGAGAGGTCATCATTTGCAAGGTAACGCAGCGAAACCCGCGGTTGAAATACAAAGTAACTGGTATCCTGCACGTTAAAGAGCGACATCCTTATCCCGGCATTCATCTTTATACGGGAGGTAATGTCAAAGTTATCCTCGGCATACATAATGAATTCATTCGCCCTGATCCGCATGTCGCCGAAGGTGGTGTCAATGCCATCCTCCTCAGCCATGGGATCATACCTGAAGGTGGTCACCCCCGGTTTGAAATGGTGCCAGGTGAAGCCTGCACCAAACTTGACCGAGTGACTGGCAGAAGGATAGTAGTCAAAATCGATCTTGGCACCCAGGTCTTCTATGCCCGAGAAATACCTGAAGTAATCCAGCTCCTTTTCCCTGGTGGTGAGATTCTCTGATGACGACTCAACTGTCACATCAAAGTCGTACTTGCTGTACGTAAGCGTGGTGTTGCTGAAGAGCTTGTTGGATATAAGGTAATTCCACCTGAGTGATGTGATGATGTTTCCCCATCCCAGGCCGTAGCTATCCTTGAATTCGTATCTGTCATTGTTCTCATCATAATAATCAGGCCTGCTC
>JBGSLG010000150.1:0-1953 GCA_041740815.1 Bacteroidales bacterium
AACTCCCCGGTCATCGCTCCTCACCATCCACCGCAGGAACATGTTGATCTTCTTGGCAGCTGATCCCTTATAAGGATCCGAAACATGCCTCTCGGTCCTGGCATTGTGTGGCAGCTCGAAAAAAATCCTCCTGAACTCATGAATCGCAGGCTGAAGCGAGTCGGCAGTCTGGTAACGGGCAAAGATTCCCTCCATCCCGCCTTTCTCGGTGTAGATATATTTCAGCGCCTCTATAAAATAGATGAAGTCCTCGGCAAAGTAGGTACGATGAATGCAGCCGTCGATACCTTTGAGGTCGCTGTCACGGTGATTAATAATAAAATCATAAGGCGTGTTACCCATCAAGGCCAGCATGCGGTCAGCGCTCCTGAGTATCGCCACGCGGTTGCCCCAGGCGATAGTAGCAGCCATGAATCCGGCAATTTCAATATCTTCCCTGACTGTAAACCGGTGCGGTATGCTTATGGGGTCGAGCCCGATAAAGTCGGGCCTGTTATAGCACTCCACCCTATTATCAAGGAACTCTTTGAGCTCCCTCCTCTTCAGCTTCAATGGACTGCTGCGGGAAGTCATAAGGTGATCAGTCCGTCCTTTATCCTGATGGTCGGATATCATAAGGTGATCAGTCCGTCCTTTATCCTGATGGTTCTGTCGGACATAGAGGCAAGCTGCGGATCGTGCGTCACGATGATGAAAGTCTGGCCAAAGGTGTCGCGGAGTCTGAAGAAAAGGCTATGTAGCTCCTTTTTGTTTTCCGTATCGAGGTTCCCCGATGGCTCGTCGGCCAAAATCAGGGAGGGATTGTTCACTATGGCCCGTGCAACAGCCACGCGCTGCTGTTCGCCGCCGCTAAGCTGTGACGGCTTATGATCAAGCCTGTCGCCCATGCCGAGGAACGCCAGCAACTCAGTGGCTTTCGCTCCGGCCTCAGCACGCGATTTTCCCGCTATCAGCGCAGGTATACAGACATTTTCAAGAGCAGTGAACTCAGGCAGGAGCTGGTGAAACTGGAATACAAAGCCGATATTACGGTTCCTGAAAGAGGCCAGCGCGCTCTGTGAGAGGGAGGCCGTATTCTGACCGTTGTACAACACCGTTCCGGCGTCAGGCCTGTCAAGCGTGCCGATGATCTGAAGAAGGGTGGTCTTGCCTGCCCCGCTGGCACCGACAATAGTGACAACTTCCTTCTCCCTGACCTCAAGGTCTATGCCCTTGAGCACCTTCAGATCGCCATATGACTTGAGAATGCCGGATGCCCTGATCATTTGATATCACTGTTTATGTCACGCGCCGTGTCATTTATCTCATCGGTGAGTGGTGATGCCGCAGCATCCATGTCCTTGCGCACACTGTCGGTCACGTCGGTTATGTCTTTCCGGACCGTATTTGTCACATCATTGATGTCTTTCCGGATATCCTGTGTGCTCTCATCAAACTCCCTCTTGATCTCATCAGTGGCCTTTCTAACCTCCCGCATGCCTTTGCCCATTGTACGGGCAATTTCCGGGAGCTTGTCAGCTCCAAACAGAAGAAGTATAACTATTATTATTATTATTATTTCCTGACCGCTTATGCCCATTTCCTCTCCGGTGTTGCCCGCCAAAGGTACTAAAGAATACCAAAATATAAAGTGGGGTATGCCAATAAATGACTGAGGCTGCCTTATCGGGGCAGCCTCAGGTCAGATGCCGTTAACCGGCTATCTTTTTCTTTTCCGTCTCGGCAGGAGCAGCATCGCTGTCAGCTCCTTTTCTCTTTGTGGTTTCATAGAGCACCGGGGTGGAGACGAACAGTGATGAGTAGGTACCGAAGACGATACCGAACAGCAGGGCGAAAATAAACCCTCTGATTACCTCCCCTCCGAATATGAAGATCACTATCAGCACGAATATCGTTGCCATACCTGTATTCAGGGTTCGGGCAAGGGTGCTGTTAAGAGCCATATTATAAACC
>JBGSLG010000151.1:0-2104 GCA_041740815.1 Bacteroidales bacterium
GGCAATAAAAAAAATTATGAACAAAAAAGTAACACCACCCGTTATCTTCGCTGTTCACCGATGTAAATCCGTCCCCTGCCGGATTTGTCTGTGGAGGGTATTGTAATACATAATATTTTTGAGTCGTAAATCAATTTTACGGACATGAAAGACAAACACGGCAATCCGTTCGTAGGCATCGCAAAGTTCCTGATCTCACTGGGACTGGTGATGATTGTGGCGAAGCTCAATCTGCTCAACCTGGGCGAGATAGAAGATTATTTCCGGTGGGAGATGCTGCTCATCTTCTTCGGTGTGTTTTCAATTCTGAGCCTGGAACTGGTTTCTGCAGTTGTACTGTTTGCCATAGCCTTCTGGTTTATGATGCCGGACATGACAGTACAGCTCTCGCCTGTATACAGGAACATCTACTGGCCTGCCGTACTCGTAGCTGCAGGACTGGCATTCATGATCAAGCCGGTGACAAATAAAGGCAAATATTAAAAACCTCATAACAAAAAAAGCAATGGAAAACGAATTAAACAAACCGGCAAAAAAATCCGAGACCTCCAACAGGTTGCTGATAGGAGTACTTTTGATTATTGCGGGACTGATTCTCATGGTTAAGAAGTCAACAATACTTCCGGAACCGCTTGATCATTTCATTGATGATATCATCTTCAGCTGGCAGATGCTGCTGGTTGTCATCGGTGTGATAACCCTCATTGGCTCAGACAACAAAACACCCGGTATCGTGATGGTGGCCATCGGCGGATTCTTCCTGATCCCGGAGCTATTCACCGATTTCTTCCGCTCCTTTAACTTCTTCTGGCCCGCAATATTCATTGTAATAGGAGTGGTTCTGCTCCTAAACTCCAAAAGGCTTGGAAAGACTCTTGACTTCAAAACCACAAACAAGGCTGATTATATTGATTACGTTAATATTTTCAGTGGCGCAGAGCGACAGCTCATCACTGAAAACTTCCAGGGAGGAAAGATAACCTCGATATTCGGGGGTGGCGAGGTTGACCTTACCAGGTCATCACTAGCGCCGGGAGAGAACATAATTGAAATTACTTGTATCTTTGGTGGTACAACAATCATTGTCCCGGATAGCTGGAGTGTGATTCTTGATGTCACACCAATCCTGGGGGGGTTCTCTGACAGCAGAAAGATGAGAGGTGACGTGATCAAGGACAACACAAGGTCATTGATTTTGAGAGGTACAGTTATTTTTGGCGGAGGCGAGATCAAGAGTTACAAATAGGATATGAGGCATCCGTTACTGGAAAACAGAACAAGATTGCTGACATGGTGGCTGGCCTGGCTGATATTAGCAGCAGGCCAGTCTCTGCTTATTCATTTTGTCTATGGCAACAATGTTGATGTTGCCATAGCCGACGGAGCTGCCTCAATGCTGCTGTTCGGCCTGCTGGGCCTGGCAGTCTGGTTTCCCGTAAGATATATGCTGCGCGATGACAGCGAACTCTACTCGTCAATTTTCAATGTTGTAATTACCGGATCACTTACAATCATCATCTGGCTTATTATTCCCAGGATAATAGTCAGGGCCTTTGTGGCCGAGAAGATCGACTTTGACATCTTCTGGCACTCGTCACTGGTCTTCCGTGCCACTGCGGGGATCCTGATATTCTTCATGATTGTGCTTATCTACTACCTGTTTCTCAGTGCTACCCGGCTGGCCGAGAAGGCTGCACGCCAGGCACAGCTGGAGGCTCAGGTGCGCGACGGTGAACTGAAGATGCTGCGCTCACAGATAAACCCGCATTTTCTGTTTAACAGCCTCAACTCTGTCAGTTCACTCACCGTGACTGACCCACTCCGGGCAAGGGATATGATAGTCAAACTCTCCGATTTCATGCGCTATTCGCTCTCTTCCAGGAATGAGCAACCGGTAACCCTTCAGAACGAGATGGAAAGCCTCCGGCTCTACCTGCAGATAGAGAAGGTCAGATTCGGCGAACGCCTTGTCATACAGGAGGATATAAGTCCTGAATGCCTGCCTGCCCTCCTGCCCGGGATGCTGCTCCAGCCACTCTATGAAAACGCCGTTAAACACGGGGTCTATGAATCAACGGAGGAGGTGATCATCAATACAACCGCA
>JBGSLG010000152.1:0-3766 GCA_041740815.1 Bacteroidales bacterium
ATTTTCCCTTTCTAAGTTCAAAATCAGTTCAAAACGAATTGTATTCAACTGATATTCAATATAAATTGTTGTCCCGTCAGGTCTCGAACCTGAACTCTTCTGATCCAGAATCAGACGTGTTGCCAATTACACCACGGGACAGTTATTATGAGGGTGCAAATATAAAAAAAATCATACAGAAGTTTCAATGATAGCATTTTTTCATGGTCTGCGGACGGAAATTGCCGGAAGATGCGTATACACGTACGGTTTACGTTACCCTAAGGTCTCCGGGCGCTCAGCCCACAACCTGTTCATTTTAGCCAAGGTATCGTGCAACCATAAGCATGTTACCTGTTCACCTTCGCCCAGGTGTCCTTCAGTCCCACGGTACGGTTGAAAACAAGCTTCCCGGGCTGGCTGTCGTAATCGACACAGAAGTAACCAATCCTCTGGAACTGAACCCTGGTGAGCGGCCCGGCCCCGGCCAGCGACGGTTCAACCTTGCAACCGGTGAGCACGGTAAGTGAGCCAGGATTGAGAAACTCCCTGGCATCAGTATCCTTGTGACCGGAGGGATCTTCATCATTGAAGAGCCTGTCATACAGTCGTACCTCGGCATCAAGCGCATGGGCAGCCGACACCCAGTGGAGGGTGCCCTTGACCTTGCGGTCCGATTCCCCTCCGCCACTGCGCGTAGCCGGATCAATTGTACACTGCACCTCCACAATCTCACCTGCAGCGTTCTTTGTCAGTCCGGTACATTTGATGATATAGGCTCCCTTGAGCCGCACCTCCTGACCGGGGGCAAGACGGAAGAACTTGTGGGGAGGGTTCTCCATAAAATCCTCCTGCTCAATATAAACCTCCCTGCTGAATGGAACAAGGCGCGTTCCCTGTGACTCATCCTCGGGATTATTGATTATCGCCATATCCTCGGTAGCACCTTCAGGATAGTTGGTTATGATGACCTTAAGGGGATTCAGCACGCCGAAGACTCGCGGGGCCCGCTTATTCAGGTCTTCCCTGATTGCATACTCGAGGAGGGAGACATCATTTATTGCCTCCACCTTTGTATATCCGATGAGATCAACAAAACGCCTGATCGACTCCGGCGTATACCCTCTGCGGCGCAGTCCGCACAGCGTTGGCATGCGGGGGTCATCCCAGCCCTTCACCACTCCGTCCTTCACAAGCTCAAGAAGCTTGCGCTTGCTCATAACCGTGTAGGTGAGATTAAGGCGATTGAATTCTATCTGTCGCGGCCGGTAATCATCGTTCTTAAGCTGATCGATGAACCATTCGTACAGTGGCCTGTGTACCTCGAACTCAAGGGTGCAGAGCGAGTGGGTAATGCCCTCGAAGTAATCACTCTGCCCGTGGGCGAAGTCGTACATGGGATATACCTTCCACTTTGTTCCGGTGCGGTGATGCGGAGTATACAGTATGCGGTAGAGGATAGGGTCACGCATGTGCATGTTCGGGGAAGCCATATCAATACGTGCCCTGAGCACGCGACTGCCCTCTTCAAACTCACCCTCATTCATGCGGAAGAAGAGATCAAGGTTCTCCTCTACGGTACGTTCGCGAAAAGGAGAGGCTGTACCGGGCAGTGTGGTTGTGCCCTTCTGTTCCGATATGGTCTCGGCACTCTGGTCATCAACATACGCGAGGCCCCGCCTTATGAGCGACACCGCAAAGTCCCACAGCCTGGTGAAATAATCGGAGGCATAGTACTCCCGGTCTTCCCAGGTGAATCCCAGCCACTGTATGTCCTCCTTAATGGAGTCGACATATTCTACATCCTCTTTGGTGGGGTTCGTGTCATCGAACCGGAGGTTGCATTTACCGCCGTACTTCTCAGCCATCCCGAAATCAAGACAGATAGCCTTGGCATGTCCTATGTGGAGGTAACCGTTGGGCTCGGGCGGGAAACGGGTATGCACCCGGCCGCCGTTCTTACCCTCGCTCAGGTCCTTCTCTATGGCTTGTTCAATAAAATGCTGTGATTCAGGTTTTGCTATCTCTTCGGCTGCTTTCATCGGTTGCTAAAATGAGATTACAAAAATAGGAGATAAAAGGGGATGCAGTGCATGGAGGGGTCAATTTATTGAAGTGGCGGGGGACAGTCCGGCCGGTCCGGGCTTGCGGACGGAAGCGAATATCTCTGCTCACTCAGTGGTCTTGCACCCTACCGGGGATTAGAGGCTGATTCTCCACGGCAGACTTTGGCAACTCGGGAGATGAGGGGAGTGCTGGTCCTTGCGGGAGACTTCGGCCTCCTGGCGGAAGCCGGGAAGAAGCACTCCTACCTGGTCAGTTCCACGCTTACACTGCCTATCCTGCCGCCCATCACAGGATTCAACTTGGAGACCTTGACAGTGGCTTTGTTAATGCCGGACAGCTCTTTGTAAAGTGCATCAAGTATACGGGTGGCAATATGCTCCAGGAGTTTTGAGGTTGTCTCCATCTCTCTCTTCACCACAAGGTATGCGGCCTGGTAATTTAGGGTGTCACGCAGCTCGTCACTCTTCCCAGCCCTGTCAGTGTCAGTCTCAAACGACACATCAACCATGAAATGATTACCAACGATCTGCTCCTCGCGGTAATGGCCGTGAAAAGCATAAAATTCCATATCCTCAATCCTGATCATTCCCATGGCATTTCTCGATAAGTTATATAAAATTATAAAAGTCAAAAGTCTGAAGGTCTTGCGGTCTTGCGGTCTTGCAGTCTTGCAGTCGTAATCAATTGATTGACTGCGGGCTGCCGACTGGTTTTGACTGCCGACTGCCGACTGAGGACTGAGGACTGAAGACTCCACTACTCTGCCTCCCCTGCAGTCTGGCTGCTTCGCTAGAATGACCCACCGGGTCATTCCTTAACGCTCGCCCCTCTATTGCCTGCTGGTGAACCCCAGCCCGCTGCCCTGACCGATTGTCCAGTACGGGGGAGCGTAGTCAGGCCCTCCTTTTACCGGGCACCGTACAGCATCAAACGAGGGGTCGAGGTCAATAAAGTCAAATCCTCCCACACCGGCAGTAAAATGAACCGCACATGCCAGGCCCAGGTTTGTTTCAACCATACAGCCGATCATGAGCTTGAGATTGGCACTGCGTGCAATCGCTGCAATATCCAGCGACTCAATAATGCACGACTTCATCAGCTTGATGTTGATGACATCAGCGCAACCCGTGCGCACAACCTCAATCGCGTCTGCAGCCGTGAATACCGATTCATCGGCACCAATCATGACCTCGGTGTTGTCTCTTACAAATTTCATCCCGGCAAGGTCAGTCTTCAGGACCGGTTGCTCAAACAACACCGGGTGAATACCATGCTTCAGAACCTCATTGATGAAGCGCAACGCCGTTTTAGGGGAATAACCCTGGTTGGCATCTATAAGAATTCCGCAGTCGGGGGCACCGTCCCTTATTGCAAGAACCCTGTCAAGGTCATCCGTCAGGTTAACCCCTACCTTTGTCTTAATTACCCTGAAACCCTCGGCTGCGAGATTAATCGCCTGTTTCTTTGCCTCTTCCGCTGGTACAATCGAGATAGTGTAATCAGTCTCGATCCTGTTCTCAGTACCCCCCAGAAATCGGTATAAAGGAATATCGAGGGCTTTTGTGTATGCGTCGAGCAGGGCCATCTCGATGGCGCACCTGGCGGCGGACTGGGCCCAGAAAGAGCTTTTCAAGGTGTAGGCGATTGATCTGTAGTTGTTTATATCCTGGCCCACAATAAACTCCTTGCAGCTGTTCAGAGTTCCGAGGATGGTTTCCTG
>JBGSLG010000153.1:0-5522 GCA_041740815.1 Bacteroidales bacterium
CGCCGTGGGGGCGAAGCATGTTGCAGCACTCTCTTCAGGGACGGCCGCCATACACTTGTCATTAATACTTCTTGGAGTGAAGCCCGGCGATTATGTCATAGGGACATCATTCACCTTCTCGGCGACGGTCAACCCGATAGCCTACCTGGGGGCTACGCCGGTGCTGGTGGACAGCGAGGCGGGGACATGGAATATGGATCCCGAATTGCTTGAAGAAGCAATTCGCAAGGTTAAAGGAGAAAGGTTAAAGGTTAAAGGTAAGGGGGGAGAGATAAAGGCGATTGTGGTAGCACACCTTTACGGGATGCCGGCGAAGATGAAGGAGATCATGGCTGTGGCTGACAAATACGGGATCCCGGTGGTGGAGGATGCCGCAGAGGCGCTGGGATCAGAGTATATGGGAAAGAGAGTAGGCTGCAACAGCCGGTTTGGAATATTGTCATTCAATGGCAACAAGATCATCACCACCAGCGGAGGCGGGGCGCTGATAAGCGATGATGCTGCCATGATTGAACGGGCGCGGTTCCTGGCCACACAGGCGCGCGATCCGGCGCCGCACTACCAGCACAGCGAGATAGGATACAACTACCGGATGAGTAATGTGGTGGCAGGTGTTGGCCGTGGCCAGCTCGAGGTGCTTGACCTGCGCGTCAGGCAACACCGCGAGTTCAACCAATGGTACCGCGAACTGCTGGAGGATGTGCCGGGAGTTACTTTCCAGACCGAGCCCTCTCCCGACTTCTATTCGAACTTCTGGCTCACATGTATCGTCATTGACCCCACGAAGGCCGGCACCGACCGCGAGAAGCTCCGCCTTGCGTTTGAGGCAGCACGTATTGAGTCGCGCCCCCTCTGGAAGCCGATGCACCTGCAGCCGGTCTTCGCCGGGTGTCCGTCTTATGTCAATGGTACCTCCGAGGCGCTCTTCAACAACGGCCTCTGCCTGCCAAGCGGCTCGAATATTGATGAGGAGGGGCGTGCGCGGATAGCGGAAGTGCTGAAAACAGTCTTTAAAGTCGACAGTCTATAAAGTCAAAAGGCCGAAAATTTATCAGGATATTATATATTTGTACTTTAGATTATCAGGATAGTTTAAAGTATGAGTTTTAATTATCATGTATAAAAGAGAACAGATATTCAGGGGAAGGGAAAAAGAGAGTGCCTTTCTGTGGGGAGCAAGACAGACCGGGAAAAGTACCCTGCTGAAGATGATATTCCCTGATGCTCTGTACTTTGACCTTCTGCTGGCCAATGAATTCAACAGGTTTCTCAGCAATCCTTCCCTGCTTCGCGAAACGGTAGAGGCGGATAATTCTTCCTCGCCTGTGATTATTGATGAGATACAGCGTATCCCTTCATTGCTGAATGAGATCCAGTGGCTGATAGTTAACCGGAAAAGACAATTCATTCTCAGCGGGTCAAGCCCGCGAAAGATTGTAAGATCAGGCGGCAACCTGCTGGGAGGCAGGG
The DNA here is from genome assembly GCA_041740815.1 of Bacteroidales bacterium. GTDB lineage: Bacteria > Bacteroidota > Bacteroidia > Bacteroidales > VadinHA17 > SR-FBR-E99. Next base: position 1,471 of record JBGSLG010000153.1, read on the forward strand.
CTGTAAGATACGAGCTTTATCCTCTGGTATACAAAGAGATACCTGACTTTGACCTTTTAAGGGCATTAAATAACGGACTTCTGCCGCGCATGTATCTGTCTGACAGACCTGCCAGGCTTCTTTCTGCATACATCGGAAGTTACCTGCGGGATGAAATTATGGCTGAAGCAAAGATCCGGAATATTGCTTCCTTCTCCCGCTTCCTGGAGGTCGCCGCATTTTCAAACGGGGAGATAGTAAATTACTCCAATATAGCTACTGAATGCGGTGTAAGCGGCCCGACAGTAAAAGAGTATTTTCAGATACTTGAGGACACAATGACCGGTCGCTTCCTTCCATCATATCAGAAAAAGCCAAAGCGCCGCGTGATCCTCTCGCCGAAGTTTTATTATTTCGATGTGGGTATAGCAAATCAACTCCTTAAACGCGGAACAATTGTGCATGGCAGTGAAGCCTTTGGCAAGGCATTTGAACATTTTATATACCATGAAATTTATGCTCACAGCCATTATTCCTCCCTCAATTATGCGGTAAGTTACTGGCGCACTGCCTCGCAGACAGAAGTTGATTTTGTTCTTGGTGATCACGAGACTGCTATTGAGGTGAAGTCGACTGATATGGCAAATGAAAGACATCTGAGGGGGTTGAAGAGTTTTGCTGAGGAGTACAAAGTAAAACGACTGATCCTGGTTTCAAATGACCCATATCCACGAAAGGCGGGAGCTGTAGATATTTTACCCTGGAGGGTGTTTCTTGGCAAGCTCTGGGCAGGGGAGCTGATCGGGTAGGCAGTGTGCCTTAATTGATGAAAGAGATGAGCGGAGAGTATAAAAAAGTATTTGTCAGCGGCTGTTTTGACATGCTGCATTCAGGGCATGTGGCCTTCTTTGAAGAGGCTGCAGCGCATGGCGACCTGTATGTAGGAATAGGCTCAGACCGCACAATCAATGAGTTGAAGGGCCGCCGCACCGTCAACGGCGAGCGCGAGAGGCTTTATATGATCAGGTCACTCAGGTATGTGAAGGATGCATGGATCAACAGGGGGTCGGGGCTGCTGGATTTTGAGAAGGAACTGCGCGAGATAAAGCCTGACATATTTTTTGTCAATGAGGAGGGGTACACTCCTGATAAGAAGAAGCTGTGCGATGAGCTGGGGGTGGCGCTGGTTGTGAGCAGGCGCGTACCGGTATCGGGTCTGCCTCCGCGAAGTACTACTGCGCTGCGCAGCGAATGCCGCATACCGTACAGGCTTGATCTGGGTGGCGGGTGGCTCGATCAGCCTTTTGTCTCGAAGTACTGGCCCGGAGCTGTGATCACGATATCAATTGAGCCGGACATAGAGTTCAACGACCGCAGTGGCATGTCGGGCAGCACGCGCAGGAAGGCCATTCAACTTTGGCAGACAGACATTCCCGACGGTGATCCGCAGGTGCTTGCCCATACGCTGTTCTGCGTGGAGAACCCGCCGGGGACGAGCTATGTGAGCGGATCGCAGGATGCCATAGGCATCGTCTTTCCAGGGCTTAATCGCCTGGACTATGCTTCCGGCGAGTACTGGCCCTCGAAGATCACCACGGTGAATGATCCGGAGATTCTGAACTGGATAGAGGAACATCTCTGGTTCATCACCCTTCCTCCAAGGGAGGGTAACTTCAATGTGCTGGATGAGACGGACATTTCCGTTGAAAAGGCACAGGCACTGGCAAGGGCGGCTGATGATGTATGGGCTGCGCTAATGGCGAAGGACCTGCAGAAGTTTGGCAATGCCTTCAGGGCCTCGTTTGATGCCCAGGTGGCCATGTTCCCGCTGATGAAGAGCAGGACGGTCCGTGATACAATAGAGATTTACCGGGAGAGCGCACTGGGCTGGAAGCTTGCCGGCGCCGGCGGCGGCGGCTACCTGGTGCTGGTGTCAGAGAGACCGGTTGAGAATGCGATCAAGATCAGAATAAGGAGAGAGCGTACCGTATAAATAAGCCAGAAGTCGGCAGTCTACAGTCCACAGCCGGCAGTCAAAATTATCTGGCAGGACGGTTGGATAAGCGGGGAATTTTGACTACATTTGGGAATAGCAGATGATTATGTATAGTTCAGAATTAAAAGCTTTTATCAAGGAAAAAAGTAGCCTTTTCTGGTCTATTCCAGAGAATAAAAAAGAGGAGGTCAGCCCTGCAATGCTGGTTGAGACAATTCTGAATTACGGCACATTGGATGATGTCAGAAAACTTATTAAACTGATGAGTCTTGAGGAAGTTTCCAGGGTATTCTTCAGCGCCAGAGGAAGGCAGAAGCTAAACTATTACCCTGAAATCTATCACTACTTTTCACTGGTTTTTAAAAAATATGCATAGGGAAATCCTTTCGCCAAAACAACAGGAATTGTTACCATTAATCAGGCAATTCAACAGAGAGTATTATCTCGCCGGAGGGACATCGGTTGCTTTACATATTGGTCACCGGAGGTCAATTGATTACGACCTTTTCAAATTTACTACCCTTAATCATTCAAAAAACCTGAAGAAAATTGTAGAGTCCGGGATGAACTATGCAGTCACAAGAAGAACTCCAGATCAAATGAATGTTAGCGTGGGTGATGTAAAATTGACATTTTTGGAGTATCCCTTCCACATCGCAACAGGGAGTAAATTCGAAAATATCATTAAAATTCCGGATCTGATTGATCTTGCCGCAATGAAGGCCTATGCACTCGGGCGGCGGTCAAAGTGGAAGGATTATGTCGATCTATACTTCATACTGAAGAATTATTTCTCAATAGGCCAGATCTCAGCGAGGGCATCAGAAATATTTGATCAGTTATTTTCTGAAAAACTTTTCAGGGCTCAGCTTAACTATTTTGATGATATCGACTACTCTGAACAGGTTGAATATGTCGATACTGCGGTTCCCGAAGAGGAGATTCGAGCTTTCCTGAGTGAAAAATCAATTTACCTACAACTTTGACTATATCACTACCTCCCGCATCCTTTCGACTATCCCTCATAGATTTTTCTTAATTTTACGAAAAATCATTTATGTCTAAAACAGCACTTATAACCGGTGTGACCGGGCAGGACGGCGCCTATCTGAGCGAGTACCTCCTGAAAAAGGATTATATAGTCCACGGCATCAAACGCCGCGCCTCGATGTTCAACACCGAGCGCATTGATCATATATACCAGGACCCGCACCTGGAACACCGCAATTTTATCCTGCACTACGGTGACATGACCGACTCGATGAATATCACCCGAATCGTGCAGGAGGTGCAGCCTGATGAGATATACAACCTCGCGGCGATGAGCCATGTGAAGGTGAGCTTCGACACACCCGAGTATACTGCCAATGCTGACGGCATAGGCACACTGCGGCTGCTGGAGGCTGTACGGCTGCTTGGACTGACGAAGAAGTCGAGGATCTACCAGGCATCCACCTCGGAATTGTTCGGTCTGGTTCAGGAGGTCCCGCAGAAGGAGACAACACCGTTTTATCCCCGTTCGCCCTACGGCGTGGCAAAACTGTACGCCTACTGGATCACAGTCAACTACCGGGAGGCATATAAGATGCACGCAAGCAACGGTATCCTGTTCAATCATGAGTCGCCCATCAGGGGTGAGACATTTGTAACCAGAAAGGTGACCCGCGCACTGAGTCGCATTGCGATGGGAGTGCAGGAGAAGATGTTTATGGGGAACCTGTCGGGAAAGCGCGACTGGGGTCATGCCAAGGATTATATCAGGGCGATGTACCTGATGCTGCAGCAGGATGAGCCGTCGGATTATGTCTTAGCCACCGGAGTGACAACAACCATTCGCGATTTTATAAAGTTGGCTGCTGCAGAGATGGGGCTTGAGCTGGTATTCAAGGGAGAAGGGATACATGAGAAGGGCTTTGTGGTCTCCATGGATGAGAAACGTTTCATTAATTTTGTGGGAGCGGAGTATCTTGAGGGGATAAGGGTCAGGATGAGGGAGAAAAAGGAGATTGTGGGGGTGGACAAGGCATATTTCCGTCCCACCGAGGTAGATCTGCTGATTGGTGATGCCACGAAGGCG
>JBGSLG010000154.1:0-12507 GCA_041740815.1 Bacteroidales bacterium
CCCAGCCGCTCCTCATCGGAAACAAGCAGCTACAGCGCTCCTGTAAGAAGTACTTCAAGCACACCTGAAAAAAGCAGCACTGAAACAAGTTCCGCACCTGCTCCCAGGCGCAGGTAAAGATACAGAATCACGCACCACTGATGCAGTGATGCACTCTGAGGGTTATCAATAATTACCCTGGTTTTACACAGCAAGGACTGAACCGCACCGGTTCGGTCCTTGCCATTTGGTTCCCATTGCTCCCTGCTTTTTTTTTACTACTTTTGCACCGCCTCCGGCAAACAACATAAACACAATAACATAAATGATATTTGAAGATCTGGACCTGGACTCCGACATCCTTGATGCGGTAGAATACATGGGTTTCAGGGAGACCACCCCGATACAGGAGAAAGCCATCCCGGTCATCCTCAGGGGAGATGACCTGATCGGTTGCGCACAGACAGGCACCGGCAAGACGGCCGCCTACCTGCTGCCTATAATGAATGAAATCATCTACAAGCGCCCTGCACACACCCACACGCTTATTCTTGTTCCCACACGCGAGCTCGCGCTGCAGATAGACCAGCAGATACAGGGACTCGCCTACACCCTGAACATAACCTCTCTGGCTGTCTATGGCGGCGGTGAGGGAAGCGCCTGGGATCAGGAGAAAGAAGCACTGTCTCACGGTGCGGACATCATTGTTGCCACTCCGGGCAGGCTAATCTCTCATCTTAACCTGGGATATGTGAAATTCAGTGATATAGAGGTGCTGGTACTCGACGAGGCTGACCGCATGCTCGATATCGGGTTCCATGACGATATCATGAAGATCATCTCGCATGTACCCAAAAAGCGCCAGACGCTCATGTTCAGTGCTACAATGCCACCCAAGATCCGGTCGCTCTCAAAGCATATCATGAAAAACCCTGTGGAGATCGCCCTGGAGATGTCAAAACCAGCAGAGGGCGTACTGCAGGCTGTCTACCTGCTGGAGGACAACCAGAAGCTGCCCCTGCTGAACAGCCTCATAGCCGATAAACCCGAGTACCACAGCATCCTGATATTCAGCTCGACAAAGAAGAAAGTTCATGAAATAGTACGCGGACTGCGGTCGCGCGAATACACTGTCGAAGGCATTTCATCAGACCTCGAGCAGAAGGCTCGTGAGGAGACGCTCATACGCTTCCGCTCGCGCCGTACACGGGTGCTTGTCGCAACAGATGTTCTCAGTCGCGGCATAGATATCAAGGATATTAACCTGGTGGTGAACTTTGATGCTCCGTCTGATGCCGAGGATTATGTGCACCGCGTCGGACGTACCGCCCGTGCCGAGACCACCGGTGTGGCTATAACCCTGGTGAGTAAAGCTGACATGTTCAAACTGCAGCGGATTGAGAAGCTGATAGGTTACCAGGTATTCAGAGCTCCCCTGCCCGACTTCATCGCTGAGAGTCACGCAGCGAGCCCCGATCACCGCCCTTCACGGCCTCGGTCGGGAAAAGGAGGATTCAGGCGCAGGTAGACAATGCCCTGCCTGAAAAAGCCGGATACCCTGGTATTCAGGTGACCAGCGCAGAAGTCATCCCGCACTTCGTTCACCTTCTGAGAGGTAGTTTATGATCACTTGGAGCTTATCCCGGAGATCAATAAGATCCTTTTCTTTCATGCCGGCCGGAACCACTCCGGCGCTCAGCTTCTGAGGAATGCCGGCAGCCACCTGCTCCATCTTGCGGCCTTTGGCAGTAAGAGAGACAACCACCCTCCTCTCGTCATCCCCTGACCGTTGCCTCTTTACTATCCCGAGTACCTCAAGACGCTTGAGAAGAGGTGTAGTGGTATTTGTATTCAAAATCAGCTTCCTTGAAATTTCATTGACAGTCTGGCCGTCATTCTCCCATAAAACCAGCAGCACCAGGTACTGAGGATATGTGATCCCGAGCTCATCAAGAAAAGGCTGATAGCTCCTGGTGATGAGTCGTGATGCGGCATAGAGTGGGAAACAGAGCTGGTTCTCAAGTTTCAGTTGTTCATGTGCCATGGTATCGTCTTATTTCTTAAGGATCTTCTTTTCCAGGTATTCGTCAATCTTCTCAGGCTTCGTTGTTGGCGAGAACCGTTTTACGGGCTTTCCTTCCGAATCGATGAGGAACTTGGTAAAATTCCACTTGATATTTTTGCTTAAAACGCCGGGAAGCTCACTCTTAAGGTACTTATAGATCGGATGGGCATCCGGACCGTTTACATCTGTCTTGGAAAACATCGGGAAGGATACACCGTAGTTGATTACACAACCCTCGGCTATCGACTTCTCGTCGCCGGGCTCCTGGTTAGCAAACTGGTTCGAGGGAAATCCGAGTATCACCAGTCCGTCATCCTGATATTTTCTGTAGAGAGCCTCCAGCCCTTCAAACTGCGGAGTGAGGCCACATTTGCTGGCCGTATTGACAACAAGAACCGTCTTTCCCCTGTAGGTATCCATTCCTACTTCCTTGCCCTGCAAGGTCTTCGCTTTAAAATCATAGAACTGTGTTTTCATATCTTTATTTATCGCTTGTGATTATATCTTTCGCGATGCAAATATAAAACATATTTTTTATATCGCAAGCGATATTTCAATTATTTTTAAAAACTGCCCATTTTTCCCTTCAGAAGTTGCCGACGAGGATATTCGTATGTTCATTACCTTTGGTCTGAACACTAATCTACACCTCCAATGGCATCAGATGAAAAGTCCATGATTATTATCGGCGCCGGTTTTGCAGGGCTAGCCGCCGGCATCTACGGACGTCTGAATGGTTACAACACACAGATTTTCGAGATGCACAACCTTCCGGGCGGGCTTTGCACCTCGTGGAAGAGGAAGGGATATACATTCGACGCATGCATTCACTGGCTGGTTGGTTCATCGCCACAAAGCCCTCACCATGCCATCTGGAAGGAGACGGGAATTGCCGGGGGCAGGGAGTTTATTTATGCAGACGAATATTGCAGGTGCGAGGGAGCTGACGGACGCACTGTAATCTTCTATGCCGATATCGACAGGCTGGAAAGGCACCTGCTTGGTCTCGCTCCTCAGGATGAGAAGACAATCAGGGAGTTTATTGAGGGTGTTCGCATGTGTGCGGCATTTGATTTCCCCTCGGACAATGAACCACTGCCGGTCCGCCTGAAGAAGAGCGTAGCTACATTCTTTACCTTCATGAGGTACGGCAATGCATTCCGTAAATGGACAAAGGTCACAGGGGAGGAATTTGCCAGCCGGTTCAGTGATCCGCTTCTGAGGGCAGCATTCAGGGAGATCTGGATACCGGAGTTCTCTGTAATCTTCATGTTATTCACCTTTGCATGGCTTCACAGGAAGAACGCCGGATATCCCATCGGCGGCTCGATGCCAATGTCGAAGTCACTTGAAACACGCTACCGCGAGCTTGGCGGGATAGTGAACTATAATAAAAAGGTGGCAAGGATTATCACTGCTGACGGCAGGGCTACGGGCATACGTCTTGTTGACGGCACCGAAATAGCCTCGGCCAGGGTTATCTCCGCGGCTGACGGCCACGCCACTCTTTACGGCATGCTCGATGGTAAATTCCTTGATCAGAAGACCCGCGAGCCTTATGAAAAGTGGCCCCTGTTTCATTCGCTGCTGTTTATCTCACTGGGCGTTAACCGCAGGTTTGACGACATACCTGTCACCGTCTCCGGCATCACTTTCCCGCTGAGGGAGCCGGTGATGATAGCTGACAAAATGTGCGAGCGCCTGCCTGTACATATATATAATCAGGATCCCACCATGGCCCCTGATGGCAAGACGGCTATAACTGTCATGCTCGAGTCCGGGTATGAATACTGGAAGAAGCTGGCGGAGGATAGAAACGTCTATGTTCAGAAGAAGGATGAAATCGCTTCCCTGATCATCAGGCTCCTCGAGCAGCGATTCCCCGGTATCACTGACCAGGTTGAGGTTACAGACGTCGCAACCCCGCTGACCTTCGAGCGATATACAGGCAACTGGCAGGGTTCCTTCGAGGGATGGCTTATCACCCCTGAGAATGCATACACAATGACCAGGCCGATGGCACAGACGGTACCCGGACTGAAGAATTTCTACATGTGCGGCCAGTGGGTTGAACCCGGTGGCGGCCTCCCCACCTCAATCATGTCAGGCCGCAGACTCCTGAAGAAGATTTGCAAAGAAGACGGCAAACGGTTCACTGGCAAAGACAGATAGTAATAAGCGGGCATTTCATGGCCGGACCGGATAAAAACCTGCCGGGCATCCCGGTATGCCCTGTACCGGTGCCTATATCTCAATATTACTCAGCTCTTTGGTCACTTCAAAGTTGTACTCGGGATATTCATAGATCGGTACACGCGGTTCAGTCTGGCCAATACTATAACCAAACAGCCCCTCGTACTGCCCGAGGTCCTCACCCAGCTCCTCCAGCTGCCTGAGGTACTCGTGTATCGACTTTGACTCGATGATGATCATCTTTCCCATCTTGTTGATGATAGGGCTGTGTGAACGGGTGATATCATGATCGAACTGCAGAATGCGCCGGCCGTACCTGGTTATACCCACCACGCGAAAGGTCAGGCTCTTGCCCACACCGGGCAGGTTGAGCACGTTGCGGTCGGTACCCAGGAAGGGCAGGTCAGCAGAGCGGCGAAGGGCATCAATGCTCTCTATTATATTCTCTGCGTTGTCAGAAAACTGCCGTATAGTCTCATAATGCTCCTTCTCGATCTTCCCGATGATCTTTTCCTCAAGCTGCTCCTGAACTACCCTCGCATTGGGTGCGAAATTGAAATTGTTTTCCATATAGCCCTTCACCGTGAAGGTGTAGTATGGAAGTATACCCGCATCATTAAGTACCTTTCGCAGCTTGGCAGTGTGTCCCCTCCGTGATGCCGCCGTGGTAAACACCAGCTGGTTGGTGATGAGCCACCCGGCACTGGTGAGCCTCCGGGCTGCCATGCTCGACTCAGGGGTGACCTCCATGGGTGATTCCACATGTGTCTGTATGAGAAACTGCGAGATACCTATCTCCCTGGCTTTCTTCTTGAAATCACCGAGTATCTGTACCAGCTCAGGTGTCATCCTCTGCGGCAGATAGGTCAGCATCCTCGTTCCGAGCCTGACCCTCTGAATCTCTGCATGCTTTTCGCCATCAGCTCTCTCCCTGTTTTTCTCGCGCTTGTTCCGTGCCATCTCATAGACAGCATCGAGCAGCTCTTTCAGGCTCCTGTCGGAGCTCATCAGGGCATCACCGCCGGTGATAAGGATATCCCTCAGTTGCGTGTCATCCTCAAAATATTTCAGCAGTTTCTTCTGTTTCTCCGGCCAGCTCTCAGCAGGCCTGAGCTTTTCCAGGTCGAAATTCAGGTGGCCGCTCTGGAAATCATACATGCGCTGACAGGGTGAACAGAGTCCGCCACAAGCCCTGCCCATGGTATCAGGGATGAGAATGGCCACCTCAGGATACCTCCTGTGTATGTTATTGGCGGAAGGAAGGATCCACCCTGCCGCATTGGGTTCACCCGGCACCACCTTGTCTTCTTTCTCCCAGGCGACGATATGCCCGAACTCATCTACCAGCTGGCGGCTGTAAACGATGTAATGCCTGATGGCCAGGTCAGCACCGATAGCGAAATAGGGAACACGCACATGAAGCAAGGAGAGGTAATAGGGGTTCACGAAGAAGGGTATGCCAGCCTTCTCGGCATCATACAATATCTTCATCGTGTCAGGGTCAAGTGAGTGACCGAGCATCTCATTGAGCAGGTCCGGCGAGCGCACGGCAAAATGAAGATGGAACTTGTAACTGTCCCACCACTCATCCATCAGCTTCAGTTTCTCCTCATGCGATATTCCTTCAGGGAAAGTATATTTCTCATCCCTTATAGCTCCCGAAGTAATCTTGGATATCAGCAGGCTGATAATCCGCTCCCTGTTTTCCTTGCGCAGCTCCACGATGCGCGGGTCGACCCCCGACGGGTACATCTCCATCCATTTCTCAACCGTGTCCCTCTCCGGGATCACCTGGTTGCTCTCACCCCTCAGCTGTCTGAATAGCTGTATCATGTCAATAAAAAACTCCGGTTTGGCCCCGCCCGTGCCCTTGATCACGGCGAGCCAGATGAATCTGATGGGATTGCTTACCGCGATCTCGCCGCGCAGGTTGGGGTCAGGATACTCTATCCCCGCATGGTCAATGTAATCAAGTATCCTTATGATGGCATAGTCGTTCCACGAAAGCTTCTCGAAATTCTCGCGCCTGGTGACCTTGTCGGTCTGAAAGCGGAAGGCATCCTTGCGGCTGCTGTATTCCGAGTGGATCCAGTTTTTAACACCTATCTGTGCCTCTGTCTCGTTCTTCGACTCCCTCATGATGGTCTCGAGCATGGGGTTCTCGCGCAGCAACACCCTCAGAAGACGGTGCGAGCGTACACTGATTGCAATTCTGTCAAGTTTCTCATTTTCTGTCATGCTTGCTTTGTTTTCGGTGGCCGATCTAACAAAGTACGAAAAAAAGAACAAAAAAATCACATTTATGCAATATATGTCGTTTACACGGTCAGACCGGCATCAAACTGGTGCATGGCCATTGATGCGTCTAAAGTCCGTAAAGTCAAAAGTTAAAATCTAAAAGACATAAAGAGGAAGGCTAAAAACAGAGGAACCGTAATTCTTTAAACATCTCTGTGAACAATATAAGAACCATTATTGTTTATGTTTTGTAATTAAAACTTAAACAACTATGAAAACCTCAGATTTCATTTCAGCAAAGGGAAAGATAGCCATGGCTTTGATTTTCTCATTCTCTATTATTGCAGCCAGCTGTAGTAAAGAGGAAAACGACATCACACCTGCCGACCCGCAGGATGACCTTATGGATATTGCCACAATCCTTGAAAATAGTGATCAATATCCTGAACTATTTAATGAACAAGATGATTTGCTTAAGAAGGGCGGAAAATCACAGGCTGCTTATAAAAGGCCCCCGACATTCTTCAATCTGACGATAGCTCTCATCAAGACAGATCTCCTTTCAACAGTTGCAAGAAATCAGCTCACTGTTCTGGCTCCTTCTGATGAGGCATTTGAAAAACTCTTCAAGGAACTTGGCGTAAGAGGCATCAGGGATATACCGGCTGAGACGCTGAAGCCAATTCTTCTTTATCATGTCATCCAGGGAAAAGTATTTTCATCACAGCTTAAGAACGGTTTTGTTCCTACACTTAACGGTGCGGCAGTAGAAGTCAAGCTGGGTAACGGTGTCATGTTCAATGATGCAAAAGTGATCTACGCCAACATCAGGGCTCTGAACGGCGTCATACACGTTATCGACAAGGTTCTGCTTCCCCCGTCAAAAAACCTGGTTGAGGTAGCTGCCGGCAATCCTGCATTCAGCATCCTCGTTGCTGCTGTTAAATTTGCCGAACTCGACGGAGTGCTCGCAACCGGTGGCCCATTCACAGTATTTGCCCCGACAAATGATGCTTTCGCCGCACTGCTTGCTGAGCGTGGCCTCGGAAGTGTTGATGCCCTTCTTAATGCCTTTGGCAAGGAAGGCATCGCCAGGATACTTCTATACCATGTTGTTGACGGTCGTGTCTACTCGAGCGATCTGCCTGCCTCACCGCTCTCAGTACAAACATTAAACGGTGCGAGCTTCACTGTAAACGCCTCCATGCTGAAGATAACTGACGCCAACGGACGTGCAGCCGGACTCATACCATCATTGCTCAACATTCAGGCAACCAACGGTGTGATACATGTGATTGACAGGGTTATTCTACCATAATTTTAAATCAAATTATAAATCCGGAAAAGGTACCTCAACACCGGGGTACCTTTTTCTTTATATTAACTTTATCAATCTGTCAAATGGGAAAAGTTTACACACTCCGAAGGCAACAGTCTATACCTGTCTCCCGGGAAAAAGTCTGGGATTTTATATCCTCACCCTCCAATCTTAAGAAGATCACCCCCCCGTACATGGGATTTGACATCACCTCGCCGGAGGAACCCGGGAAGATGTATGAAGGCATGATCATTATTTATACTGTGACCCCTCTTGCAGGTATACGTATGACCTGGGTCACCGAGATAACTCACGTTGAAGAGGGAAGGTATTTTGTTGATGAACAGCGGGTCGGTCCCTATTCCTTATGGCATCATCAGCACTTCATCGAACCTGATGGCGATGGTGTCATAATGACCGACATAGTTACCTATCGCCCACCCTTCGGCATCCTGGGCCGTCTTGCAAACCTGCTTTTCATACGCAGCAGGTTGAATGAGATATTTGAATACCGCAATAAAGTGCTGCGCGAATGGGCAGACTCCCCTCATCAGATTTAATTTTGTATTTTGAGGACCTAAATTAAAGACCCTGGTGCAAATCACCAGCTCTCATCCTAATTAAAAGAAAATGATGAAAAATGTCCTCCTCCTTCTGATGATTCTTTTACCTGCCTGCAAAATGGCCCCTTTGACCGTTATACAGCCATGGGTCCCCTATGATGAATCTAAGGAGCTTGCAGAGAATGCGGATCACCAGTCACCGAAAATGCGCTATAAACTAATCCAGTCGAAAATTCTGGATAAAAACAGGATATGGGAAAATGTAGCTTCCCAGATAAGCAATTTCTCCGGTGAAGATTATGAGAGGCTGAAACCATTAATCCTTGAACAGGATATCCCCACCATTCAATCACATATCCTTGCCGGTGATCTCACATATGAGAAGCTCACACAGTGGTACCTGTTCAGGATAGTTAAATTTGAAAACGACAGTACTACAGCGCTGAACAGTATAATCTCAATCAATCCTGATGCCGTCAGCGAGGCCCGTGAAAAGGACAAAAACAGGTCTGACGGTGACCATCCCATCTACGGTATTCCGGTTCTTCTGAAAGACAATATAGGCCTGAACGGGCTTCCCACAACTGCCGGGGCTGCAGCTTTGCTTAATAATTATGCCCCGGATGCTTTTATCGTTGAAAGGATAAAAGAAAAGGGAGGTATAATACTTGGCAAGACCAACCTTAGCGAATGGGCCAATTATCTCAGTTCTGCCTGTCCCAACGGCTACAGCGCAGTGGGCGGCCAGACCCTGAACCCTTATGGCAGGAGGAGATTTGATACCGGGGGGTCAAGCTCCGGAAGCGGCACAGCAATGGCCGCCAACTATGCCGCTGCCGCAGTGGGAACTGAAACCTCCGGCTCTATCCTCTCGCCGGCGAGCGCAAGCTCTGTCGTTGGACTGAAACCCACAGTGGGGTTGCTTAGCCGGGGAGGTATCGTCCCTCTGTCAGGTACGCTCGACACCCCCGGCCCCATGACCAGAACAGTGACTGACAATGCGATTCTTCTGTCAGCAATGAGCGGAGAAGACAGCGCTGATGCCGCAACAAAAGACAACCCGAAGAATATTGAGTACTGGAAAAATCTGGAGAAATCAAACCTTGAAGGATTGCGCATCGGTGTAAACAGGAACTTCCTCGAAGACTCGCTGTACATGCTTGCTGTGGAGAGGATGGTCTCTCTCGGCGGTATTGCAGTTGAGTTTGAACCTGAAAAAATCAACCTCGAGGGCTTCGGCACTCTGCTCAGTGCCGACATGAAGAGTGACCTGCCTGCTTATCTTGAAAAATATGCCTCTGATGGTATTGCATTCCGTTCCATATCTGATATTGCAGATTTCAACATGGCTGACACCCTGGTAAGGATTCCATACGGCCAGACCATTTTTGACGAGATGGTTGCCCTGGAGATCACACCTGAAGAGGTGCTTAAGTTAAAGACTCGACTTCATGAAGAAGGAGTTCGCTATTTTGATAAGCCGATGACAGAGCTGCAGCTTGATGTGATCCTTTCTGTCAATAACCGTAATGCAGGCACTGCAGCTGCAGCATTCTATCCATGCCTCACCGTTCAGATGGGCTACAGGGATAACGGAGCCCCGGCCGGCATCACATTCATCGCGAGACCCTTTGAGGAAGAAAAACTGTTGATGATCGGATATGCCTTTGAACAGGCAACAAAACTGCGTACACCTCCCGGAGATTATAGATAGTTGATTGGCCGATTTTAACACATGGTAATGCTCTGCAGAAAGACAATACTTTTCCTGACAATCCTCGCGGCCCTGCCGCCTGCGGTCTCCGGTCAAACCGCCCCTGAGGAACATACCGGGGTGACCTGGTACACCGTCACCAGGGTAGTCGACGGCGACACATTCTGGATTGATGACGGCAGCGGGAAGGGATTGAAGATAAGGCTCACGGGAGTTGATGCTCCGGAGCCTCGAAACAGCGGGAAGAAACTGAAGGGCTATTTCGGATCCGAATCATCAGGCTACCTGGCAAATCTTCTTGACGGGCAGCAGGTCAGGCTTGAGTATGACGTCTCACGATTCGATCGGTACGGACGTACACTTGCTTATGCGTACCTTAGGGACGGCACTTTCGTTAATGCTGACCTTGTTAAAAACGGGTATGCCACCGTCATGACAATGCCTCCAAATATCAGGCATGCGGAAGAATTCGTGAAACTTGCAGAAAAGGCCCGCAAGCAGAAGAAAGGCCTCTGGAAGCCAGTCGCGTCACCGACCGATGACTGAAGACTTCGGACTGTGGGCTGCTGACTGCTCTCAGTCCACAGTCGGCAATCGGCAGTCTGCAGTCATTAATGGGGACTGAAGACTGCTGACTGGAATACTGCCTATTACCTACTGCCTGATCATACCACATCATACATCTTACCAGAAACATCTCCTTGTTCCCAATTTATGAGGGTCTGCAGCCAGTTTGGCACACCCTTTGCATTTATATCCCTGAAGAGCAGATCTTCATAAAACTTAAAGAGATGAAAAAGTTAATTATCACATCGGTCCTCGCAGTTCTGGCAGCAGCAATGACGACAGTCAGTGCCCAGAAATACCCGAAGGAATACCTGGGTCTCCCGGGTGACAACCTCAATCTCTATGCAGTCATGGACCTGTTCCGGAATTCACCTTCACTTGAGGCCTTCGAGAGGAGCCTCAACGACATGGATTCAAGGATCAACAACCTCGACCTCAACAGAGACAACAGGGTTGACTACATCACCGTCACCGACTACAGGGATGGCCGGGTGCACACAATAGTGCTGCGCGCAGTCCTTGGCCGCAAGGAATTCCAGGATGTGGCGGTGATAACCGTCGAGAAGCTCCGCAGGAAGAAAGTGATGATACAGCTCATAGGTGATGTTGCTCTTTACGGAAGGAACTACATTATCGAACCCGTTTACTCCAAAAAGCTTAAATCAAAGCGCTACATTGACCCGGTCTACTATGGCAATACCAGGATAATCAATAACTACTACTACGACATCTACGACTGGCCGGTTGTTGTATACATCAGCAGCCCCGGGTACAGCGGATGGAGTTCATCATACTACTGGGGTTACTACCCTGCATACTGGGATTCCTGGAAGCCCTACTACTGGGACTTCTACTACGGGTACCACTCGGGGTGGCACAGCCACTACTACAGTCACTATCATCACAGTGACATACAGAGGTACAGACGCTACAACGACTTCTACTACCACAGTATCCGCCAGGAGTCGCCTGAGGTCCGCCACAGGATAGCTGAGGGCAACTACAGGCAGACCTACTCGCGTCCCGAGCAGAGGAGCGAAGGTGTTGCACTCTATACCAGGACACGTTCCGAGGTCAACAGCGATGTAAGAGACAGGGTTCCCGCCGGTACCAGGGAAAGAAGGGACGCAGCACCGCAGTCGGTCACCGGCACTGTTCCGAATGCAGCCAGTGAAACCGGCAGGAGGACCGCCACCGAAAGCAGGTCCGTGAACAGCACGGGTACCAGAGCGGATAGCAGGACTGCATCGGATGCAACCCCCGCCAGGAGGTCTCCCGCCACCGTGAGCAACAGGGCACCTGAGTCTTCAGTTGATTATGAAACCAGGGAAGCACGCAGGGTCTCCACTGAAGCTGAGAACAGGACATCTGAAGTAAGGGCTTCACAGGATCGGGCTGCTGAAGCAAGGGAATCTGAAGCAAGGGAATCTGAGAGAAGGTCATCTGAAGCGAGGGCTTCTGAGCAGAGAGCAGTACAGGAGCGTGCCGCTGAAAGCAGAGCCTCCGAACAGAGAGCTGCCGAAAGCAGAGCTGCCGAAGCAAGGGAATCTGAGAGAAGGTCATCTGAAGCGAGGGCTTCTGAGCAGAGAGCAGTACAGGAACGTGCCGCTGAAAGCAGGGCCGCCGAGCAGAGAGCTGCCGAAAGCAGAGCCTCCGAGCAGAGAGCCGCTGAAAGCAGAGCTGCCGAAGCCAGAGCCAACGCCGAGAGAGCCGCCCAGTCCAGAGCCAACGAAGAGAGAGCTGCCGAGGCTCGCAGAGCCGAAGCTGCACGCAGCACAATACCCCCGGCAGACGGTACCACCAGAGCAGCCCGCAAATAACCGACACCAGCCAGATAGAAAATCCCGCTTGATCCACACGGTTCAGCGGG
>JBGSLG010000155.1:0-2448 GCA_041740815.1 Bacteroidales bacterium
AATACTACGGAAGAGGGATGCACCTCTCCCTGATGAGGGCCGGGAGAAAATACAGTTTCTCGCTTGTCCAGAATAACTTCTCCCCCACTTATCAGACCTATAACGGGATGTTCCCGGAGGTCAACATAAGAACCAGCAACATGAACCACAGGTATACCTTCCATATAAACGGGAAAGTCATACAGAGAATGCAGGTATTCTCAAATGCATTACTGGGATATAACTACGACGGAGAATTCAAGAGATTAGCTATTCAGCCAGGTTTCAGTGTCAGCATGATCGGGCAGACCCAGATGAGCTATACATATATGGTGGTGAACCAGGAGCGATTCAGCGATATAATGTTCAAAGGGGCTAACAGGTCACAGTACAATATTTCCACCAAACCGCTGAAAGGTGTCAATATTACATTTTCCGGATCTGCAGGTAAGAGCATCAGGCGATCAGCAGAACCCGAACTGGGGAAGGGCTATAACCTGACAACCGGCCTCTCCCTTGAACCGGTTTCATGGCTCAAGACATCCTTTTCATGGTCGACTTCACGCCTGGAGAGCATAGCAAGTGGCGATGAGTTCTATAATGGCCACATCTTCAGAAACGTAACCACGTTCCAGTTTACAAGGAAACTCTTTGTAAGGGGCATCGGGGAGTATAATACCTTCGACAACTCATTCAATATCTATCCCCTGGTGAGTTACAAGTTCAACGCCTTTACGATGTTCTGTGCGGGCATGACCCAGGACTATCTTGAATATGACCTCGATGACAGTAATTTTTACAGGACAACAGGGCGCCAGTATTTTGTAAAGCTGCAATATCTCTTCACGCTGTAGAAAAAGTAGTAGCCAGTCCTGAATTAGTCGCGCAGACACGCTATGTCAGGCACAGTAGGGGAGAAGTCAACGTTTATCCGGTGCTTCCTGCTAGTGGTGTGAACTGCCAATCGCGGTCAGCTCTTTGTGTAATCTTTAATAAACAGTATTTCCTCTGGTTGCTATTCATTATAGTCAAAGTATTTAAGGACTGGCCAAAGAGTTATGCATGGCATTCAATGATTAATTTTGGTTCAACAAAACATCCGTTGATGAAATCAACCTGGGAAAGGATATAAGCTGTTTAATAACAGTTTACGTTTTATCGGAATTTCCTTTCCTCTTGCCTGGTTAAATCCTTACTTTTATAAGAGCATTTATGGACGATAGAAATGGAATACATCCTCATAATAGGAACCTTCGAATCCATATTTTTGCTACTGCTTCTGCTAGGGAAAAAGAACAGATCGCTTCCGGATTATCTTCTCGGAGTAATCTTCATGTTGTACGCAATCAGCATCGGGAGTGTTTATCTTGAATTACAGAACATAAAAAACAATCACGCATATTCTGCAATAACCAATATAAGCTGGTTATTCCTTTTCCTTCACGGCCCGTCATTGTGGTTTTACATAAAGAGCCTGTCTGAGCCAGATTTCAGGTTCAAACCCCTGTACCTCCTACACTTCATCCCCTTCATCTTCTTTTCGGTTTTTCAGTATTTCAATTTTATAAGTCTGACTGTCCCGGAAAAGATCCTGTTCCTTGAAAATGACCTTTTCAAGGAACAGATCTCGTATAAAATAACAGTTCTGGCTATAGGTGTGTCAACCATCAGCTATAATAGCTGGGCACTCAGCCTGATCAGGAGAAGACGTGACAGGTTGATGCAGCAGTACTCGAAAATTGAGGATATTGACCTTGGATGGCTGAACGCACTTACAATTGCCGCACTGATATGTTATTCAGTCAACGTAGCCCTTTTTATCCTTGACCTGATCTTCCATTTCGCGACCTATAAATACCTGATGTTTCTTACAAACAGTTTTGCTACTGTATATGTCCTGTTCCTTGGTTACTTCGGGATACGTCAGGGCAATATCTTTATAAACAGCGTGGTAGTAACCCGTAAGTCAGATGGTAAACCGGCTTCAAATGAAATCCCCTCCCCTGCCATAACCACTGACGATGCCTTTATAAGAACTCTCATCCGGAATATGGAGGAGAAGCAGCCTTACCTTGATCCGGAAATAACTATTTCGAGGCTGAGTGGGCTGCTTGATGTCAAAATTGAATTCCTTTCAGAAGTGCTCAACACCCGGCTTAACCAGAATTTTTTTGATTTCATCAATAAGTACAGGATTGAGGAGTTTAAAATTCAATCCATCTTAAAGGCGAACAATCATCTCTCCATTATGGGCATTGCCTATAACTGCGGATTCAACTCAAAAGCCTCATTTTACAGGGCCTTCAAGAAGTTTGAAGGCATCT
This sequence comes from Bacteroidales bacterium, assembly GCA_041740815.1. Classification (GTDB taxonomy): domain Bacteria; phylum Bacteroidota; class Bacteroidia; order Bacteroidales; family VadinHA17; genus SR-FBR-E99. The sequence continues at coordinate 2,304 of JBGSLG010000155.1, forward strand.
CTCCAACTGATTATATTGAGAGGTCTCATAAAAAGTGAGACTCATTTTTCCGGAAAGTGGAACTTCCGGAATGCCTCTTGAGACTTTGACCTGACATCTGCCCGGTACTTTTGCCACGAACAATTTTAAATACTGATGATGGCAA
>JBGSLG010000156.1:0-2844 GCA_041740815.1 Bacteroidales bacterium
ACAACGGCAACAGCAACCAGCACCGCGAAGATTTTGAAGAGTAGTGATGGGGTATGAAAGAGAGTCATCAGCAGCACGGGGAACATGATGACTGATATCATTGAGCCCAGTGACACATAACCGGATATCAGGAGCACCACAAGGAAGATGCCTGCACAAGTAAGGGTAAGCCATGGCTGCAGTGCCAGCAGCACGCCGAAGGTGGTTGCAACGCCCTTGCCGCCGCGGAACCCTGCAAAAAGAGGGAAGACATGCCCGAGTATGGCAGCCATGCCGCAAATAATCTGCAACGCTGTCAGCTGCTCAGCACCTGCTGGTGCAGCTCCGAGAAACAGAGGCAGTGACGCTGCCAGCCATCCCTTAAAGAGATCAAACAGCAGCACGGGTATGCCGGTCTTCCATCCGAGAACCCTGACGGTGTTGGTAGCCCCGGCATTGCCGCTGCCATGCTCCCTTACGTCAATTCCGTGAAAGAACTTCCCTGCCCAGACGGCGCTGGGGATGGAGCCGGCAAGGTAAGCCAGCACGAATGCCAGCAGTGATAACAGTATGTTCATTTTTCTTAGGTTACGGCTTAGGACCCGAAGATACGAGTTTTGCCGTTTCCGTGTTCGCAGTGAACCTGCTGAAGTTCTTAATGAATTTTTCTGCCAGTGACCTGGCTGATTTGTCCCATGCCTCAGGACTCTCCCATGCGCGTCGCGGATCAAGCAGCCCGGGCGCCACTCCGGCCACCGCCATGGGTATGTCGAGGTTAAACACCGGCAGCGTTACGAACTCTGTGTTGTCAAGTGATCTGTTCAGGATGGCGTTGATTATGTTCCTTGTTGAAGGGAGATCCATCCGCTTTCCTGTTCCGTAAGGCCCTCCTGTCCATCCTGTGTTCACCAGCCATGCCTCAGCCCCGTTAGCCCTCATCTTCCGTGTGAGTTCACGGGCATAGACAAGCGGATCAAGCAGCAGGAATGCAGCACCGAAGCAGGCTGAGAAGGAGGGCTGGGGTTCAATGACACCCCGCTCGGTCCCCGCCAGCTTGGCTGTATAACCGCTCAGAAAATAGTACTGTGTCTGCTCCTCAGTTAGCCTGGCAACCGGAGGAAGAACACCAAAGGCATCGGCCGTGAGGAAAATGACAGTCTTGGCATGTCCGGCCCTGGATACCGGCCTGACGATATTGTCAATATGGTAGATAGGGTATGAAACCCTGGTGTTCTCGGTCTTGGCCTTGCTGGTGAAATCAATCCTTCCCTCTGCGTCAACGACCACATTCTCAAGCAGGGCATCGCGCCGTATGGCCCTGTAGATGTCTGGCTCGTGCTCCCTGCTCAGATTGATGCACTTGGCGTAACATCCACCCTCAAAATTAAATACCCCGGCGTCATCCCAGCCATGCTCATCATCACCTATCAAAGCCCTGTCGGGATCTGTGGAGAGTGTTGTCTTGCCGGTGCCCGAGAGCCCGAAGAAGATGGCTACATCACCCATCTTCCCGACGTTGGCAGAGCAGTGCATGGCAGCAACTCCCTTAAGCGGAAGGTAGTAATTCATTACCGAGAAGATGCCTTTCTTCATCTCTCCTCCATACCACGAGCCGCCAATGATAGCCATGTTCTCCGTGAGGTTAAAGAGCACAAAATTCTCTGAATGCATTCCAAACCGCTGCCACTCCGGGTTCACGGTCTTTGATGCCATCAGCACCACAAAATCAGGCTTGAAACTTTCAAGTTCCTCCTCCGGAGGCCTGATAAACATGTTTTTTACAAAATGGGCCTGCCAGGCAACCTCCATGATGAACCTGACATTAATACGGGTGTCGGCATTGGCCCCGCTGTAACAATCAACCACGTAAAGCTCCTTCCCTGAGAGCTGACTGACGGCCAGCCTCATGCAGTGCTCCCACGCTTCCGCACTGAGTGGCTTATTGTCAGAGACAGTAGCCGTCTCCGATTTCCACCAGACAGTATTTTCAGTCTTGCTGTCGCGAACTATATATTTGTCCTTGGGCGAGCGTCCGGTGAAGACTCCTGTATCGACAGCCACAGACCCGGTCTCGGTCAGGATACCGCGCTCAAACCCTTCAAGACCGGGGGAGAGCTCATCGTCATACAATCTGTCATAGGATGGATTATAGATTAATCCCTTTACCCCGGTGATACCGTATTGCTTTAAGATTTCTTGTGACATCATGTTGAGCCTGCTTTAGATGTCCATCAAAGTTAATAATATTAAGTATTCCAACACCCTGATAAATATCAGAAGATCCGGAGTAAAAAAATCCTGATTGCATTACGCACTAAATAATTATCTTTAAATGGCAATACACAACGAAATGAGAACGTCAATACTGTTAATTCTTTCCTTCCTTACTTTAGCCGTCAGTGCTCAGGAGATCAGGGTGAAAGGGGTGTCTAGGGTCAGGACTGAAGGCAACGGGTCATACCTTCTGTCGGGCGTGATGCCGGGCTCACGCTATCTCCTGGTGTCAGCCGAAGGATACACAGGGCTGTCTGTGCTTGATACTCGCAAAGGCAGCATAATAGTGATAACCAGCGATGCCGGAGCCGGATATGAACCGGCAGTCACCTCCGGCGGTGAGAGGGTGATATACAGGTCTGACAGCTTTGAAAACAACAGAAAGTTTACATCCGTTTACAGATTTGATATGGCATCCGGTTCTAAGGAGTTGCTGGTCGATAAGAAGAGGGGAGTCCTGCCTCCCGCCATTTCGGGTGATGCAATCCTTCTGAAGGCTGACGGAATGATGAGGGTTGAACAGTCCGGAAAAATCCTGCTCAAGGGAACAGGAGGCGAGACTTTCCTCGTCATCGAGGAGATGATGCCGGT
>JBGSLG010000157.1:0-124200 GCA_041740815.1 Bacteroidales bacterium
CATTGACCTTGGCGATGGCCGGTCAATAGTAATTGAGACAGGCAAGCTGGCCAAGCAGGCTGACGGCTCTGTCGTGGTGCGGATGGGCCGTACCATGCTCCTGGCAACGGTTGTTGCAGCAAAGGATGCGAAAGAGGACACAGACTTCATGCCTCTTTCAGTTGAGTATAAGGAAAAGTATGCGGCATCAGGCCGTTTCCCCGGCGGTTTCCTCAAGAGAGAGGCAAGACCCAATGACAACGAGATACTCGTATCGAGACTGGTTGACAGGGTTCTTCGTCCGCTTTTCCCTGATGACTACCACGCTGAGGTGTTCGTTACAGTAAACCTGATCTCGGCAGAAAAAGACATCATGCCTGACGCACTGGCAGGACTGGCAGCTTCAGCTGCGCTTGCAGTGTCAGACATTCCGTTCCACGGTCCCATCTCTGAGGTCAGGGTTGCCCGTATCAACGGAGCGTTCATTGTCAATCCCACACTTCCTGAGATCGCCAATGCAGACCTTGATATTATTGTAGGCGCAACCTATGATAACATAATGATGGTTGAGGGCGAGATGAAAGAGGTTTCGGAGGAGGTCATGCTCGAGGCCCTGCGTATTGCCCATGAGGCTATCAAGGTCCAGTGCGTTGCACAAAAAGAGCTGGCTGAGATGGTTGGTAAGACGGTCAAGAGAGAGTACAGCCATGAGGTCAACGATGAGGATCTGCGTAAAAAGATCTGGGATGAGACTTATAAAAAGTGCTATGCCCTGGCTGCTACCGGTGCCGACAAGAAGACCCGCAGTGACGGTTTTGATGCCATCAAGGCGGAATTCCTCGCACAGTACACTGATGAGAACCCGGTAAAAACTGCCCTCGTGAGCAGGTACTATCATGATGTTGAGAAGGAAGCTGCACGCCGCCTCGTTCTTGATGAACACAAGCGTCTTGACGGCCGTAAGCTCGATGAGATTCGTCCCATATGGTGTGAGATTGATCCTCTCCCCGCAGCTCATGGCTCTGCCATCTTCACCCGCGGTGAGACACAGTCACTTACATCTGTCACCCTGGGCACCAAGCTTGATCAGAAGATGATTGACGAGGTTCTGAAACAGGGATCGGAGAAATTTACCCTCCACTATAACTTCCCGCCGTTTGCCACCGGCGAAGCCAAGCCTGCCCGCGGCACCAGCCGCAGGGAGATAGGCCACGGCAACCTGGCACACAGGGCACTGAAGAACATGATGCCAGCCGATGAAATCAACCCGTATGCAATCCGCATCGTGTCAGATATCCTTGAGTCCAACGGCTCATCATCAATGGCCACAGTATGCGCAGGCACACTGGCGCTTATGGATGCAGGGATCAAGCTTGCAAAGCCGGTCTCAGGTATTGCCATGGGACTCATATCCGACAAGGACGGCAGCAAATTCGCAGTACTGTCAGATATCCTCGGTGATGAAGATCACCTGGGCGACATGGACTTTAAGGTCACCGGTACGCGTGACGGCATAACAGCCACACAGATGGATATAAAGGTAGACGGACTCTCATTCGAGGTGCTCAAGCAGGCGCTTGACCAGGCACGCAAGGGGAGACTCCATATACTTGACATCATGGAACAGACAATCGCTGAACCGAGACCGGAACTCAAGCCTCATGCCCCGAGAATAGAGAAGATCTATATCCCCAAGGAGATGATTGGTGCAGTTATCGGACCCGGTGGAAAGATCATCCAGGATATACAGGCAACAACAGGTGCCACAATCGTTATCGAGGAGATCAACGGCCAGGGTATGGTCGATGTCTTCGGCGACAACTACGAGGTTATCAGGGCTGCACTCGACAGGATCAACTCTATCTGCGCTGTCCCCGAGGTAGGTAAGGTGTATACCGGGAAGGTGAAGACAATCACCCAGTTCGGAGCTTTTGTGGAGATACTTCCAAACAAGGACGGACTGCTTCACATCTCCGAGATGGACTGGAAGAAGGTCGAAACTGTGGAAGATCTCTTCAAGGAAGGCGATATCGTTGAGGTACAGCTGATTGAGGTGGATCAGAAGACCGGCAAGCTGAGACTCTCACGCAAGCCGCTGATTCCCAAGCCGGAAGGCTATGTTGAACCACCCAAGCGCGAACATACTGAAAGAAGGGATTATCATGGCTCACGCGATGGTGGCAGAGGCGGACATGACCGTGACCGTGGTGATCGCGGTGATCGCGGTGACCGTCGCCCGAATGACCGCAGGAGGGATGACAGGTAAGTCCTGAACCAATAAAATAAGGCGAATCCCCGTTCGGGAATCGCCGTGCATCAGCAGGAGAGACGCTCAAATTTGTGCGTCTCTCCTTTTTTATTGGTATTGTGACCTTCATATGCTATTTTTGATAATGATTGCAATGAGGGATTTAAATGGAGACCGTAAGGTATAACTATATTGTTATTGAGGGAAATATTGGCGCGGGGAAGACCACCCTGGCCTCGATGATCGCCAGGGATTATAACGCAAAACTGATCCTCGAACGGTTTGCCGATAACCCCTTCCTGCCTAAATTCTACAGTGACCCCTCCAGGTTCTCCTTCCCCCTGGAGCTCTCCTTCCTTGCTGACCGCTACAGGCAACTAAAGGAGGAACTGGTGGAACAGGACCTGTTCAGAAGCTTTACCGTGGCAGACTATTACTTCATGAAGTCACTGGTTTTCTCCTCCAAAACACTGGAGCAGGATGAGTTCAGCCTCTACCGTCAGATTTTTTATATCATCTACAGCTCACTGCCCAAGCCGGACCTCTATGTATACCTGCATGTGCCCCCTGAAAGACTCCTCAAAAACATTGCTGCCAGAGGCAGGGATTACGAGCAGTCAATCACCGCAGACTACCTTACAGGTATACAGGAGAGCTATTTTAACTTCTTCCGGCAAAATCCGGAGAACCGCTACCTGGTGCTTGATATCTCAGGTATCGATTTTGTGGCCAGCCATAAAGATTACCTGAGAGTGACGGATATGATCTTCCGTGAGCCTGTAGAGCCGGGAATTAATCTTCGCAATTTCTGAATATTTAATAGCCTAATAGAGCGAATTGACTAAAAAATATCTTAAATTTGCAACCAAATCATAAATTATCGTATAATTGTTATTATACAGAAACTGATCGCAACTAATAAAAAACAAATTATGAAAAATTTCACCAGACTTTTTGTCATTCTGCTTGCTGCTGTACTAATGTCAGGCTGCAGCAGTCTCGACAAGATGAAGAAAAACGCGAATCTTGTCCAGTATGAGATCACTCCCAAAGTACTTGAGACCCATGCAGGAATTGTTGCCGCACAGGTAAAGGCTACCTATCCGGAGAAGTACTTTGACAAGAATGCCACACTTAAGATCACCCCCGTCCTGGTTTATGAAGGTGGTGAAACAGCTTTTGATGAAATCCTCTACGCCCAGGGTGAAAAGGTTCTGGCTAACAATAAGCCGATCAGCTGGGAAGGCGGAAACATCAACTGGACCGGTGATGTAAACTATGTACCTGAGATGAAGGTATCTGAGTTTATGCTCCGCGTTGAAGCAACCAAGAAAGATAAGGTTCTTGCATTTGATCCTATCAAGCTGGCTGACGGCGTAATTGCTACCTCCACACTGGTTGAAGATCATGCTATGCCTATTTCGTTGAAAGACAACTATCAGCGGATTGTTCCCGAACAGAAGATGGCTGATATTCTCTATAATATCAACCGGTCAGATATTAAACCTGCCGAACTTAAGGCTGCCGATATTCAGGCTCTCAAGGATTATGTCGCCCTCGTCATGCAGAACGAAAGAATGGCAGTTAAGAGCGTTACAACAAGTTCATACGCTTCACCTGACGGTCCTCTCACACTTAACGAGAAACTGTCAGAGCAGAGAGGCAAGGCAGCAGAGAAGTATCTCAAGAAGGAGTACAGCAAGATGCCCGAGCTGAATGAACTGTTTGCTACGCAGACAACTGCTGAAGACTGGGACGGTTTCAAGACCCTCGTACAGGAGTCTTCAATGGCTGATAAGGAGCTTGTCCTTAGAGTACTTTCAATGTACCAGGATCCCGTCGTCCGCGAACAGGAGATCAAGAACATGGCTACAGCCTATGAAACTCTCGCAGAAGATATCCTTCCCCTGCTCAGAAGGTCGAAATTCATTGTCGACGTTGACCTTATCGGCCTCAGTGATGATGAGATCCTCACCGCAATCAAGGGTGACGCTTCAACCCTCAGCCTTGAGCAGCTGCTATACGCTGCCACGCTGACTGAAGATCCCAATGAGATGCTCAAGTATTACGAGATGGCTACAGTTAAGGAACCCAAGTGCTTCCGCGCATGGAACAACGTAGGCTGGACGCTCCTGAATATGGGCAAAGCTGAAGAGGCTATGGTAGCTCTCGAAAAAGCCAAGGCTTTGAAGAATGATGATGTTGTTAAGAACAACATGGGCTTCGCTGCTCTCCTGGCCGGTGATGTAAAGGCTTCTGCTGAGTATTTCAATTCAATGTCAGCAGCCACCCCGGAATCCAAATTCGGACTTGGTACCATCGCAATTCATGACGGCAAATATGACCAGGCTGTCAACCTGCTCGGCGACAAACCCACGATGAACCTTGCTCTTGCACAGCTTCTGAAGGGTGATATAAACAAGGCCAAGACAACCATGGATTCAGTGAAACCCTGCAAGTGCGGCGCACCTTCATACTTCAAGGCTGTTATCGCAGCACGGCTTGATGACAAGGACGGCGTTCTCAACGGTCTCCGTGAAGCTATCGGCTACAACTCTGACTGGAAGAACTACGCACGTACTGATCTCGAATTTTCGAAGTTCTTTATGGATGACACATTCAAGTCTGTTACCCAATAACAGTACTTTATAAAATCAGAACCCCGTTTGCCGGATGGCAGACGGGGTTTTTTTATGGCGTGACGGTGTTCCTTCCTGCCAGCTCCCACAACACTATGCCTGCGCTGACAGCCACATTGAACGAGTGCTTCGTACCGTACTGGGGTATCTCTATACAGGCATCCGAGAGATTTACAACCTCCTCACTCACTCCCCTGATCTCGTGCCCGAAGACCAGCGCATAGCTCCTCCCGGCTTCGGCAGCAAAAGAGTCAAGCGCAACAGCCTCCTCAGCCTGCTCCACAGAGACTATCAGATACCCTTTCGCCTTTAACTCTCCCACTGCATCAGCCGCACTGTCATAGTATTTCCAGGCAACCGATTCGGTAGCTCCCAACGCAGTCTTGTGAATCTCCCGGTGTGGAGGAGTGGCGGTAATGCCGCACAGGTAAACAGCCTCAACAAGAAAGGCGTCTGCGGTGCGGAAAATTGAACCAACATTGTTCAGACTCCTCACATTGTCAAGCACAATGATGAAGGGCGACTTGGCAGATGACCTGAACTCAGATACACTCTTTCGGTTCAGCTCATCATTGGAAAGCTTCCTCATTCATGAAAATTTTAGCGAAATTAACACTAGTGTCCCGTTAAGATCGGGAGTTTAATATATAATAAGTTAGTAATAAATACATTACAAAGATTGAATTTTTAAACGATTTGAAATCTACATTTAAGGCGATATCATAACGATAATCGCCATGAATCAAGGGAAGACCGTCTTTGCTCAGCTTATGTCCATGATACCCGAATACGAATTCGATAAATGTGTTGACCGCTATAACGGGAACCATCGAGTCCGCCAATTTACCTGCCGGGATCATTTCTATGTTATGAGTTTTGCCCAGCTGACCCAAAGAGACAGTCTTCGGGATATAGAAAACTGTCTGAAAGCAGTCTCTGGCAAACTCTATCACTGCGGCATTAAGCATGCGGTTCCGAGAAACACCCTTGCAAAAGCTAATGAGCTTCGTGATTGGCGCATATATGCAGATTTTGCGAGGGTGCTTATTGATATTGCACGCCCGATGTATCAAAGGGATAATAACTTCAGGCTTGATATCGACAATCTTGTATATGCCTTTGACAGCAGCACTATAAGCCTGTGTCTGAAGCTCTGCCCATGGGCTACCTTTAGGGAAAACAAGGGCGGTATTAAGATGCATACATTGCTGGACCTTAGGTGCAATCTTCCAGTTTTTGTCTATCTGTCCGAGGCTTCCGTGCATGATGTCAAGATCCTCGATAAGCTTTACATAGAGCCTGCAGCTATTTATGTGATTGATCTTGGCTACCTGGATTTCTTTCGGATGTTCAATCTCATCCACAAGAAGAGAGCGTTTTTTGTCTCCAGGGCAAAAGACAATATGCAGTATGTTGTTGAAGGCTCCAATAGTATTGATAATCAGACGGGTGTTGTCAGTGATGAATTGATCAGACTTACAGGATACAAATCGAAGAAACATTACCACGAACCCATCAGAATGGTAACGTATGAAGACTATGCTACCAGTATTGTGTACAGGTTCATTACCAACAACATGGATTTTGATCCGCTCACCATCTCCGAACTCTACAGGGAGCGTTGGCAGGTTGAACTTTTCTTTAAATGGATCAAGCAGCATCTCAGAATAAAATCATTTTATGGTACCAGTCAAAACGCTGTATTCTGTCAGATATGGATTGCACTGTGCATGTTCCTTATTCTTGCTATCGCAAAAAAGCGATGGAAGATAGATCAGACATTGTACTCATTCTCTCAAATTTGCGGCATAACTCCTTTTGAGAAAGTGCCTCTAAATGAACTCTTTAGCAGATCGCCAGCATTAGTCCCAATTGATGATGCTCCTAACCTGTTCAATAACAGCAACTTTTAACGGGACACTAGTGCGAAATTAATTATAAAAAAGAGTAAATTACATACGTAAATGCATAGAGAGACTTTTGTAACCCATTATCATATACGCAGTCATGAATATTCACGAATACCAGGGAAAATCAATCCTGCAGGCTCACGGAGTAGCTGTACAGGAAGGATTCATTGCCGAGACAGCCGCACAGGCCAGGATGGTGGCCGAAGAGCTTCAGAAAAAGTACGGTACTGAGATCTTCGTCATCAAAGCCCAGATACATGCCGGCGGCAGAGGCAAAGGCGGAGGGGTGAAGATAGCCCGCTCCCCGGAAGAGGCCGCAGAGGTCGCCTCACGTATGCTTGGGATGACTCTGGTGACTCCTCAGACCGGCCCCGAGGGGAAAGTGGTGCACAAGGTGCTCGTTGCCCGCGATGTATATTATAAGGGAGAGTCCGAAATCAAGGAGTATTACCTGTCAGTTCTGCTTGACCGCAGAAGGTCGGCCTACGTTGTAATTTATTCCACTGAGGGCGGCATAGATATAGAAGAGGTAGCCGCAAAAAACCCTGAGGCGATCTTTACCGAAGTGGTCGACTCAACCTGCTGCCTCCATGAGTTCCAGATGCGGACCATCGCTTCCAACCTCGGCCTTCACGGAAAGGCCTACAAGGAGATGACACACTTTATAAGCGGACTCTGGGATGCGTTTGTCAGCTCCGATGCATCAATGATGGAGATCAACCCGCTCCTCAAGACAAGTGATGACAGGATTCTGGCGGTCGACTGCAAGGTATCACTTGATGACAATTCACTCTACCGGCAGCCTGAGCTGGCTGCGATGCGCGACCTGAACGAGGAGGATCCCACGGAGGTTGAGGCTTCCGCCAGCAATCTTAACTATGTCAAACTCGACGGGGACGTTGGGTGCATGGTAAACGGTGCCGGCCTGGCCATGGCAACAATGGACCTGATACAGCTCTCCGGAGGCAGGCCCGCCAACTTCCTTGATGTGGGCGGCGGCGCAAGCCCTAAGACAGTGGAGGCCGGGTTCAGAATAATTCTCAAGGACCCGAATGTCAGGGCGATACTTGTCAATATCTTCGGCGGGATAGTCAGATGTGACCGTGTGGCCGGAGGAATTATTGAAGCATACAAGACCATCGGTGATATAACCATACCGGTCATTGTGCGGCTGCAGGGAACCAATGCCATTGAGGCAAAAGAGCTCATAGACAACTCAGGACTGAAGGTGATTGCGGCATCAACCTTCACCGATGCTGCCGAAAAGGTAAAAGCAGCCCTTAGTTAGCCTCATAAAACAACTGCCGTTGATAAATTCCGGCCGGCAGGCCGGCACGTACAGCCTTTTATTTATAATTTGCCGTCGTTTCCGGTGATGCAAAACGAGTTCGCAGATATTATCATACCTGTTGCCGTGGGCAGCAGCTATACCTATGGCATACCAAAGGAGCTGCGGGCTGACCTGCGTCGGGGAAGCATTGTCACCGTGCCTTTTGGCCGGAGCAGTAGCGCAACAGGCCTTGTCATCAGCATTCACAATAACCCTCCGGAAGGATTTGTACCGAAGGAGATAAGCGAATTACTGCCGGAAGAGGCATCGGTCAATGACCGTCTCACTGATTTCATTCTCTGGATAGCTGATTATTACATGGCTTACCCCGGCGAGGTGATGAAGGCAGCCATTCCTTCAGCGGAGGATCTTCCGGGAGGAAAGGTTACAAGGAGAAAACGGCGTGTTGCCACAGCCGATGGCCGCGAGGTTACAATGCCTGCAAGCCTTAATGATGTCCAGACCAGGGCTTATGACACCATCAGGGAAATGTTTAAAGAGCGCGAGACAGTGCTTCTTCACGGGGTCACCTCCAGCGGCAAGACGGAGATCTATATCCACCTGATGCAGGAGGAGCTTGCCCGGGGCAGGCAGGTCCTGTACATGCTTCCGGAGATAGCTCTGACAACACAGATAATCGAACGTCTCCAGCGGCATTTCGGGGATTCTATCGGTGTCTTCCACTCGCGCCTGACTCCTGCCGCACGTCGCGAGGTAAGGAGGAAGGTCAGTGACGGCACACTCAGCGCCGTCCTTGGTGTCAGGTCGTCTCTCTTTCTCCCCTTCAAGGACCTGGGACTGATAATCGTCGATGAGGAGCATGACTCATCATACAAGCAGTATGATCCGGCACCCCGTTACCATGCACGTGACTCCGCCATGATGCTTTCGCGCATCCATGGCGGCAGGACCCTGCTCGGGTCAGCCACCCCCTCGCTGGAGAGCTGGTATAACGCATCATCCGGCAGGTTCGGTCTGGTAGAACTCCTGACCCGTTACGGTGACGTAATGATGCCTGAGATGATCGTTGCCGACACACGCACCTTCGGCAAGAAGAAGAAAATGGTCTCGCACTTTTCTCCACGGCTCCTTGAAGCCATCGAGGAGGCGCTGGGAAAGGAAGAGCAGGTGATACTCTTCCAGAACAGGCGGGGGTTCTCTCCCTACCTGATGTGTCCTGATTGCGGGTGGGTTCCGGGCTGCACCAGTTGCTCGGTCAGCTATACCTATCATAAAAGCATCAGCAAGATGGTCTGCCACTACTGCGGCCGGAGCACGAAGCTGCCGTCATCATGCCCGGAATGCGGATCAGAGGCCCTGACAGCAAAAGGATTCGGCACAGAGAAGATCGAAGAGGAGATCAGACTGCTCTTCCCTTCCGCCAGGGTGGCACGTATGGATCAGGATACCACACGGAAGAGAACAGCCTCCTCGGAGATACTGTCAGGATTCGCCGCAGGCGATACAGACATCCTGATTGGAACACAGATGATATCCAAGGGGCTCGATTTCGAGAGACTGACAGTGGTGGGCATCCTTGACGCTGACAACATGTTGCATTTCCCTGACTTCAGGGCTTTTGAACGCAGCTTCCAGCTGATGGAGCAGGTCAGCGGCAGGGCCGGGAGACGCACCCGCCGTGGCCGGGTGATCATTCAGACAGCAGACCCGGCGCATATAATCCTGAGGCAGGTGCTTAAACATGACTATAAGGCGATGTGCAACAGCCAGCTTGAGGAGAGATCGCTTTTCGGCTATCCTCCCTTCACGAAGATCATCAGGCTCTCGGTCAGGCATCGCGACCAGGATGAACTGAACCTGTCGGCTGAGCGACTGGCAGCGGGCCTGCGCAGACAGCTCGGCAGCCATCTCCTCGGACCGGAGTTCCCCGTGATAATGCAGGTGCAGAACTGGTACATCAAGACAATCATGGTTAAGATTGACAGCAGCCTCTCTCCATCAAAGGTGAAGGAGCTTTTGCGCAGGGCCATGGAGGCCGAAATGAAGATGCCAAGGAAAGGATTCCTGCGAATCCATGCCGACGTTGACCCGCAGTGACAACGGTTGCCCATTCGCATTAAAAGTTTATTTTTACAGGTTCAAAGAACCCTTCATGAAGATTGAGGTATCAAACGGAGAGATAGCCGATAAACTGACGATCATCGAACTAAAGCTGGAGAAGATCACCGATCCGGAGAAACGGGTGAACCTGGTTAAGGAACACCTGATACTTGAGAAGGCCGTAGCCGCCTTCCTGAAGAAGAGTGACCCTCTGTACCTCGAGCTCTTCAGGGTCAATGCCGAGCTCTGGGATATTGAAGATCATATCAGGGATCTTGAACGTAAAAAGGATTTTGGCCACGAGTTCATTGAGACGGCCAGGGCTGTCTATTTTAAGAATGACCTGCGTTCAGAGATAAAGAGACGGATAAACCTTGCCACCGGGTCAGGTCTGGTGGAAGAGAAATCTTACGAAAAGTATTAAGATGAGCCTTCTTGTGATACGCACGTCATCAATGGGTGATGTGATAATGACCTTGCCTCTTCTGCGTTCCTTTGCCGCTTCATTCCCGGGCGAGGAGCTCATCTTCGTCACCAAGAAACCGTTTGACAGCTTCGTGCGTGATATCCCGGGGGTAAGAGTATTCCTTTCCGATCATCATGGCAGGCACCGGGGGTTCACCGGACTGCTCCGTGTCTGGAAGGATCTTCGCATTAAGTATAAGATTACCGCTGTTGCAGACCTGCATGATGTGATCAGGTCGAAGATACTCCGTCTCCTGTTCCGCCTCGGAGGCTGCCGCATCGCCGTCATTGATAAGCAAAGGCTCGCAAGGCGAAAGCTTGTTCGCGGGAGGCTGACCGGTTCACTGCGCCATACCGTCGAGCGCTACGGAGATGTATTTGCCCGCGCCGGCTACCCCTTCACCGTTCTGCCCGGTCCCTGGCTATGGCCATCAGAGACGGCGAAGGAGAAAACCGCGTCATACACCGCCGGACGGCCCGGACCCCTGGTTGGTGTTGCCCCTCTTGCCCGGCACAGGCTGAAGATGTGGCCGGCAGACAAGATGTCGGAGATGCTCAGGATGATGAAATCGCGGAAGGAATGTACCCTCCTTCTCTTCGGCAGCCCCGATGAGGCAAAGAGTATCGATGACCTTGCGTCACTGGTCCCCGGCGCTATCCCCATGGCCGGGAGGATAAGCCTTGATGAGGAGATAGCACTGATCTCACAGCTCGATCTGATGATAGCAATGGATTCGTCGAACATGCATCTTGCAGCCATGCTGGGTGTTGATACGGTCTCCATCTGGGGCGCCACGCACCCGCGCGCAGGCTTCAGCGCCTGGGGCATGCCTGAAGGGAACCAGGTCCAGATCCCCGACACGGAACTGACATGCCGCCCATGCACAATCTACGGAAAAGGAGAGTGCCGGCGCGGCGACCTGGCATGCCTCCAATGGCTCACCCCGGAGATGGTGCTGAATAAAATTCTGTACAAACTCAAGTAACAGGACAAATGAATGCTATGATTGTAAACAGACACCGGGTGACAAAACCCGCCCTGCTGACACTGCTTTTTGCAATAATTCTCTCCGGATGCAGGCAGCCGGAAGCAACAGAAATATGGCCGGCAGACCTTGCCAGCCCGCTGATGGGTACCGACTCGGAATACCTCCTCTCGCACGGCAACACATACCCGGCCATTGCACTGCCCTTCGGCATGAACTTCTGGACGCCGCAGACACGACGTAACGGTGACGGCTGGGGATATACATATGATGATCATAAGATTACCGGGATAAAACAGACTCACCAGCCCAGTCCATGGATCAATGATTACGCTGCCTTCTCTCTGATGCCGGTCACGGGCGGCAACAGGATCACAGAGGAACAGCGCGCCTCATGGTTCTCACACAAGGCCGAGGTGGCACGGCCCTACTACTACAGTGTATATCTTGCTGACTATGACATCACTGCAGAGGTGACGCCGACAGAGAGATCGGCCATGTTCAGGTTCACCTTTCCTGAGAACGATTCATCAGCAGTTGTGATTGATGCCTTCGCCGGAGGCTCAATGATAAAGGTAGACACCGCCGCTAACACGGTTATCGGTTACTGCCGCAACAACCACGGGGGGGTGCCGGAAAACTTCCACAACTACTTCATTATCGTCTTTGACCGCAAGATCGACTTCTGCTCGGCATGGCTCGACGGCAAGCCCATGCCCGGAAACGCAACGCAGGAGGGTGATCATGCTGCAGCCGTCATAGGGTTTCGTACAACCAGGGGAGAGGTAGTAACTGCCAGTGTGGCATCCTCCTTTATCTCCCATGACCAGGCACTGCTTAACCTTGAGCGGGAGACGGGTGAGCGCGACTTTGACAAGGTGCGCGACGCAGCCCGTGAGATTTGGAACAGTGAGCTGGGACGCATAAGGGTGGAGGGCGGAACGGATGACCAGGTGCGTACATTCTATTCAACACTGTACCGTACCATGCTGTTCCCCAGGATGTTCCACGAAACAGACCGTGAAGGTAACATTGTTCACTACAGCCCCTACAACGGCCGGGTGCTGCCCGGCAGGCTCTATACCGACAACGGCTTCTGGGATACGTTCCGGGCCGCCATGCCCCTCATAACACTGATGTATCCGGAGATGAGCTCGCACATCATGGAAGGCCTCGTCAACGCCTACCTCGAGAGCGGCTGGCTTCCCGAGTGGGCAAGCCCTGGCCATCGCGACTGCATGATTGGAAGTAACTCAGCCTCCCTGATAGCTGACGCCTGGCTCAAAGGCATCAGAGGCTATAACATCGATACCCTCTGGAATGCAATGGTAAAGAACACCAGAGGACACGGACCTGTACATTCCGTTGGAAGATACGGGGCTGAATACTATAACACAATGGGATACGTGCCGTATGATGCCGGCATCAATGAGAATGTGGCACGCACACTTGAATATGCCTACGCCGACTGGTGCCTCTGGAGGCTGGCACAGGAGCTGGGCAGACCCCAGGCAGAGATCGATCTCTACGCAGCAAGGACACAGAACTACAGGAACGTGTTCGACACTGAAAGGCGACTCATGCGGGGCAAAAACCTCGACGGCACCTTCCAGTCGCCCTTCAGCCCCTACAAGTGGGGCGACGCCTTCACAGAGGGTAACAGCTGGCATTATACATGGAGCGTGTTTCATGATGTGGCAGGACTGGCAGAGCTGATGGGCGGAGAGGAGATGATGGCGCAGATGCTCGACTCTGTTTTTATCGTACCGCCAATATTTGATGATTCGTATTACGGGTTCCCGATACACGAGATCCGTGAGATGCAGATCATGAACATGGGAAACTATGCTCACGGTAACCAGCCGGTGCAGCATATGATATACCTCTACAACTACACCCCGGAGCCGTGGAAGACCCAGATGAGGGTGAGGGAGGTGATGGACAAGCTATATAACTATACACCTGACGGATACTGCGGCGATGAGGATAACGGCCAGACTTCGGCATGGTATGTCTTCAGCGCCCTCGGCTTCTACCCGGTGACTCCCGGAACGGGTGAGTACGTGCTTGGCTCACCGCTCTTCCGTAAGGTCACAGTCACCCTCGCAGACGGGAAGGAACTGGTGATAAGTGCCCCGGAGAACGGCAGCGAAAATTTTTATGTAAAGGAAACCCGGCTTAACGGCAAGCCATTGGATGTGAATTATGTCAGGCATGATCAGCTCACGGCCGGAGGTACGCTGAATTTCACAATGAGCCCTGAGCCGGATCGGGAGAGGGGCGTCAGCCAGGCAGCCCGGCCTTATTCAATGAGCAGTAAGAAAGAATAAAACGAATAACGCATACAGACACTATGGCCACACTCAGTTTCAGCGGGATCTTCCCGCCTCTGCCAACAGCATTTGACAAGAATGAGAATCTGCTGCCGGACAAGATCAGGTTCAATATCGGGAAGCTTTCAGGCTATGATCTTTCCGGTATCCTGATCCTGGGCTCCAACGGTGAGCAGGTTATGCTCTCTGAAAAGGAGAAGATTGCCGCCATCGAGGCTGCCCGCGAGGCGCTGCCCGCAGGCCGTATCCTGCTCGCCGGCACCGGATGCCAGTCGACCCGCGAGACAATCTCCCTGACCAGGGCTGCCGCCGCATCAGGAGCGGATGCCGTACTGGTCCTCAACCCTTTCTACTATAAGGGTAACATGAATCAGGCGGAGCTGGTGAGGCACTATTTCGATGTGGCGGATGCGTCCCCTGTGCCGGTTCTGGTCTACAACATGCCGGCCAACACAGGGATGGACATGACTGCGCGCATGATCATCGCCATGTCAGAACATCCCAATATCGTCGGACTGAAGGAGTCGGGCGGCAATGTGGTAAAGATGGGTGAGGTGCTCGGCAATGCAAAGCCTGGCTTCCAGGTACTTGCCGGAGGCGCGGGGTTCCTTCTGCCGGCACTGGCCATGGGCGCCGTCGGCGGCATACTGGCAAGCGCAAACATCGCTCCTGATCACTGCCTTGAGATCTACCGTTCCTTCATCGCCGGCGAACTAACCCGGGCGAAGGAGCTGCAGCATAAAATTATACCACTCAATTCTGCGGTGACGTCACGCTGGGGCGTGCCGGCACTCAAGGCGGCGATGGACCTGCTCGGACTCTACGGAGGCCATGTCAGGAGACCGTTGCTGCCTGCAGATGAGAATATGAGAGAGCAATTGAAGGAAGTGATGCAGGAAGAGGGACTGATACTTTACAAGGGTAATCAATAAACTACGATGAAAGGCAGAAAACTGTTAATGATACCCGGTCCGATAGAGTTCGAACCGGAGGTGATGATGGCTGTGGGAATGCCGACGACCAGCCACGTGGCGCCAGACTTTATAGAGTCATTCGGTCATGCGCTGGAGATGATGCGCGAGGTGTGGATGGCGCCCGGAGGGCAGCCATTCATCATGGCAGGCAGCGGCACTCTTGCAATGGACATGGCCGGGGCCAACCTGGTCGAACCGGGCGACAGGGTACTGGTTCTTTCAACGGGCTACTTCGGTGAGAGATACGCTGCACTGCTGAAACGCTACGGCGCCGAGGTGACCGTGCTTGCTGCAGAAACAGGGGACGTGGTCAGTCTTAAAGCGGTGGAAGATGAATTGAAGAGGGCACGTTACAAGCTCTTGACCTTTACCCATGTAGATACATCCACCGCGGTGAGGGTTGACCCGGAGCCGCTGGGAGCGCTGGGAGAAAAGTACGGCGTCATCACTGTGCTCGACGGGGTCTGCTCCGTTGCCGGCGAGGTCATCAGGCAGGAGGAGTGGAAGATAGACGTAGTGCTCACAGCCTCGCAGAAGGCGGTGGGAGTACCCCCGGGACTGGCTCTGCTTGTTGCTTCCGGCAGGGCCATGGAGGCATGGCAGAAGAGAAAGAGTCCGGTGGGCAGTTATTACAGCGACTGGACGCACTGGCTGCCGGTAATGAAGGCTTACGAGGAGAGACGCCCGGCCTACTTCGGGACGCCCGCCGTAAACCTGGTGAACGGTCTGGAGGTGAGCCTCAGGCTGATACTCAAAGAGGGGATGGAGGCACGGTTCAGCAGGCACAGGGATAGAGCTGTCACCTTCCGCGAGGCAATAAGAGACCTGGGTCTGAAGATGATCCCCGTCAGCGAGGAGGTCAGCGCAAACACCCTCTCGGCACCCTATTATCCCGAAGGGGTCAGGGGAGGAGACTTCATGAAAGCCATTGCATCATCAGATGTGATACTGGCAGGCGGATTGCTGCCCGGAATAAAGGACAACTATTTCAGGGTGGGTCATATGGGCTCAGTGACCGAAGGAGATATCCTGACCACCGTGGCAGCCATAACCGGAGCCCTGGCCACATCTGGTCACAGACGAGGTTAAAATGATGTAAATTTGTTATTGATTTGGGTTTAACAAAACTATCAGCAACATGTCACTTTCAGAGAAAATAGCAGGCGACCTGATGGCTGCCATGAAAGCAAGGGATACGATGTCCCTTGAAGCACTGAGGGCAGCTAAGACAGCCTTCATCCTTGCCAGGTCGGAGAGAGGCCAGAATACCGTCCTCACACAGGACGAGGAGATAAAGATCATCCAGAAACTTGTCAAACAGAGAAAGGAATCAGCGGCTATCTACAGGGAGCAGAAGAGACCGGACCTGTATGAGAAGGAAGAAACTGAGGCTGCGGTACTTGAAAAATATCTGCCGGCCAGGATGAGCGATGAAGAGCTTGGCAAAGCCCTGAAGGCCATCATTGACAGCGTGGGAGCCAAAGGACCGTCAGACATGGGTAAGGTCATGGGTGTCGCCACCAAAGAACTGGCAGGCAAGGCTGACGGCAGGGAGATATCAGCGAAGGTTAAGCAGTTGCTGGGCTGAAACCGTTTTCTGGAGGTCAGACAATTGGACTCTTAATCGTTTTGCCTGTCGGATTCCAGCATGCGAACGATCCTTCTCCGCTTGGCAACAAGGTCTGTAAGTTCAATGAGCATGTCGGCATTGACCTGTTGAGCCATCGGAATCACATACTTTTCCGTCTGATCGAGATAATCTGAGATTTTCTGGTCAGTCTGTATGTCGCGGTGGAGATCGGTGAGATTGCTTATTCTGTCAGCGCACTTGAGTATCAAAGCATTCTGAGAACCAAATTCAAGTACCCGCTGGAGATATTGCGACTTGGTCTCATCCTTCCTTTTTGTCACCTCCAGAACGAGTTCGACTACAGCCGTCCCATCGCTGTCTATCCACCTTATCTCATCAACCTGTGTCTCGGGCAGGTCTTCGAGTACGTCATGCAGCAGGGAAGCTTTTAAAAGTATGCTGTTGTTAAAGAATTTGTAATCCAGCAGAATCCCCAGGGTAGAGAAACTGTGCCGGAACTGGTTGCCTCCCACATCCCTGTGGACGCTTATCAGAGCGGTTGCTTTAAGGATATAGGGAGCGAGTACAAGATCTCTCAGGTTGTCAAGGGCTGTCATATGGTTTATAATAGCACCTTAAAAATATAAAAATAGTGAATATCCAATACTGGCTGATACCATCCGACTTATAAACACTGTTTTCACATCTTGAACACCAGGCCAGGCTGCCAATATCCTGAAAGTTTTGTTTACCGGCAGTGAACATTATGACCTATATTTGCATTTCTTAGGATACAGATCACACACAATGTCTGAAACACCCGGGAATATTACGTCATCTTCAGGACTGAAACAGCTGTTAAAGCTGTACCGGTTCCTAAGGCCGTACAGGTGGAAGTTTGCGCTGGGCCTGTTTTTCCTGTTGCTGTCGACGTCAGCCAGCCTGATGTTCCCGAAGCTTCTTGGCGATATGGTCGATATAGCCAACAGGGGGCTGGTTAATTCTGAGATTCACCGGACAGGTATTATCCTTCTGGCCATCCTTATCGGCCAGTCTCTCTTTTCATATGCTCGAACCAGGCTGTTTGTCTATGTCACTGAGAAGACCCTTGCTTCTATCAGGCAGCATATTTACGATCACCTGATAAGGCTGCCGATGTCATTCTTCTCCTCAAGGCGGGTTGGGGAGCTCAACAGCCGGATCTCCTCAGACATATCCCTGCTTCAGGATTCGCTTACGAATACCCTTGCTGACCTGCTCTCGCAGATGCTTGTCATCATAGGAGGCATAACGCTGATGATGATCAGCTCATTCAGGCTGACCCTCTTCACCCTTGCAATCATTCCGGCCATATCACTCCTTGCCTTCTTCTCAGGCCGTGCTATCCGCCGCTATTCAAAAAAGGCACAGGCCTATGTAGCCGAATCGAATACAATTGTTGAAGAGACACTTCAGGGCATCCAGAATGTTAAGGCCTTTACTAACGAGGCTTTTGAGAGCGGGCGCTACCGCGATAAGACGGAGGAGGTGGCCAGAGCCGGTATCAAGGGAGGCAAGTACCAGGCAGCAGTATCATTCATTGTGCTGGGCTTTTTTGTCTCGATGGCTGCAGTCATCTGGAGGGGGGCTACGATGATAGCAGGCGGACAGATGGAGGCCGGACAGCTCTTCTCCTTTGTAATTTATTCAGGCTTCATTGGCGGGAACATAGCAGGGATGGCAGGTGTCTACACCCGCCTGCAGAAGACGATAGGAGCCTCGGAGAACCTGCTGCTGATCCTCGATGAAAAGACGGAAGAGATTGATCCGGGTTATGAGGCGGCACCCTCCCATATCCTCCACGGGAAGATAGCTTTTGACGGGGTGGGGTTCCGATATCCCTCCCGTGATGAGATGGTTGTGCTAAGGGAGGTAAGCTTCACCGTGGAACCGGGTCAGCAGATAGCGCTGGTAGGGCCGAGCGGTGCCGGCAAATCGACTATTGCATCGCTTCTGCTCAGGTTCTACGACCCGACCGACGGACGAATCCTTTTCGACGGACGTGACAGTGCCGAATTTCCTATGACGGCTCTGCGGGCACAGATGGCGGTAGTGATGCAGGATGTCTTCCTCTTCGGGGGAACCATTCGCGAGAATATTGCGTACGGCAGGCCGGGTGCCGGGGAGGAGGAGGTCATCGACGCAGCAGTGCAGGCCAATGCGTGGGACTTTATCCAATCGTTCCCCGACAAGCTGGATACCGTGGTGGGAGAGAGGGGCGTGCAGCTCTCCGGTGGCCAGCGCCAGCGCATTGCCATTGCACGGGCAGTGCTTAAGAACCCCAGGATACTGATACTTGATGAAGCAACTTCCTCGCTCGATTCAGAATCTGAGAGGCTGGTACAGGAGGCCCTTGAGAAGCTCATGAAAGGCCGCACCTCACTGGTTATAGCTCACCGGCTTTCGACTGTCAGGAAAGCCGACATGATCATTGTACTGAGTGACGGAAAGATAGTTGAACAGGGTACCCATGCCGGGCTGCTCTCAAAAGGCAACGGGCTATACAAAACCCTCACGGAGCTGCAGTTCAGCAGCTGATATATGTAATTATTAAGGGAAGAGCAGGCGTATGGTCCAGCCCCTGCCGCCATCAGCTTTAATATACTGCAGCCTGTCGTGCAGGCGATGTTCCCTGCCCTGCCAGAACTCAACATATTCGGGAGACAGGTAGTAGCCGCCCCAGTCATCGGGTCTTGGCACGGGTCGATCCCTGTATTTTTCATCAATCTCAGCAGCGTTCTTTTCCAGCAGCTCCCTGTTTTCAAGGATACGGCTCTGCTGTGACGCCATCGCACTTATCTGGCTCTCCCGCGGCCGGCTCCTGAAGTATGCGTCGGATTCAGCTGCCGGGAGCTTGTAGACACGGCCGCCTAACCTTACCTGCCGGTACATTTCGCTCCAGAAGAATGTCATCGAGGCCTGGTTGTTCTGTTCCAGGTCATCTCCCTTTCGGCTCCCGTAACTGGTAAAGAAGGAGAAACCCCGCTCAGTGAAGTCGCGCAGAAGGACTATCCTCCCCGACGGTCTGCCGGCTGCGTCGGCAGTTGCCAGATGCACCGCGTTGGGCTCCTTTACACTATGGGCAATAGCCTCTTCCATCCATCGCTCAAACTGCACTATCGGATCCTCGGCAAAATTGCCCAGATCGATGCCTCCACCGTGGTATTCATTCCTGAGGATGCTTGTCATCCGGCGTGTGTGGTTCATTTTTAGATATTTATTACTGGTTTACAAAGGAATAAAACAACCGTTATATAATTATGTTTAACTTTTTTGTAGCAGTGTTTCAATTATATGAAAATATTACCTTTGCTTTTGAGAAAACGCCCTTCTTATGTCGGAAATACGAATTTTACCTGTATTAGCATTAGTTATTGGTTTGATACTGCCCGCTGTCGTCATCGCCCAGGTGCCGGTTGAGGTATCAAATGAAAAAATGATCAACGGAGGCAAGGTCTACCGTATGCATGAAGTGCTGAAGAATCAGACCTTATATTCAATCTCGAAGGCCTATAAAGTTACTATTCCCGAGATTGAGCGCGAGAATGTGATTCCTTCAAGCGGCATACAGGCCGGACAGGTGCTCCGGATCCCGTCGCGTGAAGACATGGCTGGCTCAGGTTCGCCTGCGCGTGCCGTGGCTCAGCCTGCATCACGGACTTCACAGCCTGTCGCCTCCGGTGCAGGACCGTCATACGATCCGGCTACAGGTATACGCATCTCCGGGGAGAAGATAGTGTACTCCGGTAAGAACTATTATATGCATGAGGTGCTAAAGGGGCAGACACTATATTCTATCGCGAAGGCTTACAGGGTAACGATCCTGGATATAGACCGTGAGAATATGATACCCGCCGGAGGCATACAGGCCGGGCAGGTCCTCAGGATACCGGTGGCATCATCAATGATAGCACAGGAAGAGGTGGATGCGCCTCCGGCAAATGTCCAGACCAGACCTGCTGCCGCCGGCACCGGCGACCGTCAGGCTTCAACTCCGGGAACGGGCAAACCGGCCCAACCAGCAGTGGAGGCCAGGCAAATGCCTTCAACACAATCGCAGCCGCCGACAGTGCAACAGTCAACCGATGCCGTGAAGCAGACGGAGGAGGTGGCACAGGCCCCTGCAGCAAAATCTAAGACCGAGGCAAAAAAGACACCGCTTGTGAAGAAGAAGATCCATAAGGTGCAGAAGGGGGAGTCTCTTGCCGACATAGCAAAAATATATGACATCACCGTTCAGGAGCTGAAGCAGGCAAACAAGGGAGTGATCTTTGCCATGCCTGACATGCGCCTCGTGATACCTTCGCCGGAAGAATCAGAGGAGAAATAGCCCTGAAAGCTCATGATATTACAGGGGTATGGTAAAAATATTGCCAGTCCCTTTTTGCTTTTATTCCGGCAGCCTTTCCGGTTTTTATTCTATTAAGTTTTAATTATTATCATTTTACTGCCATAATTTAGGCGAAAACCTATTAAGAGATGGGTATGTAGCATCTTAACCCCATAACTTTCATCAGGCAGATGCATTAAGAAATTGTTTCTTTCCCATAAATTTACTATTTTTAGTTCAATTAACCCATGTCAAACCATAAATACCCATTGATATGAAAACTATCAAAGCATTAATCATTATCATGGTGGTACTTAGCCTTTCCGGCTGCAAGTACAAGACTATGTCGGAACAGCTCGAAGCTGAAAAACAGGATCTGATCACTCAGCTTGCAAAGAGCGAGTCAACGATGAAGGAGTACCTTTCCGTAATGAACAACGCTGATGCAAAGCTCAGTGCGCTGCTCGGGCAGGAGGGCGCTGCAGGACAGCAGGCGGCAGCCGGGGATCTGCCGGCAAGGCTGGATCAGGCAATAGCAAATATAACCTCCTTGATGGAGGATACGGAGCAGAAATACCAGTCTGCGAGAAACCGGTATTACAGTGCCAGCTCAAAGGTGAAGGTGCTTGAAGATGAGGTGTCGAAGCTCAAGGTTCTGGCTCAACAGAAAGACAGCCTGATCAATGTTATGAAAGAGAAGAGCGCGGCCCTTGTTGCCACCATCGAAGAACAGACCGCTAACATTGAGACCCTGACCGGAAATATCAGTGAGATGGAAGGAACCATCAGTGAGATGACCGGTAACCTGAACACTGTCTGGTATACTGCAGGTACGAAGGACGAGCTTATAAGCAGGAATGTCATTACCAAAACCGGCGGGTTTCTCGGCTTCCTGGGAAGGGTGATGGTGCTGTCGCCGTCGCTTAGCAGCAGCAGTTTGGAGAAAATGGACATACGTGAGAAGACAACCTTCACCCTCAAGGGTACCCTCGATAAAATGGAGTTTATTACACTTCATCCTTCGGGCAGCTATCAGCTGACTACCGTTGATGCCGAAACAGTCACTCTGACTGTGACAGACCCGGCCAGGTTCTGGGAAGGGTCGAGATTCCTGGTCATCGTTTTGTGACCACTTGTAATGATGCTGACTTTGTAGTCAGGACGTCATCCGGGATCATGAAAGACCATTGGTCGAGAGCAGTTTGATGGATTGATTTTATTTTCCTCTTTCCCAGGTCAATACTATCACCAGGCCGACAATTGCCATGACGACTGTTGTCACCGCGATGTCAACAATCATTGCCCCGGCGTTAAGGTACGTAGTGCTCATCGACCAGTATGAGAATGCGATACCTGATCCGTACAGTAATCCGAACAGTGCTCCAAACTTCAGGCCGTCGATGATGCTTCTGGCTTTTGCCCAGTTCAGGATAAGGGTCAGCAGAAGCGCCATCACCAGGTTTGAAAGGATGATGGCCCACCATATCATTTCGCCATCAGTGCGGCTGGTACATTGATTCATGTTAGCTAAAAAGAAATCCATGAGCAGGATTCCCCATACAAGCCACCCCAGGAGAAAATAAGCA
Organism: Bacteroidales bacterium; assembly: GCA_041740815.1. Classification (GTDB taxonomy): domain Bacteria; phylum Bacteroidota; class Bacteroidia; order Bacteroidales; family VadinHA17; genus SR-FBR-E99. The sequence goes on from JBGSLG010000157.1 coordinate 22,451, forward strand.
ATTCCCCCGAAAATGGTTCCTCTGAGAATTTTCATTGGTCTTCAGTTTTAAGTTAAAACGCTAATGCAATTTAAAATATTAATTCAACCTTATAATGTCATTTGGAAGGTTATGATGGTTCCAATGTCAATCCCTGAAGTGAATTAGTTCTTGTCAGCCAGTGTTGTTGAGCCGTTCAATACATCGGTAATTAAAATTTCCTGCAGTCTCTGCGGTTCCTCGAACATCGGACTGTGAGCCGAATTCTCAAAAGTGTAGAACCCTTTTACAGGAGCCTCTACCTTCTTCAGGTAGTCTTTTGCCAGATCCTTATTGACTGTCAGATCATATCTCCCACTCAGGAAATAGACCGGCATGTCGAGGCCGGTGACAGTGGCCGGTATATCGGAGCTGATGACCTGACTTCTCAACCCTGACCTGGATACAAAGGAGAACTTCGCCTTCCAGATTTTGATTTTTTCTTTTAGAGTATAGGCCCTGCAGGTCCAGCTTCATATTTTATAGTTTCAATGAAATGAATTTCCTGACTGTTCCCATTCCCTGCAGACAAGCCCCCCCCCGGAAAATCAAAATTAAACTAAAAACCCGAAATCTGACTGCAAAGAAATCCTGAGAATTATGAAGGAAGGAAAAGAATAATTTCCATTTTTGGGTATTAATTAAAACCTGATAACAATGCAAAGTGCAGAAAGTCTGAAAAGGAGAATAGAAATGGAAGAAAGGAATAGTTTGATTAGAGAATCGCCTTCCGAATCCACAGCGATTAAAGTTGGGGACGATTCTAATTCAAGTGAGATCCTTGTCTTTACTTCCCTGTGTAATGTATACAAAGTTCAGAAAAAGGAACTTATGGACAAGTTTCAGGCACTGCAGAAAATTGATTTCGAACCAGGAGAAAAACCGATCTATCTGACCGGAGAAAAGAGATATAAAGGTTTTCTGATTGTGGCATTTGAAAATGGCAAAATCGGGAAAATTTCTATGGAAAGTTTTCAAACCGAGTACACAAGGAAAAAACTCAGGAATGCATTCAATGGCGAATCGCGATTGATCTTTATTGAACTCATTGAACATGATATTAATCTGGTTACAATGAGCAGCATTAAAAAGGTGGTTCTGTTTAACACTTCTCAGATCAATGCGGTAGAAAGCAGGTCGACAAAAGGTGTTCAGGTTATGAAACCGAAGGATGGCAGTGTAATGATAAAAGTTATTCGGCCGGAAAATACAAAACTAACTGATCCTGAATACTACCGTAAGAGTGAATCTCTTAATGCAATCGGATTTTACTTGAAACCAGGTGATGAAATCTAATTCCTGGCGCACGGCGGACTTCCAGGGGCCGGCTGAAAGAGAAAAAGCCTTTCATTCGCTCCGCTCATTCCAGCCTTTATTTTTTCTTATGCTCCCGAAAGCAAGCTTTCATCGCACAGAAAAATTATAGCACTATCAAAGATTAAAACAAAACATTAAAATTATTAAGAGGTGCTAGTGTTGGGTTTTGAATATGTGAATCATGTAAACTCTCTTGGAAATATTGTAACAATTTCCTTCTCAAATTGGAAGAGCTTTACAAACAGATATGCAGAAAAAGCATCTTTAACAATTACAGCCGCTTTTAATGTTGATGAGATATTTATATCAGCAGAAGATCGGGGTAACCTGTCTTATCCTGCCGGAATTGCGGGTTATATGAAGGTTTTGGCGTGGTTTCTTTAACTAAACTTTTTTGTGCCAAACTACGCCTGCACAAGAACCATTAGTGACAATGGTAAGATGATGCTGTAAAGGCCAATAACCCGTTAAAGGACTAAAGATTGGCCGAAACAAAAGCCAATAAAAGTGGGATTGCCGAAAATATGTACTAAGAAATAAAAAGAGCATAAAATGGATCGCTATAAAATTCTTGAAATAAAGAAAAGTGTCTTCGAAAACAACGATAAACAAGCGAATATTCTTCGCGACGAATTAAAAAAGGACAAGACCTTTTTACTCAATCTGATGTCATCACCGGGTTCGGGTAAAACAACAACTGTTTTAAGAACCATTGAAACCTTAAAGGATGAAATGAGCATCGGCATTTTAGAGGCTGATATTGATTCTGATGTGGATGCGTTCACAGTTTCTAAAACCGGCGTTAAAGTTATTCAGTTGCATACAGGTGGAATGTGCCATTTAGATGCTGATATGACCAGGCAGGGACTCGCTGGTCTGGGAACCAATGGAATCGACCTGGTAATACTTGAGAACGTCGGCAATTTAGTATGCCCCGCTGAATTTGATACCGGAGCGGTGAAAAATGTCATGATCTTAAGTGTGCCGGAGGGAGATGACAAACCTCTCAAATATCCTTTAATGTTTTCAATCGCTGATGTTTTATTAATTAACAAGATGGATTCAATAGGTTTCTTTGAGTTTGATTTAGAGGCTGTTAAAGTACGAGTTAAAAAGCTAAACCCAAACATCAAGATAATTCCAATTACTGCTAAAACAGGTGAAGGAATTGAAGAGTGGGCTAATTGGCTACGTACTGAAGTTAAAAATTGGAATGAATATTAAGACATTTTAAAAATTGGGAGACACAAAAATGGCAGAACAATTAAGAGAATGTATTGTGGATTTAGCAAGGCTGATTCGAGGCAGTAAGAGATTAACGATCACTAAAGATATGCCTGACTATTATGTTTTAGAGAAATTAGTCACTGATGAAATGGCAGAAGTAGTTCTTGGAATGAAAAAAAGAAGAACTTATGTAAATCCAGCACAAGTTGCAAAAAATATTGGCAAAACAAAAGAACACTGTTCTGAAGTTCTGGAGAAATGTCTTGATGTTGGAATAGTAGAATGTAGAGAAGTTGAAGGAGGATATGAGTACAGTGTGCCAATTTATGTTCCTGGAATTTTCGAAATAATGATTCTTAATAAAGAACAGGCTGAAAGCCATCCGGAAATAGCAAGAGCTTTTGAAGAATATACCAGAACCACAATTGCTCCAATGGTTGACAAAATACCTTTAGGAAGAGGTGCACTTAGAGTTATTCCTGTAGAATCTGCTATAAGTGGAGAATCTAGAAAAGCTAACTATGAAGAGATTAGCTATTGGCTTAATAAATATGATGGACAAATTGCTGTTGGCGCTTGCCAATGCAGAAGAAGTCGCAGAATTATGGGTGAAGGCTGTGGCGACTTAGAAGATGAAAAATGTATCATATTAGGTGATTTGGCTGATGCTGGTGTTAGAACCAATAAATTGCGTCGTGCAACCAAAGGCGAAGCATTGGAGATAATATTGAAGGCAGAGAGAGAAGGTTGTGTTCATCAGGTTACAAATATGGACGGTAAAGACAAGATTTTTGCTATCTGTAATTGTAATATCAATGTATGTTTTGCCTTAAGAACTTCACAATACTTCAATACACCTAATATGAGTAAATCAAATTATGTGGCTGAAGTAAATCCAGATAATTGCGTAGCCTGTGGTGCATGTGTAGAAAAGTGTCCCTCCAATGCTATTAGACTTGGAGAAAAACTTTGTACAAAAACACCTATTAAAGTTGCAGAAATGGAATTGCCGGATGATCATAGGTGGAGCAAAGAAAGATATAACCCTGATTTTAGAAATAATCGCAAATTGGTTGTGCCAGAAACTGGCACATCTCCTTGTATTACTGAATGTCCGGCACATCTTGCTATTCAAGGATATATAAGATTTGCCAGCCAGGGTAAATATAGAGAAGCATTAGAAGTAATAAAAAGAGTAAATCCATTGCCAGCAGTTTGTGGAAGAATTTGCCCTCATAAATGTGAAGATGCGTGTACTCGTGGGTTTATAGATAATCCTGTAGCAATAGATGATATTAAGCGTTTTATTGCAGATAAAGATATGGAATCTGAATCAAGATTTGTTCCTGAAAAAATGCATGCTTATGGAAAGAAAATTGCCATTATAGGTTCTGGTCCTGCAGGTATATCTTGTGCATATTATTTGGCTATTGATGGATATAAGGTTACTGTATTCGAAAAACAAGAAAAACTTGGTGGGATGCTAACTTTAGGAATACCAGCATTTAGACTTGAAAAGGACGTAATTGTATCAGAAATAGATGTGCTTCGTGAACTTGGAGTAGAATTTAAGACAGGAATTGAAGTAGGTAAGGATGTTACAATACCTGAATTAAGAAAAGAGGGTTTTAAAGGATTTTATCTTGCAATTGGTGCTCAAGGCGGAAGAAAACTTGGCTTGGAAGGTGAAGATGCTAAAGGTGTTATTACAGGTGTTGATTTCTTGAGAAATGTGGCTTTGGATAATGCAGATAAACTAAATGGTAATGTAGTAGTAATAGGTGGCGGTAATGTTGCTATTGATGTTGCAAGAACTGCAACAAGAACTGGCGGAAAAACAGTAAATATATATTGTTTGGAAGCAAGAAAAGAAATGCCAGCTTTAGATGAAGAAATTGAAGAAGCAGAATCTGAAAATATTACAATCAATAATGGATATGGTCCTAATAAAATTGTTATTGAAAATGGCAAAGTTACTGGAGTAGAATTCAAAAAATGTTTATCAGTATTTAATGATGACGGTAAGTTTTCACCAAAATATGACGATAATAATATCATAACTGTGCCAGCAGACCATGTATTGCTTTCCGTTGGACAATCAATTGAATGGGGTAATTTAATAGACGGAACTGATGTGAAATTAAACAGAAATAAAACTGTAGTTGCTGATGATTTTACTTATTTAACTGATGAGAAAGATATTTTTGTTGGTGGTGATTGCTTTACGGGACCAAAATTTGCCATCGATGCAATAGCTAGTGGCAAACAAGGTGCAATTTCTCTTCATCGTTCAGTTTGGGAAGGACAAAGTTTGACTATTGGTCGCCCATACAATGGATTTGCAGAAATTGACAAAGATAATTTGGTTTTCAAAGATTATGATACAACCAAAAGACAAAGACCATTGCATATTAAAGAAAATGATGGAACATTTAAAGATACCAGGGCAACTTTGACAGAAGAGCAATTAAAGAAAGAAACTTTAAGATGTTTGGGCTGCGGTGTTGCTGTTATTGATGAAGGTAAATGCCTGGGTTGTGGTGTTTGTACAGTAATGTGTAAATTTGATGCAGTTAGTCTTAAAAAGATAAACAATGTTGGACAAGTCGCTTATGAAGATATACCAAAAGAAGTATTAAAGAATATTCCAAAAAGAGAAGTTAAAATTGCAATAAGAAAAATTAAAGAAACATTTAGTAAATATTGATAATAAATCAATGCACGAATTAAGTTTATTAGTAGAAGTTGTAAAAATTGTAGAAGATTTAGTAGTTAAAAATAAAATTCAAAAACTAAGAGCTATAGTTTTGCAAGTTGGAGAAGTTTCTTCTGTGATTCCTTCTTTCATGGAAGAGTATTTTCCTGTTGTGACTTTGGATAAACCATTTTTTAAGGATACTCAACTAGAAATTGAAATGATACCTGGTGAGGCAAAATGTGTGGATTGTGGCGAAGTTTTTAATATCTTAAAAACAGACGGTTATTGCTCAAACTGCCATAGTTTTGAGAAAGAGGTGCTTCGCGGAAGAGAATTTTTAATCAAAGAATTAGTTGTGTATGATGAAGAACAAAATTAGTGATTTTCAAATATTGGAAAACTACTTTTTGTACTACTAATAACAATGGCTTCGTAAAGATCTGATTTACAAGGCCATTTTATTTTAATTGCCGGGGGAGAAGATTGCCGCAAAGCGGGGCTTTGCGACAATCTTCCAGGGGGCAGATGACATTGATTGAGAAGATTGCGCTCCGCCAACTGGCGGAGCGCGGACTTCCAGGGGCCGGCTGAAAGGGAAATAGAAGATTGCTCGCCCTCCCGTCGGTCGGCCTCGCGGACTTCCAGGGGCCGGCTGAAAGAGAAAAAGCCTGTCATTCGCTTCGCTCATTCCAGGTCTTTATTTTTTCTTATGCTCCCGAAAGCAAGCTTTCATCGCACAGAAAAAATAAAGCCCTTCCCCGCCAGCTGGCGGGGAAAGGCTTTTTCTCTTGTCGGGGTGAGAAGACTCGAACTTCCGGCCCCTACGTCCCGAACGTAGTACGCTACCAACTGCGCTACACCCCGATGCAGCCTGCTAATCCCGCCAAAAGGCGGAGAGGGAGGCTGATTCCTGAATAAATTCAGGTTCGCAAAAGTAATAATTTTTTATTCCTGACAGAACTTTTTTGCTCTTTAAAGCGTCAGCTCTGCAATCTTCCGGTGCAGGTCGTTGCTGCTCACCGGCTTGGGAAGATAATCAGTACAGCCCGAATCAAGCGCCCTCTTCTTGTCATCAGGGAATGCATAGGCCGTCACAGCTACAATAGGCAGCTTCTCAAACGCAGTCTCCGTCCGCAACCGACGGGTGAGCGAAAGACCGTCCTCATCTCCCTTGAGAGAGATATCCATCAACACCAGGTCAAACACCCTGTCGTGAAGCAAATCCCATGCCTCCCGGGCCGATGATGCCACGGCAGTGTCATACAGTCCCGACAACAGCTTGGTGAAATAAAGCTGGCTGTGCGGATCATCTTCCACTATCAGGATGGCCATTCGTTTCGACGGTGAAGGTTCTTTCATATCTTAATCAGTTTGTACGATAAAGATCCAGCTGCTATCTTCTCAGCGTGAACAAGAGCAGTATTCCAGTCGGTGTTGCCATGCGCCATACGGAACTTGTCAACACCCGTGAAATCATTGCCATTCTCCTTATCCTGCAAATGCCATGCCGCAGGTGCGGCAACAACCATATCGGCACAGGCCTTGTCAAGAGCTACCGGGTCAAGAGAGGCGGCAATGCCTATGTCTCCCACCAGCGGAATGTCATTGTGCCCCCAGCAGTCGCAGTCGGGCGAGACATCCATGATGAAGTTGACATGCAGACATGGCTTGCCCTTGACCACAGCCAACGTATACTCGGCAATCTTCTTGCTCAGGGTATCTTCGCCGGAGCCCCATACCACCCTGGCGGCGTCATACTGGCACACAGCCACACACTGCCCGCAGCCGGTACATTTGTCATTATCAATGTGAGCCTTCCTTTCGGGTCCGAGGTGCACTGCGTCATGTGCACAGTTGATGACACACATGTTGCAACCGGTACAGTTCTTTTCGTAGATCACGGGAGGATTACCGGAGTGAAGGAACAACTTGCCTCCCACGGAGGCACATCCCATACCGAGGTTCTTCAGAGCACCGCCGAAACCTGTCTGCTCGTGTCCCTTGAAATGGTTCAATGATATGATGATGTCTGCGTCGGCAATGGCAGTGCCAATCATAGCCTTCGCCGTATACTCGAGATTGACCTCTATCTCACGGTAGTCAGTTCCCTTGATGCCGTCGCCGATGACCACATGGCACCCGGCGCTGAGAGGGTTGTATCCGTTGCTGAAGGCAGCCTCCAGGTGGTCCGGACCGTTGGCCCGCTCACCGTAATAGAGAGTGTTGCAGTCTGTAAGATAGGGTTTGCCGCCTTTGTCCTTGACCATCTGGGCTATACGGGCCGCAAAATTGGGGCGCAGGTATGCCAGGTTACCCGGTTCGCCGAAATGGATCTTGATGGCAGTCATCTTACGGTCGAAGTCGATCTCATCAAACCCCGCCGCCCTCACAAGCCTCTCCAGCTTCTTCAGCAGGTTGATAGAGGGTGTGGTGTGCAAATCGGTGAAGTATACCTCTGACGGTTCCATCAATCTATAAATGCTTTTTGTCAGACATTCAGGATGTCAATAATATCAACAAGGTGCTGGTTCAGCCCTCTGTGCTCCTTTACGGCTTTGCGGAAAGGTACAAGTGTTATCTCGTCGTTCTGAAGACCTACCATCACGCTCTGCTGCCCGTCAAGCAAAGCCTCAACAGCCGCGTTGCCCAGCCTGCTGGCATTGACGCGGTCAAGTGCCGACGGTGATCCTCCGCGCTGGAGGTGACCAAGGACTGCGACCCTTACCTCATAACCCTTAAGGTCGGGCTTGAGTTTCTCGGCAATGGCTATGGCCCCGCCCTCTTCATCGCCCTCGGCAACAATGATGATATTGCTTGACTTCTTCCTCTTGTTGCCTGTCTCGATCATCTTTGTGATGTTTCGCGAATCGCCCTTTATCTCAGGCATGATAATGGCCTCAGCACCGCTGGCAATGCCGCTGTAGAGCGCTATGTGGCCTGCCTCGGCGCCCATCACCTCAACGAAGAACATACGGTTCATTGCACTGGCAGTATCACGTATCTTGTCCACGGCCTCAACCACGGTGTTAAGAGCCGTATCATAACCTATTGTGTAGTCAGTTCCGAAGATGTCATTGTCTATCGTGCCCGGGACACCTACAAACGGGATATTATACTCTTCATTGAAGACGCTGGCTCCCTTGAACGAACCGTCACCTCCAATAACCACCACTCCGTCTATGCCTGCCGCCCTCAGGTTCTCATAGGCCGTCTTGCGCCCCTCAGGTGTTCTGAAGGCTTCACAGCGTGCTGTTTTGAGAATGGTTCCACCGCGCTGGATGGTATCTGATACGCTATGGGCATACAGCGGCTTGAAGTTGGCATTTACCATACCCAGATAACCATGCCTTATGCCGATCACTTCAATGCCATTGTAAATTGCAGTGCGGGTTACAGCCCGGATGGCTGCATTCATTCCAGGAGCGTCACCACCCGATGTGAGAACGCCAATCTTATTAATTTTGCCCATTTTAAAAATTATTTATTAACGGTGCCAAATTACTAATATTTTATCCATTGGCAATCGGTACTGCTAACAATATCAAATCTTCGCGACTGTATCGGCCACCTTCTGTATAAGCCACTTTGGGGTGGAGGTGGCACCGCATATGCCTGCACTCTGTGCATTACTAAACCAGCTGCGATTAACCTCTTCGGGGGAGGAGACGAAGTGTGTACGGCGGTTCTCCTTCAGGCACACATCAAACAGCATACGGCCGTTTGAGCTTTTCCTTCCGCTGACAAAGATGATGACATCATTCTTTCTGGCAAACTCCCTGAGCCGCGGTTCACGGCCTGATACCTGTCTGCAGATTGTGTTATGGACCTTCAGTTCATTGCCCGGGTGATCCGGACGGGCTTTCTCGAGGTTCAGCCGGATGATCTCGGCCACCAGTTCATACTCGGCCTTGCTTCTGGTCGTCTGCGCGAAGAGCCATACGGGCCTGGTGAAGTCGATCCTTCCGATATCCTGCTTCCCGGTGACAAGGATCCCCTTTTCTCCTGCCGCACCAAGCAGTCCGATGACCTCGGCATGATCCTGCTTGCCGTAGATCACAATCTGCCCTTCCCCCTCCCTGGCGAGATTCTGTACTCGCTTAATCTTCTCCTGCATTGAGTGAACGATGGGACAGGTGGCATCGATGATTGTGATGTTGTTCTCCCTGGCTTTTTCATAGGTCGAAGGGGGCTCGCCGTGCGCCCTGACGAGCACCTTGCAGTCGTGCATGCGTTCAAACTCATCATAGGTGATTGTCACCAGCCCCAGCTCCTTCAGACGCAGGACCTCAATGTCATTGTGTACTATCTCTCCGAGGCAGAAGACCGCTTCACCATCGCGGAGCGCCTCTTCAGCTATCCTCACGGCGTTCTCCACGCCGAAGCAGAATCCGGAGCCAGGTTCTATCTCAACCTTCATTGATCCTCCTTTTGTACAGCTTCCTGAACCATTTCATCTGCTCCGCGGGAGTCATCTCGCTGTTATCGAGCACCACAGCGTCATCGGCCTGTCGCAGCGGACTGACATCCCTTGATGAATCGATGCGGTCACGGTCAGTGATATTTTTTATGACGGCGTCAAGGTCTGCTGGCAGTCCCTTGCTCACCAGTTCGAGGTAACGGCGTTGTGCCCTTATTTCAGGTGTGGCGCTCATGAAGATCTTCAGTTCCGCTTCCGGGAATACCACGGTGCCTATGTCGCGGCCGTCCATCACTATGCCTCCGCCGGCGCCCATCTCGCGCTGCAGCTCCACCAGCTTCGACCGCACCTCTGCTATGGTGCTTACTGCGCTCACATTGTCCGAGACAGCCCTGTCACGTATCTCCCTCTCAACCGACTCGCCATTGAGGAGAGTCTCTGAATATCCCGTCTCACAGTCGGGCCGGAAGGTGATCTTTATCCCCGTGAGGGCGCGTACAATACGGCTGGCATCAGCTACGCCCCCTGCAACAAGCCCTTTGCGCAGGCAGTAGAGGGTGACAGCCCTGTACATCGCCCCTGAGTCAATATATATATAGCCCAGCTCCGAAGCAATGGCTTTGGCGAAGGTGCTCTTGCCGCATGATGAGTAGCCGTCAACAGTAATGATTATCTTTTTATTCATTCGCTCTAAGTTAAAACGAAACTGCTGTCATAAGGTTCAGCGGCTATTATTTTTTAAACATCAGTTCGGGACGGAGTGTCACAGTAAGATGATTGGATCCTCCTGCATGGTGAAATGCATCGTGAGCATAGGAGAGCTCGAAGGCCCTGGAACGGATCCCGAATCCTGCCGAGAACCCTGCCATCCCGGGCCGCTCCGGTGTGCGCATCTCGGACCGGCGCTGGTAATTCAGTCCCGCCCCAATCCAGAACACATCAGCCGGGATTATCTCAACGCCGAAGACGACATGTCTGAGGAGATTCTCTCCGAAGCCTCCTGCCGGGATATCATCATCCGTGTCATAGTCGTGGGTGAGGTCAGGCTTCTCCAGGTGCCTGACAGTAAGCGAGAAGCTGAACGGGGCATGCGGAAGCCTTTTTGTGGCGCCGGCGATGATCTCAAAAGGAAGAGGCTCTCCGCCCTGCCCGGTATAACTCTTTAACTGAAACCCTGCGTTCCGGATGACCAGTCCTGCATCAAACAATAACCGCTCATTATGGTACGCCGCTCCTATATCCGCACAGATACCGGCGGAGAAATAGCGTTCAAGGTGCGAAAGCACCGGCTTGATGTTTATTCCCGCCGTGAAGGATGAGTCAATCTGCACTGACCACATTATATTGAATGCATACTCTGCGGCGGTGAAGGAGCCGGTAATGTTACCGGCCTCGTCAGCCCCGGTGAAGCTGCCGTAACTGATGAAGCTCACCCCGGCGGCAAAGGTACCCAGGGTCTCAACATCCAGGGCATAGGCTGCGTAGCCATAGTTGATACCTGCGAAGTATGTTGAGAAGCTGAGTGAGATGTCTTTGTCCATTGATGGACTCAGCAGAGCAGGATTGAAATAAGGGATGCTGAGGTCATTGCTGCCCTGCGCGACCGTGATCCCTCCCGTGGCTGAGGCGAAGGCGGAGTGGCTGAGGTTCAGAAACTCATAGGTGTTGTCGCCGCCGGTCTGTCCCCCGGCTGGCAGAAGAGAGATAAGAAGAAGGAATACCAGAGCCTGATGCCTCATTTCATTGGAACTTGGAAACAAAGATAATACTATCGGTAAAACGGCAGGCGGCGTACCCTCACGCAGTCCTTCCCGCGAAGTCGGTATCTACTATCGGAACCCTCTTCTTCCGCGCCTGTGAGAGGAAGAGCCCGGCAATTACAACCATCATCCCTATCGCATTGCGAAGGGTGATAATATCACCCACAATGAAGAAAGCGAAGAGGGCCGTGAAGACCGGGATGAGATTACTGAATATGTTAGCCCGCGCTATCCCCAGATGCCTGACGGAATAGGCAAAGAGCACGAAAGCCCCGCACGAGGCGAAGATTGCAAGAAGCACTATGGAGCCGAAACTCTCTGCCACAAATCCTGTAGACACCAGGTCTTTAAGGTCGAATATCAGGAAGAGCGGCAGGAAGAAAATGGCACCGATTATGTTCTGAATGTTTACTATTGTAACCGGGTCATACTCAGTGGCAAGCCTGTGAAGTACCATATTGTAACCCGTTGCTGACACCACTGCCAGGAACATCAGTGCCAGTCCCTTCGGATTAAGGGTGATGCTGCCGGTGCTGTTGGTGATGAATATCAGCACGCCCGCAAAAGATACTATGACACCTATATAGTTGATCAGTTTCAGCCGCTCGCGGTAGATGACGAATGCAAAGATGACTGCAAAGACCGGTATTGTCGATATTATGACCGAGCCCACGGTGGAGGAGACATAGGTCAGCCCGAAGCTCTCGCCAAGGAAGTAGAGAAAAGGCTCAAAAATCGCCAGGAGGAGGAAGTACTTGCGATCAGCCTTCCTGACACGCTTGAAACGTTTTGTTACCCAGAGGAAAGCCGATAGAAAGACTATTGCCATGCAGAGCCTGATAAAAACTATGGCGATGGGATCATAGGTCCGGTTTGCTATCTTGAACCATACAAACGAGAATGACCAGAATATCATAGCCAGCACCAGGGCTGCATAGGGTTTACCTTTCATGTGAGAGTCAAAAAGAGGGCTGTTTGGCGGGCGAAGTTAATTTATTTTTCGTTACCCTGCCTCAGTCTGCCGCAAAGGAGTTTGTAAGTTCGAACGGATTGGTTGAGAGTTCGGAAGACCTATTGTATATATCAGATAAACAGTAGTATATTGTGGCGGAACTTTCGACCGGGTTCAACAGCTCTTACGGGACCGGTTTGGAGGAATTGTTTTTTATTATATTTGCCCCTTCAAAAGTGAGACAGAGATGAACGGACTCAAGATCGTTGTACTTGCCAAGCAGGTGCCTGACACGCGCAATGTGGGGCCTGATGCCATGAAGGCTGACGGCACTGTGAACAGGAGCGTGCTGCCTGCCATATTCAATCCGGAAGACCTGAATGCCCTCGAGCAGGCGCTGCGCCTGAAAGAGATGTATCCGGGCACCACCGTGACAGTTCTGACCATGGGGCCCGGCAGGGCGGCAGAGATAATCCGCGAGGGGCTGTACCGGGGCGCTGATGACGGTGTGCTGCTGACAGACAGGGCTTTTGCCGGATCGGATACACTGGCAACCTCATATGCTCTGGCCCTCGCAGTGCGAAAGCTGGCGCCGGACCTGGTAATTGGCGGCCGCCAGGCCATCGACGGAGACACAGCCCAGGTGGGGCCTCAGGTAGCAGAGAAACTCGGATGGCCACAGGTGACCTATGCTGAGGAGTTGCACTTTGAAAACGAAAAACTGATTATACGCCGCAGACTGGAACGGGGAGTGGAGACAGTCTCCTGTCCGCTGCCTCTGGTTGTAACCGTCAACAGCACCGCCCCGGCATGCCGCTACCGTCACGCCCGGCTGGTGATGAGGTACAAGTACGCCCGCACTGACACCGAGCTCCAGACAGAAAGCTCCGATTACATCGCAGCCAGCCGTCCCTCGGTAAAGATAACCGAATGGGGAGTAGATGCCATTGGCGCTGATCCCGAACAGCTCGGACTCTCAGGCTCGCCCACCAAGGTCAAGGAGATTGACAATGTCATCCTTCAGGCCAAGGAGGCCAGGCACCTGACAGCCTCGGACAAGGATATAGAATCGTTGGTGAAGGAGCTCCTTGAGAGTCATACAATTGGTTGATTAACGCATAAAACATACTTGCTGTGAATAATCTGTTCGTCTTTTGTGAACTTGATGAAGGAAAGCCGGCCGACGTGAGCCTCGAACTGCTGACCAAAGGCAGATCGCTGGCCAACACCCTGGGCTGCAAGCTGGAGGCTGTTGTGCTGGGACATAATATGGAAGGAATAGAGAATGAGCTCTTCCCTTACGGCGTCGACGTGGTGCACATGGCTGATGACCCTGTCTTTGAACACTACCGGACGATGCCCTTTACATCGGTTGTGGTGGGGCTTTTCAGGCATGAGAAGCCGCAGGTTGCACTCATGGGTGCCACAACGGTGGGCCGCGACCTCGGCCCGAGGGTCTCATCGGCCCTCCACAGCGGCCTGACAGCCGACTGCACCGCGCTCGAGATAGGTGATCATTATGTTAAAAAGAGTGATACCACCTACAAAAACCTCCTTTACCAGATAAGGCCTGCCTTTGGCGGGAACATCATCGCAACCATCATTAACCCTGACCACCGCCCGCAGATGGCAACGGTGCGTGAAGGGGTGATGAAGCGTGAGATTGTAAATAAGAATTACCGCGGCGAACTGAAAAAGCTCACTGTCTCTGACTATATCAGACCGGAAGATCTTGCCGTGGAGATAATTGAGCGTCACATGGAAGCCAGGAAGGTGGACATCAAGGCGGCTCAGATAGTTGTTTCAGGAGGTTATGGCATGGGATCAAAGGAGAACTTCAATCTCCTTTATGAGCTTGCCTCGGTCCTCGGGGGTGAGGTGGCAGCCTCAAGGGCAGCCGTCGATGCCGGTTTCGCGGGCCACGAGCGCCAGGTAGGACAGACGGGGGTGACGGTAAGGCCAAAACTCTATATCGCATGCGGCATATCAGGTCAGATACAGCACACTGCCGGCATGGACCAGAGCGGCAAGATCATTGCAATCAACAATGATCCGATGGCACCCATAAACACAATCGCCGATTATGTGATCAACGGCGATGTGGCGGAGATACTCCCCAAGATAATAAAGTATTACAAGGCCAACGCCAGATAACAGAACAGCAGTCTGACATAAAAAACAACAACCCGATGGCAAACTTTTATACAGACAACAAAGACCTGAGGTTCCACCTCACGCATCCGTTGATGGAGAAGATCGTACGGCTCAAGGAGATGGATTACAGGGACAGGGATCAGTATGACTATGCACCCCACGACTTTGAGGATGCCATGGACAACTATGAAAAGGTTCTGGAGATCATCGGAGCTATCTGCGCTGATGTCATTGCCCCCAACGCCGAGGATGTCGATCATGAGGGCCCGCAGATAGTGGATGGCCGTGTCAGGTATGCCCGCGGAACGCAGGAGAACCACGAAGCCCTGACCAGGGCAGGCGTGATAGGGATGAACTTCCCGCGCAGGTTTGACGGTCTAAACTTCCCGATGGTGCCATATGTCATGGCCGCCGAACTGGTGTCGAGGGCCGATGCAGGTTTTGCCAACATCTGGGGGCTGCAGGACTGCGGAGAGACGATCCTTGAGTTTGCGTCGGAGGATATCCGGGAGGAGTTTCTGCCGCGATTCAACAAAGGGGCCACGGCGGCCATGGACCTGACGGAGCCGGATGCCGGATCAGACCTTCAGGCGGTGCAGCTTAAGGCTCACTATAACGAGGAAAAAGGGACCTGGATACTCAACGGCGTGAAGCGCTTTATCACAAACGGTGACGCGGAGATATCACTGGTGCTGGCACGCTCGGAGGAGGGTACAACTGACGGTCGCGGACTGTCGCTCTTTGTCTATGACAAGTCCGAGGGCGCCGTAAAAGTCAGGCGCATTGAGAACAAGATGGGCATAAAGGGCTCACCCACGTGCGAGCTGGTATTTCGCAATGCACCGGCCAAACTGATAGGTGAGAGGCGCATGGGCCTGATAAAATATGTCATGTCACTGATGAACGGTGCGCGACTGGGAGTAGGGGCACAGTCGGTGGGCATCGCCCAGGCGGCGTATGAGGAGGCCGCCAGGTACGCGGCGCAGAGGAAACAGTTCGGAAAGACAATTGACCAGTTCCCGGCTGTTTACGAGATGCTCACCCTCATGAGGGTCAGGATTGAAGCCATGAGATCACTGCTCTATGAGACGGCCAGGTTCGTTGATATATATAAGGCATGGTCATTCATTGCAGCAGAGCGTACCCTGACAAAAGAGGAGCGTGAGGATATGAAGACCTTCACCCGCCTTGCAGACATCTTTACTCCTATGGTCAAGCTTATCAGCAGTGAGTGGTGCAACCTGATAGCTTATGATGCCCTTCAGGTACATGGCGGCGCCGGATTCATCAAGGATTTCCCGGTGGAACGCCTCTACCGTGATGCCCGCATCACGTCAATCTATGAGGGTACGTCACAGCTTCAGGTTGTGGCCGCCATCAGGGGAGTGACAACGGGGGGGTACCTTGCACAGATACGCGAATATGAGAAGAAGGATGTCAGACCTGAACTGGAACACCTTCGCCGGCGACTGATGACACTCACTGACGACTTTGAAAAGAGGGTGACGGCAGTGGTCGCCGCCGGAAACAACGAGCTTACTGACTTTCATGCCCGCCGTATGGTGGAGATGGCAGCCAATATAATAATGGGATACCTGTTGCTGCATGATACACAGCGTGACTCCGGTTATGCCTCTTCCGCAGAGTTGTTCATCTCGGTTGCCGTGTCTGAAAACAACATGAGATCAGGTTATATCGCCGGATTTGAGGAGAAGGAACTTGGCCTTTTCAAGGTAAGCTGACGCGTAGCAAAATCCGGGAGGCAGTCATCCTCCGCGGGATAATATTTAGCAGCCCGTCAAATGACAAATGTCAACATGTCTGTTGACAAGAAACATCTAGATATCAGTTAAATATGTCATCGCCGGAAGGGGAGGGTAACCTTATTGCGATATATTTGTGATTGAATTAACAACCGTAGAAAGATGAACCGAAAGGAAAGGATTTTAAGGGGATTGCTCCCGTCTCTGTTAATGACGGGAATGCTTATCCTGTCATCGTGTGAGAAGTATTCCTGGGAAAAACAGGTGGTGCCGGAGGATCTTGTAATCAGCTACACGGAGGATATTTTCCCCTTCTGTAACGGCTGTCACGGGTCATGGAGCACAGACAGGACATATGACAACTTGTTTGAAAACACTGATACAATCACACCGGCGTCAAGCCAGATTCTGTCTATTCATTCTTCCATAACCGCATTCGGGTCACAGATGATACAGATCGATACCGTTCTGATTTCAGCACCTGATATGATTAAGCTGTGGGCATCGCAGAAAGCTCCCAAAAACTAACCTCAAGAACCTATAAACTAATAAGACCATGAGAAAGATAGTAGCATCAGTAATTCTCGCTCTGTTATTTGTTCCGTTATTCAGCCAGGAGAGCGAAGATTTCCCGATAAGAGTTTTTGAAACAAGCATACTCATAGACAACCAGACGGTTGCAACCCCTTTCAAGGGTATGCTCGAATTTGAGATACACCACAGGTTCGGGACGGTTAACAACGGTCTTGACGACCTGTTTGGACTTTGGGCACCTGCCAACATCAGGCTGGGACTCAATTATGGTATCACTGACAAGCTCATGATCGGCGCCGGCACTGCCAAGAACTTCAAGGCCCAGGACCTGGCAGTGAAGTATGCCCTCTTGCAGCAGACCAGCTCCGGTTCGGTACCGTTCTCACTCTCCTTTTACGGAAATGTGGGGTTGAACCTGCTCAATGAGAACACGTTTGGACCGGCACACGACTGGAGGGAGATACACCGTCTGTCATATTTCAGCCAGATACTGCTGGCCCGCCGCTTCGGTGAGAAGTTGTCACTGCAGCTTGCTCCGACATTCATCTGGTTCAATGCCGTTGAACTCGGTTACAAGAATGCCAACTATGGTATTTCCGCAGGTGCCAGGTACAATGTCGCGGGCTCACACAGCCTCATTGTTGAGTATGACCAGCTTTTCAACAAGCAGGAGAACGAGGAACTCAACCCTAAACCGCAGATTGCACTCGGATGGGAGATAGGCACTGCCACTCACGCCTTCCAGGTTTTCTTTGCCAACTATAAGGATATCCTCGGGCAGTATAATTTCCTTTATAATCAGAACAGCATCAGCGACGGGAATTTCCTTATCGGCCTGAATGTTACGGTAAGGTTTTAAAGATTTATGGGAAATAAATTGAACAGGATTCTGATTCTTCTCCTTCTTCTGCCGTTTACGGTGATTTCCCCTGCCGGAGCAATGCCTCAGGAGGAAGTAACGGCTAAGGAAGGAAAGCAGAAGGGAATGGAATTCAGCCTTTACGCTGGAGATAATGATCAGAATTGCCTTAAGTGTCATGGCAAGCTTGTATATACTATTACAGACACGGTCAGCGGATTGTCGCGGAAGGAGCTGATGGCGGAACACAATTTTATAAGCCCTGATGCTTTTTACAATTCGGTCCATTGGAGTTTCAGCTGCCTCGACTGCCACAGTGAGGGATTCAAGAGTTTCCCCCATGCAATAGAGACACGTTTTGAGACAGGCTGGGGTTGTATCGACTGCCACGGATATGACCCGAACTATGCCCAGTACAGGTTCGAAGAAATAGACGCAGAATACCAGAAAAGCATTCATTATACGGCTACTGACGGTGCGTTTACCTGCTGGCAGTGCCATGATGCACACTATTATAATCCTCTTGCCCGCGAGACTGGAAGCGGACGTGAGAATATTCTCAAATCCAACGAGATGTGCCTGCACTGTCATGGTAACCCTGATATAATGGGCCTCGTGACTGAGAAGGAACTTACAATGGTACTGCCCAAACATGAGTGGCTTCCTGATGTAGACAGGCATCTTGCCGCTGTAAGGTGCATCGACTGTCATACCCGAATGAATGACAGTGTTCTCATTGCTCATGAGGTTATGTCTGCCGACAGTGCAGTCAATGACTGTGCCGACTGCCACAGCCAGAACTCTATACTGATGGGCACTCTTTACAAGTATGCCGCCAGGGAGAGCAGAGACGAGAAGGGTTTTGTAAACGGGGTTATTTTCAGTAATGACTCTTACGTAATCGGTGCAAACAGAAGCAAATTCATCTCTCTTACAGGGATTGTCCTCATTGCGCTGGTTCTTATATTCGCAGGCATACATACCGTATTCAGAGTAATAATCAAGCCAGTAAAGAGATATTATGAGTCATAATTTCTATCACTATCCGGTTTGGGTAAGATTATGGCATGCCATCAACGCCATCTTGTGTCTGTTCCTGATCGTGACAGGATTCAGCATGCTCTATTCGGATCCGGATAATGCCCTTGTGGTTACGTTCCAGAGAGCCGTAGCGATACATAATGTGTGCGGTGTGCTTCTTACTTTCAGTTATACTCTTTTTCTTTTTGGAAATCTCTTCACGCCAAACGGACGACACTATCTTTTAAGGCTTAAGGGTGTGGGGCAAAGGCTCTGGCAACAGGGTTACTTTTATGCATACGGATATTTCAAGGGGGAAAAGGCGCCATTTCCTGTAAGCAGCGAGCGCAAATTCAATCCTTTGCAGCAGGTGTCGTACGTCGGAGTAATGTATTTCGTTCTGCCAATGCTGTTCATCACCGGCTGGGCCCTGTTATTCCCGGAATTCATCCTGAAAAAATTTCTGGGACTCAGTGGTATCTTTCTTACTGACCAGTTTCATGTAGTACTAGGTTTCCTGGTCGTAATATTTCTGTTTATACATCTGTATGTCAGCACTATGGGCAAGTCTCCGATAAGTAACTTCAGGAGCATTGTTACAGGCTGGCAGGAAGGTCACTGATCAGGCCCGATGAGCTGGTCAGGAGATGCATTGCACGGTAAGACCGTGTCAGACACTGATTTAAAAGATGCATATGGAAAGGAAAGTAAAAGATTCTTCATCCCGCAGAAAGTTTATCAGGAAGTCATGCTGCTTACATATCTGAAGGACACCGATTCACGGCAAATTCTCCGGGTAAAGATGACGAACATCACCCAGATTGGGGAAGTGCCGTTACCCGGGTTGCAGATACGTTTTTACAATAATGAAAGAAGGATTGAAAAACAGGAATTAATCATATCCTGATTTGTTTGGCATGAAAAATGATATATTTAAGTGAAATTTTAAAAGTAAGTTTATGAAGTTGAAAGTTTTAATTGTTGGTACAGCGCTTCTTGCATTCTCTTTCACGCAGGTGATGAATGCACAGCAGAAGAAGGGTGAGCCCTGGGTTATCCCTGCTGAATATAAGAAGATGGCTAATCCCGTTGCTTCTGATGATGCTTCGGTAAAGGCAGGCCAGGTGGCTTTTGCCAAGAACTGTGCGTCATGCCACGGGAAGACCGGACTAGGTGACGGCCCCAAAGGCAGGATGTGCAAGACATTCCCGGGCGACTTCTCAGGTGCAACCTTCCAGGCCTATGCAGCCGGGGAGATGTTCTACCAGACCAAGTTCGGAAGGGGCGAGATGCCTGCTTACGACAAAAAGATTCCTGACACTGAGATCTGGAATATGGTCAACTACATGAAGACACTTTAGAAGTAGTTACTGTAACACAAAAAAAAAGCTGCCTTGATGGGCAGCTTTTTTTTTGGAGTTTCTTTATCTCTTACTTCCCGGGAACAGGATACCCCAGGGTCGTCATGGCTGAGATTGAGTTGTCAAGCAGCACCTTGATGTAGCCGGGGTTGTGTAGTCCCAGACTGCGGTCTTCCTTGACCGTGTTGTAGTTCAGATAAGCAAGCACGGCATTTGCCTTGAATGTACCTGTTTTGGCAAGTCCGGTAGCCGAATTGTAAACCCCGGCAGCAATGAGCTGAGCTTCAAGATCGGCAAGCCTGGCTTCAACATCTTCCTGCAACTCAGTAATCTTGTTGTTGAAAGCGGTGTACGGGCTGGTGCCAATCTCATGACATGGTGTGCAGCCTGTTAAAAGCCTTGTCTCAGTTCCGTGAGAATCATATTTTAATGCCATGTTATGACCACCGGCCTGATAGCCGTACGGTGTTGACATGTGGCATGTGACGCAACCCTTTGATGTTGAGTGCGGGTTGGTTGTCGGAACTGTAGCGCCTGGTATTTCAAACGGAGTCTTACCAAGGATCAGGTTGGCATTCGGGCCGTGGTGCGGTCCGATGCGCGAGCTGGCAATAACGAAGTCAGTACCGTTGGCTACAGGAGCAGGTGAGACAGGCCTCGACTGATGGCAGAAGACACACTGATTGCTGGTCCCTTTATCCCAAACGACGTCAGCACCGGCATACTTGACATCCAGTGTCTGTGCACCTGGCTTGGTGAGCGCCCAGTCGCCTTCCGAATAGGTCTGATGGATCTTGTGACATGTATAGCAGGTGATCTGCATGGGATTGTCAGGTACCAAGATAGCAGCAACTGATCCTTCGGCTACGTACTCGAGGAAGCCCTGGCTGGTATGACACTGTACGCAACCGGCACGGTTGGCGTAGGCAGCATTGCCGCCTGTGGCATGCATTGATGAGCTCCACTGGGCAGAGAACGCCGTCGCCGGATTGGTGCTGTTATGACACTCAGCACATGCCAGCGTTGTCCCCGGATCGCCCTGGTCACCCTTCGGGCCATTGTCGCCTACAGGGCCCATCGGACCTTCACAGGATGCCAGAACCATGACGCCTGACACGAGGAGTGTAACAATTTTAAGACTTCTTTTCATATTGATATTCTTTTAGGTTTTTCTGCAACGAAAGGTAACATTACGCTTAATCCCAACACTCTGTTTATCATTGATATTTCAATCACAACAGATTGATAAGTACAAGCACTGAAGTTGACATAAATCAAAATAAAGTATGATATTTGTTATAGTTTAAGCAGCTTGCTTAAAGCTCTGGCTACATTTGACCTTAAATCGGGTTCATTATGTATAGCGAAAATCATATTTCAAGCTGTGAGGCCTGCAACAGGTGCTGGACCAATTTCAGGAATCTCTCCAGGGAGGAACTTGAGATAGTCAACCATAACCGGTACGAGGCCAGTTTCAACCCATCGGAGATAATCATCAAACAGGGCTCTCCCTCCTCAAACGCCATCTTCCTGATCTCAGGTCTGGCAAAGGTTTACATGGAAGGATATTCCGGCAGGAACCTGATAATAAACCTCGCCGAACATTCCACCCTGCTGGCCGGTCCGGGAGTCCATGTAAATTCACGTTACGTATATTCCGTCGCAGCCATCACCCACGTCCAGGCCTGCTTCATCAGTTTTGAGGTTATCCGAAAGATAATTGCCGAGAATCCGGGATTTGCCGTAGGCTTTATTGAGGATCTGAGCGACAAGGCATTCAGGATGCATCACAAGATCCTGAACCTGACCCAGAAAAAGATGCACGGAAGGCTTGCCGAAGCGCTTCTCTATTTTGCAGATACAATCTTTCATTCTGATGACTATGAGATGGTTCTTACCAGGCAGGAGCTCGGCGAGATGACAAATATGGCTAAGGAAAGTGTGGTCAGAATAATGGGTGAACTGGAGCATGAAAACATAATCCGCTCAACTCCGCGCACAGTAAAGATTCTTGATCGCGATAAATTGAATGTTATATCCGAAAAGGGATAGTTTTGTACACAAATCAGTTCCATGAAAATAGTAAGGTTTTTATTTACACCCGCCATGATGGGGGTCTTGTTTATTGTGCTTGCCGTGGCCATGGCCGCCGCCACATTCATTGAAAACGACTTCGGGGCAGATACCGCAAGGGCAACGGTTTACAACACCCGCTGGTTTGAACTGCTCTTCCTGTTGCTTGTAATAAACCTTGTCGGGCAGATCATAACCTTCAAGCTCTACCGCAGAGGCAAGCTGACCGTTATGCTCTTTCACACAGCATTCATTGTCATGGTTGCCGGAGCGGCAATTACCAGGTTTACCGGTTATGATGGTATGATGCATATCAGGGAGGGAGAGACATCCTCGCTTACCTTCTCTTCAGGCAGTGACATTGGGTTTGAGCTTGCTGACCGCGAGGGCCGCTTGATGGCCAGCCATTCGGGGGCAGTCAGCCTTACCGGTGGCCGTAACAGCAGTTTCAGGAAGAGACTGAAGGCCGGGGATGAAGAGGTGACCCTTACATATGACAGGTTTATTCCCGGCGCTGTCAGACAGGTGGAAGAGACGGCTGACGGCGTGCCTCTGGCATCCTTCCTCACAACACCTGACATGGTGAGCAGCAAAGTGATAGCTCTTACGCAGGGCGAAACTGACATTATCGGTGAGATGACTTTCGGTTTCGAAGCTGATGCAGACATCACAGTGACCACCAGCAACTCCGCCTTCTTCATCAGGTCAGAAAGAGAGATCCGTTCAACAAATATGCAGGCTATGCAGACGGTTGTCTATCCTCCTGACACGCTCATTTCTCTTGCCAAAGGAACTGTCTATACGGTTGAAGGCTACAGGATTATGCCGCAGGTCATGACAATGAGCGGCATGATTGTTCCCGGAACCGGGCAGGGAAGCCTGGGCCCCGGCGGAGCAATTGAATGTACCCTCACAGGGCCGGAAGGAGCCAGGAAGATTTACCTGTGGGACGATGGGAGTGATACCCGGTCAGTATGGCAGGGCAGGGTGGGCGATCTTACCGCAAAGGTCAGCTACGGAAACAGTGTGCTGAACCTGCCCTTCAGTCTCAGGCTTGATGACTTCATGATTGAACGTTACCCTGGCTCCAACAGCCCGTCGGGTTTTAAGAGCAGGGTTACCCTGAATGATCCGGATCACAGTACGGACTTCCAGTATGACATATACATGAACCACATACTTAAGTACCGCGGTTTCCGGTTCTACCAGGCGTCATATGACAATGACGAACTCGGCACCGTACTTTCGGTCAACCATGACCCGGCAGGAATGTATACCACCTATATCGGGTACGCTCTTCTTTTCCTTTTTATAATACTTTCATTATTCAACCGGAAATCCTCCTTCAGAACCATCGGCACCGGTTATTGGAGTTCGCGGTACCGCAAGCCTGTTGCTGCCCTGGTGGTATTGTTCCTGCTGTCACTGGCACCGGCAAAGGGCCAGCACCTTGTCATAGAGAAGGATGATGCCGACCGTTTCGGGGAGCTCCTGGCGCAGGATCAGAAAGGGCGAACCAAGCCCCTGTACACCATTAGCAGCGATATCTTGCGCAAGGTTGCCAGGGAGAACAGCTTTGACGGTCTGTCGCCCATGCAGGTCTTCCTGGGGTGCTCTCTCGATTTTTTTCACTGGCAGAATGTGCCCCTGATAAAAGTGTCAAACGACGAGTTGCGACAGGTCCTTAAGCTGAAGGGTGAGATGGCGGCATTCTCGGATATAGTGACCTTTGGTGATGGTGGAGGCTATAAACTCACAACTCTGGTTGAGACTGCCTATTCCAAGGCAGAGAGTGAGCGTAGCAAGTTCGACAAGGAAGTTATAAAGGTTGATGAGCGGGTGAACATCTGCTACATGATGTCAAGGGGAGACTTCCTGCATATCTTCCCCCTCAGGGATGGTACAGACCATTGGGGTACCGCTTCTGAGGCCGTAATGCATGATGTAAGCAGCGAAGACTCACTGTTTGTGCTAAGTGTTGTGCCCATGTGGGTGCAGACGGTCACTGAAGTCGGTGGCTCCGGGCCGGACCCGGAGGAATTTATTGCTGCGGTGACTCAGTACCAGCGCACCCATGCCGGCTATGACCTCCCGTCAGAGACAAAGGTGCGGGCCGAGCTCTTCTATTACAAGAGTAACATCTTCGAGAAGCTGTTTCCATGGTATGCCACCCTGGGCCTCGTGATGATATTCACTGTCATTACTGTCATTATCAGGGGCCAGAGCAAGTCAGGAATGCTGCTTAAGGCGCTGACAGCGCTTGTGGCAGCAGGGTTCCTGTTTCACACCCTGGGTCTTGCCATCAGGTGGTATATCTCAGGACACGCACCCATGAGCAACGGGTATGAGTCGATGCTCTTCCTCTCATGGGTGATTGTTCTTGTCGGTTTCATCTTCAGCCGCAAGTCGATGCTTACGCTCGCGGCAACCTCATTACTGGCAGGTCTGACCCTGATGGTGGCACACCTCAGTTTCATGGATCCGGAGATAACCAGCCTGGTGCCAGTGCTCAGATCATACTGGCTGACGCTGCATGTCTCTGTCATCGTCGGCAGTTACGGTTTCCTCGGACTGGGTGCGATACTCGGGCTGATAGTGCTTATAATGATGCTTTTTGTGAATTCCGGAAACCGGGAGAGGATCAGCACTGTAATTGATGAGCTTACAGTAATAAACTACAGGTTGATTACCCTCGGGCTATATTTCCTTACGATAGGGACATTCCTCGGAGCCATCTGGGCCAATGAATCATGGGGACGCTACTGGGGATGGGATCCGAAGGAGACCTGGTCTCTGATAACTATAATTGTCTATACACTTGTGACCCACTCACGCATGATTCCGGGGATGAAGGATACATATACATTCAACCTCCTGTCACTCTTCGCATTTGCCTCGGTTCTGATGACCTACTTCGGAGTCAATTATTACCTGTCAGGACTTCATTCCTATGCAGGCGGCGACCCGGTTCCCGTACCGGTATTCGTGTATGTGGCCATCGTGCTCTTGATATCACTTGCCATAGGAGCAAAGCTAAAGTATAACAGGGCAACTGACAGATAACAGTCCCTGCCGGTACAGGCGATAGTATAAAACTAAAGAGCCCCGCTTTCCGGCGGGGCTCTTTTAATATTCAGATCGCAGTATTACTTTCTGTAGTTCTGAGGTCTCTGGAATTTGATCGTGCCCTTGTAGGGACCGGATTCTGTTCCGTCTGCCTCAATGATTGTGTACTTGCCGCCTGATACTTCAATCTCACAGACTATTCCGCCGAAGCCAACGCCGTTGTCATCATACCCCGGGGTACCAACCAGCGCAATCTCAGAAGGAATCTGAGTTATCTCAAAATCAATCAGTGAGGTGCCCTGACGGGTGAAGACCGCAGTGATAGGCATGGTCAGGTCAGTATCAACTATATCATAGTAACCAAGCAGTCCGTTGGCCCAAAGGTCAGTAATGATTGTATAGGTACCGTCAGGCAGATTGAGTTCCAGTTCCTCGGGATTGCTTCCCGTAGCAGCCGCGTCAACTATATCACCCCCTGAATCGAGAACGAAGATATCCCAGTCAACCTCATCAGCAACGTCAACAGTGATGTCAACGGTGTCAATTACGGTGTAGGTATATTCATTACCGTACTCCTCTGCGGTGAGCTCAACCTCAACGATATCCTGAACCGTCACTTCCTGATGCCATGTCAGCACTACATTCACGATATCGGAGACGTAGTTTGTGATTGTGGCAGTCAGCGTCGGGAATACAGTTGCAGAGTTGACAAGATACTTGTCAGCGATGCTAAAGACACCTATCTGACCGGTGAGGGTCTCGGTTGCAGTGAAATCATAATCCTCAAGGAAGATGATATAAAGCTTTGCCGTCTTCGTGTAGGGTGCAACAACACCGGGGATGACAGTATAGTCATCACCGTTGGCTGTACCGCCGGTCTGCTTGAAATTGAAGGTTATGGACCGATCGATTGTCTTGTCAAGAGTGATGTTATAGATGATAGTATCACCCTCGGCCACGGTTGTTCCTGTTGCATTGGCGAAGGTTGCAATTGCATACCCTTCGGGACTCACTACCGGCTCCGCATCCTGACTGGCTGTATCGCAGGCAACAGCGCCAACAACAAGAAGGGCCAGTCCCAGAATCTTATATAACATTTTATTTTTCATCATTTTTGATTTTTAATATTAATGAAGTTACACGGGACTAGTCTTGTTTAACGTAGGTAGCCTTGTAGAAGTTACATGCTCCGGCGTAACAAACAGAGTATTCAATGTAAATATCACCCGTTTCCGGATTGACTGAGCCGAGGGCTGTGCCTTCTACAATATTTGAATAGAGATCGACAAGGTTCTGTTCCGGTACGTTTAGTACGTTACAGACGTCTGTGAAGGTAAAACCGGGGGTTCCGCCGAGCTGACCTGGTGTCCAGTGACCTGCGTAGGTTGTTCTGTATGTTCCGACACCGGTCTGAGTGATTACCTCATCGGTCCTTACAATTGTTGAGGGTACACCAAGTGTGCTGACCCTCTGGATTGTGAGAGTGTACAACCCTGCAAGGTTCGAGAAGCAACCGTAGTTGAGTGTAATCTCCAGCTTCTTGCCGTTATTGATTACGTTCTCTGCGCCTGTTGCGCTCACCGCCTTAAGAACAAGCTTGGGAGCCGTAGCAAGAGGTGCTATGATTCCATCGGTCAGAATCTTAACGGGAATTACACCCAGGTAGTTATCTGACTTCTTAAGGGTAATGGTGGGCTGGGGCAGTACGAAGTGCGTATTCTTGATGGCTGTGGATGATTCGTCACTGTCTATTGTGAGTACTATATCTTCGGTCACATCCATTGAGGTAGGACCGATAAGTTTCACTTTGACGGTAAAGTCGTATTCATTGCCGTCGGAGACAAATGAAAACGCAGTCCTTGCATCGGTAAAGCCGGCAAGGTTTGGTCCGTCATCATTGAGATCGTACCTGGTAGTATCATCAACCAAACAGGAATTGAGGGCACCCAGGCTAAAGAAAAGGATCAAAATATATTTTAATGTTTTCATAGTTGTTACTGTTTAAGTATTAGTTCGCCCAGAAGATCTTTACCGTAAAGGCATTTGGCTGAGCCGGGACATTGCCTCCGTTGGATGAATATTCACCTGCAGGATAGAAAAGTCTTACGGGTTTGTCAGCTGTGGTGTTGTAGTTCAGGGGAAGAGGAAGACCACTGGGGTATCCTGTCCTGGTGTAGTCAAACCACGACTGCTCAGCTGTAATGCCGTTGGTAGCAATCCATTTCTGGGTAATAATTGCCTGGATTTTGTTGGCTGAGCTGTTCCAGCCAACAAGGTTCTGTGCATTTGTGTAATAATCTTCAGCTTCGGCCTCATCCAAACCAAGGAAGAGGAATGAAGCCTCAATACCGCTTTCATAGAGTGACTGTGCACTGGCACCGGTGGTAATGAGATTCTTCTGCCTCAGTTCTGCAAGGTTGAAAAAATGTTCAGCCAGAGTAAAGATGGTGGCATCCATGTCAGCTGCCTTGAGAATGCCGGGGCCTATGTTGGAAACCTTGTCAGGCATGTACTGGTCAAGAACCGGCGTGTCATAGTCGAGCAGACCCTGCGGCACACCAAGGTGACCGGTTGAGGGTTTCTCATATATGTAGTCGATCCTCGGGTCAGCTGTTGTTGTAAGGTAGTTCAGGACATAAGCCGTAGCACAGGTTGCGTTGTAGCTCATTGTCTTCGTACCGCCCTCATCCCAGCCAAGTGAGTTCCACATGGGGTTCTGCTTGCCAACGTTCTTGGGTATGTAACCGGGATTGACACCCACATCGGTAGTTATGTAACCGTGGCCTTCGCTTGCAATGACTGCGAGTTCGGTCTGGATGTATGCATCTCTGCCGGTCATGTCAGACTGACGGTTCAGTATTCTGATCTTCAGCGTATTGGCGAATTTAATCCAGTTGGTCATGTTGCCGTTGAAGATGGCGTCATCATCTCCTGGAACATCTGCACCGGAAGCGTTCTTGATGATGTTGATGGCCTCGGTCAGCTGAACGATAAGATCTTCATAGATCTCCTGTGCACCGTCATACTTCGGTGTTGCCTCCTGGCTTCTGCCGAGAGCTTCCGAATAGGGAACGTCTCCGTAGGTGTCAACAAGCTGCTGATAGTGGAATGCCTTCATTATCTTGGCAATAGCCCTGTAGTTATCGAATTTCGGATCTTCAAGATTGTTGAGGATCTGATACTGCTTGAGAGTATTGGCGTAGGTGTTATTGAATATCCTCGAGTAGAATGATGATGTCACGTTGTACTTGAACTCATCCGAGTACCATGAGAAACCGTCACTCTGGCTCCAGTTAACCATCATCATATTTCCAAGATGGCTTACGCCCCTGTCATCCTGCTGATACTGCGCAGTGTAATACTGGCCGACGGGCAGGACAAGGTCCGGTGTTACTGTTGTGGGATTATTCGGGTCGACGTTAACGTCCAGATAATCGTCACATGATACCAGCAGTCCGAAGGCCGCCAGCACAATAGCGAATTTTATAATACTTTTCATATACTAATCTGTTTTAAAATTCTATGTTTAAGTTCACACCAAAGGATCTTGTCGGAGGCATCTGGAAGTAGCCGCCAACACCAATCGTGTTGTTGTTGGAAGTAGAGTTGTTGAACTCAGGGTCAGAAAAAGCGTTCTCTGCCGGAAGAAGGGTGAAGAGGTTTCTTGCGATGAAACCAACTGATACCATCTGAAGGGGGGTCTTGCTCACAATGGATGAAGGAAGAGTATAGCTTACTGCAAGTTCTCTGATCTTGAATGCTGTTGCATCAACAACATAGTTTTCCTTGACATCGTTGTAGGTATCGGTCCAGTAGCTCTGGCGTCCGTTCTGGATGGGTATGTTTGTGTTCTCAACATAAACGCCCGGGCTGGTCTCGATAACCGAGTTGGGGATGACAAAGTCCTGCCTGTTGGCTGACACACTTGCCATTGACCTTCCTACGAACTCCATTGCATCCTGGCCCTGTGCATAGAAGACGTGGCCGGTCCTGTAGTCGATTGTGGTTGAAACTGCAAATCCGAAGAATTTCATGGATGTGTTCAGACCCACGATGTGCTTGGGAGTCGTTCTGCCGAGTGCTGAAAGAGCAGCGTTGGTCTTTGGATATCCGGTTGCCGGATCTATAACGAGCCTGCCCTGGGGATCCCTTACATAGGTGTTGGCTTTCATCTGCGGATAAGGTAAGTCAACAATTGCATAGACACCGTACTGGGCCCATGCGCCTACTGCCACCTCGTCAAGTCCTTCATAGATCTCCTTGACAATAGTTTCTGAGGTTGAATAGTTGACACTCATGTCCCAGGTAAAGTCCCTTGCCTTGATGATCGATCCGCCCAGTGATACCTCAAGTCCTTTACCCTGCAGTTCCCCGATGTTGGTGAGGAAAGCGGTTGAGCCTGACGCCACTGACGGTGTAGTGTTGGTGATGAGGTCAGTGGTGGTGGTCATGAAGTATGATGCATCAAGCATGATCCTTGACTGCAGCAGACCCAGGTTAAGACCTATCTCAGTTGTGTTCAGCTTTTCCTTCTTGATGTTGGCATCAACAGTGGTGCTTGACAGAACGAAACCGTTGACCGGACCGTAGGGGAATGCCGGGTGCTTGCTGAAGGTCTCGTTGATCCTGTAAGGTGAAAGGTCATTGTACACCGTTGAGTTGGAAGCGGTGACCTTGGCATATGAAAGGAAATTATTATTCTTAAGGGCATCGATAGCATCCGTAATAACGAATGAGATACCGACACCGGGATAGAAGTAGTTGTTGTTTCCCGTGGCTAGAGTTGAGGTCCAGTCATTTCTTCCTGAGAAGTTCAGGAACACGAAGTTGCTGTAACCAAGCGTGATGTCTCCGAAGAAACCGAAGTTGACCTCCTGAGATGCATCTGCGCGAACAGTCGGGGTTCCTGTACCGTTTGAGATATCATAGAAACCGGGGATACTGAGGTTGTCAGCCCTGATCCTGCTGTAACGGTAGATGTAATTGTAGTTTGCTCCACCAAGGATTGTCTTCAGTGAGAAGTTGCCTAACTCAAAGGTTCCGGTGACGAGCAGGTCTTCTATGATTTCTGAAGACTGTGATTCCGTGTCTTCAACAAACGATGACACAGCGCCGGCTGATGGCTGCAGATCTGCATCATAAGTCTGTGCTGCACGCCAGTCCTTGCCGCTGCTCCAGAGGGTGTTCGTACCGATCCTGGCAGTAACATTCAGCCAGTTGAGCGGATCCCAAGATGCCTGTACGTTTCCGTTGACCCTGTTCGACTTCTGGTTGTCTCTGTTGGTGCCTACTGCCCAGTAAGGGTTCTGATAATAGGCGTTGTAGTAACCGTCCGGGGTGGCATAAAGATCTGTCTGCCAGTTGGCGTAACGTGAGAGCGGAATGTTTGCCGATGTGTTCAGAAGGAACCAGTAAAGGGGCCTGTCCTGATCACCGATGCTGCCGCCGACGACGTCTGTCTCATCCTTAAAGAAACTTGAGTTCAGTGAAAGTTCCACTTTACCAACCTTTTTGCTTGCGTTGACCCTGACGGTGTTTCTCTTGTATGTGTCGTCAGGAACGATGCCGGTGGCTCTCTGGTCACCTATTGAGACATAGAACTTGCTTGCCTCGTGGCTGCCGCTCAGGTAGATTGTATTATTGAAGTTATGGCCCGTGTTGAAGAATGCAAGGAGGTTATCCTTGACGGGTGCGTAGGGAACAGCCTGGTAGGTGCCGTCTGGCCATGTGGGCCCGATCTGGCGAAGGGTGCCGTCGAAACGTGGACCCCAGTTGGTGTTCTCAACTGCGTCATAGGCGCCTTCCCATCCTGTACCATATTCAGACTGGAATTTAGGCATGTAGGCAACCTTCTCAGCGGTGTATGATGAGATGAGACCGATTGTCATCTTCTCGCCAGCCTGTCCTTTCTTGGTGGAGACAATTATAGCACCGTTGGCAGCGTTGCTGCCGTAGAGTGCTGCTGCCGTTGCACCTTTAAGGATGCTCAGGTCGGCAATATCGTTAGGGTTCAGGTCATCAAAGGCTCCGAGTGATGCAATAACACCGTCGATGACAACCAGTGCCTGGTTGTCGGATGATATTGACCTCAGACCTCTTAAGATGATCTGTGTAGTAGGGTTAACACTGTTGTCCTGTACGTTGATCTGAAGACCGGCAACCTTACCGGCAAGTGCGCTACCGGCTCTCGTCGGCTGTGCTGCTGCCAGTTCGGAGTTGTCAACCTTCTGTGTCTGATAGGTGATCTCCCTCTTCTCTCTCTTTATACCGAGTGCCGTCACAACGACCTCACTCAGACCAACCACGTCAGACTCCATCACAGCGTTTACCACTGAGCGTCCTGAGATGTTAACCTCCAGCTGCTTCATTCCGATGAATGAGAAGACAAGAGTTGCTGCATCTTCCGGAACTGTCAGTGAGTACCTGCCGTCAACATCTGTTGATGTTGCGATGGTGGTGCCTTTGACAAACACAGATACACCGGGAACTGCACCTTCCCCCTCCGTGGCGGAGGTAACTGTACCTGTAATGACTTTTGTCTGCGCCCACAGGGTGCTGGCACCCGCTAACACAAACAAAACAAAGAACAGAAATAGTTTCTTCATAAGACTTAGATTTAGGTTTAAATTCAAGTGGGGCAAGGTACAAAAATATTTTTCCGAAATACAAACCCTTGTGAAAAAAATCAGATGGGATATGATAATGCGCACTTATACCCAGGCTTGGTTCAGGATGCGTTAAACACACTTCATATTTCCTAAAAAAATTAAGCTGATTCCCGACAGAGTCGTCGGGATCAGCTTATAATGACAGGGTGGAAGACCGGGTTCGAACCGGCGACCTCCAGATCCACAATCTGGCGCTCTAACCAACTGAGCTACAACCACCGTTTTACGGAGTGCAAAGAAACAGCAAAAAACGCATTCTGCAAATTTTTATTTTTTTTTGTTTTCATTCTCCGGCAAACATTATCTTCGTCGTACTGAATCCCGCTGGTACAATTATTGCAGGCTGTAAGCGTTCCAGTCTTTATACCGGAAAAGTTTGACCAGACTTAAGTTCATAGACAATATCTCGGGACTGCAGGCCGTACAGCTGCTCAGATTTGCCACCTTCCTCATTATTAGTATCGCCTTTACAAAGAGCCACCTGTCAAGAGCACAGATAGGTAACTGGGAGCTTTTTCTCTTTATCTCCAGCCTGCTTAGCTTCTTCTGGGTGTCAGGAATCATACAGTCGCTCCTCACTCTCTATAACCGCAACCGGACCTTCAGGGAGTCCGGTGATACAGCAGGCCGCAAATCGCCAGAGCTCTTCAATGCCTTCCTTCTTATTACTTTCTTCAGTGTGCTGGTCTTCGCCATGGGGATACCGGTAAAATTCATTCTCTCATCCTCCCAGCAGCAGACCGAGATACCTTATACGGGTCTTCTTCTGCTGTATATCCTCCTGAGTAACCCTGTGACCCTCATTGAATATATCTATCTCCTGAACAACAGGCCGCACCGCATCCTGCAGTACGGAATATATACCTACGGTGCACAGCTCCTGGTTGTGCTGGCGCCGGTGGTAGCGGGATTTGATGAGAAGAGTGCTATCCTGGGCCTGTTCGTCATAACAGGGGTGAGATGGGTATGGCTTATCATACTGCTGCGCCGTTATACATTAATAAAGGTATCATATGACTTTATCCGTGAGCACCTGAGGATAGGCATGCCGCTGATCCTTACATTCCTCATCAGCGGATCGGCACAGTATATTGACGGTATAATCATATCAGCCCGCTATGCTGACCCGGGCGTCTTCGCCATGTACCGTTACGGGGCGAAGGAGTTTCCTCTTGTACTGCTGCTGGCCAACGGCCTGAGCAACGCGCTCCTTCCTCAGTTCAGTACAAGGGAGGGTATGCGCGAGGCCCTTGTGACACTCAGACACAGGTCCGACAGACTCATCAAGTACCTGTTCCCCATAATTATGGCCACCATGCTCGTGGCACGGTGGGTCTACCCGCGCCTGTTTACTCCGGAATTCACACGCAGCGCAGACGTCTTCATGATCTACATGCTCCTTATCATACCCAGGCTGGTCTTCCCGCAGACCATAGTGATAGGCCGGCGAAAAACGAGAGTGACACTCATAGTGGCGGCCGTTGAGATAGCAGTCAATGTCCCCCTGAGCCTCATGCTGATAAAGCCCTACGGGGTGGTGGGTGTTGCCCTGGCAACCTTTATAGTCTATTTCCTTGAAAAGGCATTCCTTATATATTATGTATGGAAAAAAATGAAGATCAGGCCGGCAGAGTACATCCCGGTCACCCGGTGGCTCATATGCTCCGCCCTTCTGATGCTGCTGTTCGTGCTTATTGACCACCGCATCATTGACATTCACTAGTCAGCCGGGGATAATGCCGCAACCCGCCCGGTCATAAACTGCAACCAAAAAGAATTATATTTGGGGCAACTAAATCAGGGCAGCGGTTATGCCGGACAAAAAAACCCACACAGAGGACTATTTCAGTGCATTCAGAAAGAATATTATTGGTATTGACCAGGAATATTCCACTCCCTACGGCTTGAAGAAGATCATTTACTGCGACTGGATAGCCAGCGGAAGACTCTACGGACCTGTTGAACAGATGCTGGCCGGCACCTTCGGTCCGTTTGTCGGCAACACCCACACCGAGACCTCCGAGACGGGCTCAAGGATGACCTGGGCTTATCATCATGCCCAGGAGATTATCAAGAAGCACGTCAATGCCGGCCCTGATGATGTTCTTATAGCTGCCGGTGCAGGAATGACCGCGGTGATTAACAAATTTCAGAGGATACTCGGACTCAAGGGGTGCAACTACCCCAAAACTGCACGCTGCCTCAGCGAAAATGAGCGCCCGGTTGTCTTCATAACTCATATCGAGCATCATTCAAACCAGACATCATGGTATGAGACCATGGCTGATGTAGTGATGATTGAACCGGGCAGGGATCTTACCGTTGACCCTGACAGTCTGCGGAAGGCGCTTGACAAATACAGCGACAGGAAGTTCAAGATAGGATCCTTTTCCGGCTGTTCCAATGTAACAGGGGTTTTCACACCCTACCACAGGCTTGCCCGCATCATGCATGAGAACGGCGGTCTTTGCTTTGTTGACTTCGCGGCTTCGGCTCCATATGTCGATATAGATATGCATCCTGCCGAAAGCATGGAGAAGCTTGATGCCATCTTCTTCTCTCCGCACAAGTTTCTTGGCGGACCGGGGTCATCCGGCATAATGGTATTTGACAAATCGCTGTACAAGTCCACCGCCCCGGACCAGCCCGGCGGAGGCACGGTAGACTGGACCAACCCCTGGGGCGAATACAAGTATGTTGACAGCATTGAATCAAGGGAGGATGGCGGCACTCCCGGTTTCCTCCAGCTTATAAGGGCGGCGCTGGCCATCAGGCTGAAGGAGATGATGGGAACGGAGATGATATGTGCCAGAGAGGAGGAGCTGGTCAAGAGGACTTTTGAGGGACTCATGGCTATACCCGGGCTCCATATCCTCGCCCCGCAGGTCAGACACAGGCTGGGCGCCATCTCCTTTTACATAGATGACATGCACTACAACCTGGTGGTAAAACTGCTCAGTGACCGGTACGGGATACAGGTCCGGGGCGGCTGTGCCTGCGCAGGTACCTATGGCCATTTCCTGCTTGATGTGACTTATGACCACAGCCATCGCATCACCGAGATGATCAGCAGGGGAGACCTGTCTGAGAAACCCGGATGGGTAAGGCTCTCATTGCACCCCACAATGACCGATGAGGAGCTTGAGACGGTGATAAGGGCCCTGGGCGAGATAGTTGAGCATGCCACTGAGTGGAGAAAAGATTATACATACAACAGGAAAACCAACGAGTTCTGCCATAAAGACGAATCCGGCGAAGGCAGGGAGAGAGTCCGGTCATGGTTTAATATTCAGAGCTGAAAGAGATGAAAGTAACGGAAGTGAGCACCGGTGAGCACAGGAGGGAGTTTGTCAGCTTCCCCAGGAGACTCTATAAGGGAGATCCCTTCTGGGTGTGCCCTCTCGACAGCGAAGCCGAAGCTGTATTTAACCCGGAGAAAAACGCCGCCTTCAGGCATGGCGTGGCCACACGCTGGATCCTCACCGACAGCGGAGGCCAGACCATCGGGAGAGTGGCCGCCTTCATCGACGAGATACGTTCAAAAGCCAACAGACAGCCTACAGGCGGATTCGGATTCTTTGAGGTCATTGAATCACGCGAGGCGGCATTCATGCTCTTTGATACAGTCAGGGACTGGCTCTCGGCCAGAGGCATGAAAGCAATGGACGGACCCATCAACTTCGGGGAGAATGACAACTACTGGGGACTCCTCGTTGAAGGATTCATGCAGCCCGGGTTCGGCATGCCCTACAATAAAAAATATTACAGGCAGTATTTCGAGGATTACGGGTTTGTCACCTACTTCGAACAGTACAGCTACCATAAGGATGTTGCAGCCGTGGAGGTCTTCCCGGAACGATTCAGGAAGATAGCAGAATGGGTTTCAAAGAGACCAGGCTACACCTTCCGCCATTTTGAATATAAAAGGAAAGACAAGTTCATTGCCGACATCGTTGAGATATACAACGCTACCTGGTCGGTTTTCAAGGAGGACTTCACCCCGCTTGACCCGGCAATGCTGAACAGCTCCCTCAGCCAGGCCAAGGCATTCCTTGATCCGGAACTGATCTGGTTTGCATATCATAATGACAAGCCTGTGGCTTTCTTTATCCTGTTACCCGATCTCAACCAGATCATCCGGCACTTCAACGGCAGACTGAACCTCTGGAATATAGTCAGGTTCGTCTGGTATAAACTGACTCACGAGATCACACGCGCAAGGGCACTGGTAGCCGGAGTGCACCCGTCATACCAGAACAGCGGGATAGAATCAGCCATATTCCTGGAGATATTCAAGGTCCTGCGCAGAAAAAGGTTCTATAAGGAGATGGAGCTCTCATGGGTGGGCGACTTCAACCCCAAGATGATTTCAATTTATGAGGCCATCGGGGCAACCAGGGCAAAGACACACCTTACAATGAGATACATGATTGACAGCACACTTCCCTTCAGAATGTACAGGGATGAGATGGAGGAAAACAAGGCCGCAAGACAGGCAAAACTCAGGGAGTAAAAAATTTTTACCACAGCTTTTGTATTTTTCTTATAGTTCATTATCTTTGCACTCCCTTGGAAATGGGATTTTTCGAACAGTAACAAATTATATCAGAAGATGAAAGAAGGTATACACCCGAACAATTACAGGATGGTTGTATTTCAGGATATGTCAAACGGCACGTCATTTATAACACGTTCAACAGCCTCGTCACGTGATACAATCAAATGGGAGGACGGCAAGGAGTATCCGCTCATCAAGCTTGAGATCTCAAACACTTCACATCCTTTCTATACCGGCAAGATGAAACTTGTTGACACAGCCGGAAGGGTAGACAAGTATATGAGCCGTTACAAAAACCACATCGATAAGAAAACGAAGTAGGGTTACATACACAGGGAAGCTGCCTTAAACAAGGCAGCTTTTTTTTTGTTATCAGGTGACGCCTCTCCGTGCGGTGGCTGGAAGGGGGTAAGATATATTTGACTAAATTTGCACAGTTTGACTTATTATGGAGAAAAAGGTTTTCAGGAAGTGGGACAGTATCGGTTTTCAGGAGCTGATTGACGAGGGGCGGGAGATTATACCCATTCTTTCTGACGGCGACGACCAGGAGCTGGAGGAGGTTGAGATACCGGGCAGTGTGCCGTTGCTGCCGCTGCGCAATACGGTGCTGTTCCCGGGGGTGGTCATACCCATAGCCGTAGGCCGCTCCAAGTCGGTGCAGCTTGTGCGCGAGGCCTATCGCGGCAACAAGCTCGTTGCGGCTGTGGCACAGCTTGATGCCGAGGTTGAGGATCCGGAGATACGTGACCTGAACGTGGTGGGAACACTAGGCCAGGTGGTGAAGCTGCTGGAGATGCCTGACGGTACAACCACTGCTATAATCCAGGGGCGCAGACGCATATCGGTGGTCAATGTACTGCAGACAACACCCTATATGACGGCACAGGTAAAGGCCATTCCTGAAGCCAGGGGCGGGGAAGACGAGAAGGACTTCGATATAATCATCGGCTCACTTAAGGACTTGTCAGTCAAGATAGTAAAGCTGAACCCCAATATCAATCCTGAAGCCTCATTTGCGGTTAAGAACATCGAAAACAGCACCTACCTGATCAATTATATATGTTCCAACACCGAGATCAATGTCAACGACAGGCAGAAGCTGCTTGAGGCGACTACCCTCCGTGAGCGTGGAATGAGGCTCCTGGAGCACCTGGTGCGAGAGATACAGCTCCTGGAGCTGAAAAATGAGCTGCAGTCGAAGGTAAAGTACGAGATAGACCAGCAGCAGCGCGAGTTTCTCCTGCATCAGCAGATGAGGACCATCCAGAATGAACTGGGTGGTAATCCTGTTGAGAAGGAGGTGGAGGAGTACCGTCTCAGGGCTGAGAAGAAACTGTGGAATGAAGAGGTGGCTAAGGTCTTCGCCCGTGAGCTCGACAAGCTGGCGCGCCTCAATCCCGCCGCAGCCGAATATTCGGTGCAGGTGAATTATATCCAGACCCTCCTTGAGCTGCCCTGGAATGAATACACCACTGACAACCTTGATCTCAATAACGCCCAGCGCGTCCTTGATGAAGACCACTACGGCCTGGAGGAGGTGAAGGAGAGGATACTCGAGCACCTGGCGGTGCTTAAGCTGAAGGGCGACCTCAAGTCGCCCATCCTGTGCCTCTATGGCCCTCCCGGCGTGGGGAAGACCTCGCTGGGCAAATCCGTTGCACGCGCCCTGGACCGCAAGTATGCGCGCATGTCTCTCGGTGGGCTTCATGATGAGGCGGAGATACGAGGACACCGCAAGACATACATAGGCGCAATGCCCGGAAGGGTGGTGCAGAACATACGCCGGGCAGGCTCGTCAAACCCGGTCTTCATCCTTGATGAGATAGACAAGGTGGGACAGGATTTCAGGGGTGACCCCTCCTCAGCATTGCTTGAGGTGCTCGACCCGGAGCAAAACACACACTTCTATGACAATTTCCTTGAGCTGGAATTTGACCTCTCCAAGGTACTCTTCATAGCTACCGCCAATACCCTTGCAACGGTCAGTCCTGCCCTGCGCGACAGGATGGAACTGATTGAGATTACGGGATACCTGGTGGAGGAGAAGAGGGAGATAGCCGTCAGGCATCTCATCCCCAAACAGCTTGAGGCTCATGGCGTTACTGCTGACCAGTTCGGATTGTCCGACCAGGTGATAGAAGAGGTAATCCAGAAGTATACCCGTGAGTCGGGCGTCAGGGAGCTTGACAAACGGATAGCCAAGCTGGTCAGGTTCAGGGCCAGGGAGATAGGCTTCAACAACACCCCTGAAGCCAATGTTACGGGTGAAAAGGTGGCAGAGATACTCGGCCCTCCTAAATACCTCAAAGATATCTATGACGGTAATGACCAGGCCGGCGTTGTCACCGGGCTGGCATGGACAGCAACCGGCGGCGAGATACTTTTCGTTGAGACCAGCCTCAGCAGGGGCAAGGGCAATCTTACCCTGACCGGCAACCTGGGAGATGTAATGAAGGAGTCGGCGGTGATAGCCCTCGAATACCTTAAGGCACACGCATCCCTGCTGGGCCTGCCCGAGACATTCTCAGAAAAGTGGAATATTCATATCCATGTTCCTGAAGGAGCCATACCCAAGGACGGACCCTCGGCAGGAATCACCATGGCCGTATCCGTTGCCTCCGCATTCACACAGCGCAAGGTTAAGAAGTATGTTGCAATGACAGGTGAGATCACACTGAGAGGAAAGGTGCTTCCCGTTGGTGGCATCAAAGAGAAGATACTGGCGGCCAAACGCGCCGGCATAAGGGAGATAGTGCTCTCTGAACAGAACCGCAAGGATGTTGAGGAGATAAATAAGAAGTATGTGCGCGGACTGAAGTTCAGGTATGTTGACACAATCATGGATGTGCTTGAGTATGTGCTGCTGCGGCAGAAGGTCACCAACGCCAGAAATTTTGAATTTGACTAACAGATATCCCGCATCATGAACAAAATTGCCGTATTCCCCGGTTCCTTCGATCCCTTTACTGTTGGGCATGAGGCCCTCGTTAAGAGAGCTCTGCCACTGTTTGAAAAAGTAATCATTGCCGTTGGTGAGAATGCTGAGAAGAAGAGTCTTTTCAGTATCGAAATGAGGCTGAAGATGATCTCCAAGGTCTTTGAGGGCGAGAGCAGGGTGGAGATTACCAGGTTCAGCGGCCTGACGGTCGATTTCTGCCGCAAGCATAATGCCCGCTATATCATTCGCGGACTTCGCACGGCGGCTGATTTTGAATATGAGAGGGCTATGGGCCACATGAACTGGAAGATGGCCCCGGAGATAGATACCGTCTTTTTGCTTACAAGCACGGAGCATACCCCTGTGAACTCCACCATTGTGCGTGACATCATAAAGAACGGAGGCGACGCCTCGATGTTCGTCCCTGATTCAATAAATATTTCAGATTATCTCGGCGCCTGATCACTTTACCCTGAGGGTAGAGTTCAGCAGGTCAAGCAGCGACAGGAAGGTGTTTGACTTGATCCGCGCTATCTCAGACGGCGTCAGCCATTCGGCATGGGTGATACCCTCCTCGGCCTGTGGTTCGGTTATCATCTCGCCATTGTACCCCATGCGGAACCACCATGTCTTTTTCATGTGAGGCTTGTTGTCAAAGAGGTAGGTGTGATAGCTGGGAGGGAGAGATCCTTCAATGAAATGGTCCCGTAAATTGCACTCCTCGGTCACCTCCCTGAGGGCACACTGCTCAGGCGTCTCCCCCTTCTCAATATGTCCCTTTGGCAGATCCCATCTTCCGTAACGCATGATGAAGAGGTATTTCCCGGACGGATGGCCTATAAGTCCCCCGGCAGCTTCTATCACGGTAAACCACGAGGAAAATACTGTCCACAGATTGTTAATATCCGATGAATAAATATTAAGCGAAGGGATGTCATTATTGACGGCAAACTGTGATATTTGGGCGAAGAGCTCCTCCTCCACATTGTATTTGTGGAAAAGGGCGTATTTTTGAACCCTGTCAGGCTCGGGGGAGAGAGTGATTACCCTGTTGTCAAAATATATTTTATACCTCACCATATGGACGATATCGCAAATAGAACCGCAGAATACCTCCTGCAAATTAAAGCAATTAAATTACAACCCGCAAAACCTTTTACCTGGGCCTCCGGCTGGAGATCGCCCATCTACTGTGACAACCGCATGACCCTCTCATTTCCGGAAGTCCGTGGCTTCCTCAGGGATGCCTTCGCAGAGAAGGTAAGGCAGTTATATCCGGATGCCGGACTGATTGCCGGGGTGGCAACAGGTGCCATAGCACACGGGGTGCTGGTGGCCGAACGCCTGGGACTGCCTTTCATCTATGTCAGATCGGGAGCCAAGGATCACGGTCTGGGCAACCAGATAGAAGGTTACTATGAAAAGGGACAGAAGGTGGTGGTGATTGAGGATCTTATCTCTACGGGGGGAAGCAGCCTCGGAGCCGTCAGGGTGCTACGTGAGGCTGGTTGCGAGGTGCTGGGGATGATAGCCATCTTTACATATGGCTTCGGCAAGGCTGCTGAGGCCTTCAGCACTGAGCAATGCAGACTCGATACCCTCAGTAACTACGGAACCCTTGTCGACAGGGCGGCAGCATCGGGATATATCACCCG
Source organism: Bacteroidales bacterium (assembly GCA_041740815.1). Classification (GTDB taxonomy): domain Bacteria; phylum Bacteroidota; class Bacteroidia; order Bacteroidales; family VadinHA17; genus SR-FBR-E99. The sequence continues at coordinate 63,492 of JBGSLG010000157.1, forward strand.
GGAAGATGTTGAAACACTTAAGGAGTGGCGCGTTGCTCCCGCGGAATGGGGGAGGGATATTGTATAAAGGTTAAAGGTTAAAGGATAAGGGATAAAGGTTAAAGTAAAAAGTGAAAGGGAAACGTAAATTCAGGGAGGACCAGAGATGAGTCCCGTAACAACTTATACAAGCAGGACCGGCGAGGTGCCCTGCGGCGACAGTGACCTATATGCTTTTCTGACCGACATGCGCAACCTCAGGACCGTAGTGCCGGAAGGCATGCTAACCGACTGGGAGGCAACAGAAGACCGATGCAGCTTCAGGATTGAAAAGACAGGGAAAATATCGGCATCGCTGGTTGAGGCACTGCCTCATTCGTTGATAAAATATGTTGCTGAGACATTCCTGACCGGAAGAATGACAGTACAGGTGGAGATTGAGTTTATCACTAATCTCAGGTCATCATTTCACCTGACTGCCGGAGTGAACATGAACCCCATCATGAAGATGCTCGTGGGAGACTCGGCCGGAAAGTATCTTGACAGTCTAATTGATGCAATAGAGTCGTACAACGGGTTTGACAAGGTCAGAGGATATAATCAATCTCCTTAAAGGCATACTCCGAGCTCTTTCCGTCTCTTCTGCGCACGGAAAGCATCCCGTCAGGCCTGACGTACTCTATCATACCTTCGAACTCTCCCCGGCTGTCGGCATACCGGTGCCATTCGCCCATCCTGTATAGCGCCTCATGATATTCCCGTGCCATGGCTGCTGACTCACCGTTCAGTATCATCCTGTACCTGCGGTCAAGCATGTCAGTAAGCCTTCCGGTAACAGCCGGCAGGTCATGGCTTAAGCCGGTGACAAGCGCCAGGGAGACAGGATTGGGGGCTCCACCCCTGAAGAGGGTCTGGTTGACGTTAAGCCCTATGCCTGCAACAGTGCTGCCAACCACGTCGCCCATTATGCTGTTCTCAATCAGGATCCCTGCTATTTTGTCATCCCTGACGTAGATGTCGTTGGGCCATTTGATCCTCACTTCTGAAGTATGCAGGCTGACAAGGTCATGAACCGCCAGGGAAATCATCTGCGAAATGACAAACTGTTCCGCAGGCTTTACAGTGACCGGGTAGAGTATCACGCTCATCAGCAGGTTACTGCCGGGCTCACTCTCCCACCTGTTTCCCGCCTGGCCTCTTCCGCTCTCCTGGTATGACGCCGTAATTACAGTTCCTTCTGCCGGGTTCGACTCACGCAGAAGGGCTGCAGCCACCGTGTTTGTAGATGACACTTTTTCATACAGTATGACATTCGATCCTATTATCATGATAACCAGATATTTATTCTGTCCTTCTCAGGCAAAACCGGCCCTTTTGTCCCTTCCGGCCATATTGGCACCCTTATTGTAAAAAGAGCAGGAGCCGGACGAAAATACGGATAAATGTTCGTAATTTTGCGGCTGTTAACAGGAACTGTTTATTACTGAAAAGATTATTGATGAGAAAAGCCGGAAAAGAGGCCACCCAGATGACGGAGAGCATTGCTAAGGGTTTGTTTGAGAGAAAGGGAGAGAGGGTGGCGCTGATCGATCTGAGAAACATTGAAAGCAGAGTATGTGACTTTTTTGTTATAACCCATGCCGCATCCACCAAACAGGTTGATTCGCTCGCATGGTCCGTTGAGGATGTTGTACGCAAGGAGACAGGCAGAAAGCCTTATCATATCGAAGGAAGGGAAAACTGCATGTGGGTCCTGCTCGATTACGGTGATGTTCTCGTACATATTTTTCAGCAGCCGTACAGGGATTTTTACGACCTCGAATCGTTATGGGCCGACGGACGCATGACTATCCTCGAGGACAAACCAGAAATGAAAGGTTAATTATATATGGCAGAGAGCAAAGAGACTCCGAAGTCAGATAAGAACGATAAGAAGCCCAAAGCATGGTTCAACACGAGCTGGCCTATTGTTATTCTTGTGTTGACATTTATTGTATTCCAGCTCCTCTTCTCAGGCAAGTACACCCAGAAAGCCGGACAGAGGGAGATTGAAGAGATGGTCATGAATCACGATATCGAGAAGGTCATCGTGATCAATGAGGAACAGGCTGAGATCTACATCTGGGCCGATTCGCTCAAGAGCGGACGCTATCCCGATTTTGCCGAGCAGCGCAGCTTCGGCCTCCAGCCGCCCAGACCGCATTATTACCATACCTTCGGAACGGTGGAGCTCTTCCAGGAGTTCTTTGAGGCGGCCCAGGATAAGGCCGGCTACACCGAGAATGACCGCATCTACCTCGAATACCAGAAGAGAAAAGATTACCTGGCCACCTTCCTGGGAGTTATACTTCCGTTCCTGATCATTGCCCTGCTGTGGATCTATTTCATGCGGCGTATGGCTGGCGGCGGCGGTGCCGGCGGTGCCGGGAACATCTTCAGCGTAGGCAAATCCAAGGCGCAGATCTTTGATAAGGACACTCACATCAAGACCAACTTCAGTGATGTAGCAGGCCTGGAGGAGGCCAAGACCGAGGTGATGGAGATTGTTGATTTCCTGAAAAACCCGAAAAAATATACCTCTCTCGGTGGCAAGATACCGAAGGGCGCACTTCTCGTTGGCCCTCCTGGGACAGGGAAGACCCTGCTTGCCAAGGCCGTGGCCGGTGAAGCCAACGTCCCCTTCTTCTCAATATCGGGGTCAGACTTCGTCGAGATGTTTGTCGGCGTCGGCGCCTCGCGCGTCAGGGACCTCTTCAAGCAGGCCAAGGAGAAGGCGCCATGTATCGTATTCATTGATGAGATAGACGCCGTGGGTCGTGCCCGCGGCCGTAACCCGAACTTCGGGGCTAATGACGAACGTGAGAACACCCTGAACCAGCTCCTCACCGAGATGGACGGCTTCGGAACCAACAGCGGGGTGATAATACTGGCAGCCACCAACAGGGCGGATATACTTGACAAAGCCCTCCTCAGGGCAGGCCGTTTTGACCGTCAGATACACGTTGAGCTTCCTGACATCAAGGAACGCGAGGCAATCTTCAAGGTGCATCTTCGCCCTATCAAGCTCGCAGCGGAATTTGATATTGCCTTCCTTGCAAAACAGACCCCCGGGTTCTCAGGTGCCGACATCGCCAACGTATGTAACGAGGCAGCACTGATCGCCGCCAGGGGAAACAAGACCGTAGTGGAGAAACAGGATTTCCTCGACGCCATCGACAGGATTATCGGCGGGCTGGAGAAGAAGAACAAGATCATCTCCATGGAGGAGAAGAGAACGATAGCTTATCACGAAGCAGGACACGCCACCGTCAGCTGGCTCCTGGAACATGCCAGTCCCCTGCTTAAGGTGACTATCATTCCAAGGGGAAAAGCCCTCGGGGCAGCATGGTACCTGCCTGAGGAGAGATCGATATCTACCCGTGAACATATATTTGACGAGCTTGCCTATGCACTGGGCGGCAGGGCAGCTGAGGAGCTGGTCATAGGTAAAATTTCAACCGGCGCACTGAGCGACCTTGAAAAGGTGACCAAACAGGCTTATGCCATGGTGGCATGGTTCGGAATGTCTGATGCAGTGGGAAACATGAGTTATTACGATTCATCAGGACAGTCGGAATACGGATTTACAAAGCCATACAGCGAGAAGACTGCTGAGCTCATCGACATGGAAGCCAAAAAAATCGTGGATGTGTCGTACACCAAGGCCAAAGAGGTCATCTCAGCGAATATTGACGGTCTTAAGCAGCTTGCCGAACAGCTCCTTGAGAAGGAGGTTATCTTCAGCGAGGACCTTGAGCGGATCTTCGGTAAGCGCAAGGGTGACCACTCAAGAGACCTGACTGATGATAAGCACCTTCCGGAAATTCCGGCATCGGGTGAGGCAACCTTAACAACTGAATCTCCGGCGGCTCCGGAGACTACGGCAACGTCTGAGAAGAGGGAGACTCCGGAAAACACGCCAAGGTCTGAGAAGAAGGGGGCTCCGGAAACCACGCCAGCGTCTGCGAAAACGGAAAATCCGGAAGCTCCGGCATCACCGGCTGAACATGGAGAATGAGTGGGTTGTCATAGCCGGCTTCACCGATGATGTCAGAAGCCATATTGCTGTTGAACGCCTGCTCACCAGCGGTATAGATGCAGTGGCTGTGGACAAGCGCGACAGTATATACAGAATAGGTGAGATAGAGGTTTTTGTGCATCGTGATAATGTGCTAATTGCTAAGGATATAATCAAAGATCTTTGAGGTGACCAATCTTGTCAGGCGCACAGTTACAGGTGCTTTCATAGTGATATTCGTGCTCGGAGGGTTATGGCTCCATCCTGTTTCTTTTTTCCTGGTGGGTGCGGTGATGCTGGCAGGCACACAGCTCGAGTACTACCTCATGGTCAGGAGCGCGGGAGTACGTCCCCAGATGGTCACAGGAATCATAAGCGGTTTCATTCTCTACATCACATCAACGATGATTGCTCTCGGGTGGCTGCCCCTGGAGGGTTTTCTTGTACTTATACCTGTGGTATCCGCAGTGATGCTGCTGGAGCTCTTCAGGAATGTGGAGCGGCCATTTGATTCGCTGGCCCACACCTTTTTCTCAATACTGTACACCGCAGTGCCTATATCCATGTTCCCCTTCGCCGCCTTTAACAGGCCGGGGATGGCGCCGCTGATACCCATGGAGGGAATTGAATTCTCGCCTGCAACAGTGATCGGATTCTTCCTTCTGCTGTGGACCAATGACACCGGTGCCTATCTCGTCGGGTCATCGCTGGGAAAACACCGTCTCTTTGAACGCATCTCCCCGAAGAAGTCGTGGGAGGGTTTCTTTGGAGGGATGGTTCTGACCCTGCTCGTCGCCCGTCTGGTCTTCGGATGGCTGGGTGTTGAAGATACAAACAGATGGATGATAATAGCACTGATCATCTCCATTGGAGGAACTGTGGGTGATCTCCTGGAGTCATTGCTCAAGCGCAGCGTGGGGCTTAAAGACTCAGGGACGATCATGCCGGGACACGGAGGATTTCTTGACAGGTTTGACAGCGTGGTGGTGGCATTCCCGCTGGTTTATCTTTATCTGGCAATAACAGGATAGTCATGGCATTAAGAAAAATTAAAATTCACAGGGAAGGGTACAGGATCATCCTGGGAGTGTTCGTCCTGCTTGTTGGCCTGAACGTTGCAGCCTGGCTGCTATGGCCGGGACCGACGCTGGCGCATTACGGGGGTCTGGCGGCATCACTCCTTTTCCTTGGCTTTATCCTGATGTTTTTCCGCACACCGGCAAGACTCGTTGAGCCTGACCCGCTGCTAATCTATGCACCGGCAGACGGAAAAATCGTCGTTATAGAAGAGGTATTTGAAAAAGAGTACTTCCGTGACAACAGGCTGCAGATCTCGATATTCATGTCGCCCTTTAACATGCACAGCAACAGGTACCCCATATCAGGTACCGTATCCTATACCCATTACCAGCCCGGCAAGAAATACCTTGCCCGCAGCCCCAAATCGTCATTGCTGAACGAAAGGAGCAGTGTGGTTGTTACTTCAGATAACGGCACAGGTGTGCTCATAAGGCAGGTTGCTGGAGCAGTGGCAAGACGCATTGTCACATACTCCAAAAAGGGAGAAAAAGTGAACCAGGGTGATGAGCTGGGATTCATCAAGTTCGGTTCACGGGTGGATATATTTCTGCCGCCAGATACCGAGGTTAACGTTGAGATGTTTGAGCAGGTAAGGGCAAGCCGGACCATACTTGCGAGAGTTATTTAACTTTAAAGAAAATGAAAGCAGATACCAGAATACTTGATCTTACACCCGATGTGAAATGGATAGGGGTGCTTGATCCGGACATAAGGACCTTTGATATTGTGATGCATACTGAACACGGTACCACATACAACTCATATTTCATCAACGCTGAGAAGAAGACCGTTATTGAGACGGCCAAGGAGAAATTCAGTGAAACATGGCTCAGCAAGCTGAGGCAGGTCACTGATCCTGCCGATCTGTCCTACATAGTGCTTGACCATACCGAGCCTGATCATTCAGGAGCCATGAGGCAGCTGCTTGACCTTGCGCCTTCAGCAGTTGTGGTGGGCAGCGGCAACGCTATCAGGTACCTCTCTGACATCGTCAACAGGCCATTCAAGTCACTGGTTGTTAAGGACGGCGATACGCTGGACCTGGGGAATAAGACCCTGAAGTTCATCTCGGCCCCCAACCTTCACTGGCCTGACACTATCTATACCTGGCTGGTGGAGGACAGGATACTCTTCACCTGCGACTCCTTTGGGGCGCATTACTGCCATGAGGAGATGTTTGATGACCTCACGGGCGATTACAGCGAGGATTTCAGGTATTACTTTGAGGTGATACTTAAGCCATACAGCAAGTTCATGCTAAAGGCCATTGAGAAGATCAGACCGCTTGACATCTCGATGATCGCAACGGGACACGGTCCGGTACTCAGGCAGGGATGGAAGAAAATTGTGGACGAAACACATGATCTGGCCTCCGCCTATATCAGGCTGACAGATGGATCAGGGGAAAAGCGTCTTCTTATAACCTACGTCTCCGCATACGGATATACAAGGGAGATGGCGGAACTGATTGCAAGGGGGGCCTCCGCGGTAGAGGATGTCAAAGTAGAGGTAATGGATATCGAAACTGCCGATATCGGGGAGATAGATTCAAAGCTTACTATTGCTGACGGCATCATTGTAGGGTCTCCCACGATCAACCAGAACACGCTTTTACCGGTCTACAAACTGGCAGCGATGGTCAGTCCGCTCCGCGACAGAGGCAAGCTTGCCGGTTCGTTCGGCTCATACGGCTGGAGCGGAGAGGCACCCGTTCTCATTGCGGAGATGCTCAGGAACCTCAAGCTGCGGTTCTTTGAAGAGCCGGCGGCATATAAGTTCCTCCCCGAAAGCGATAAGGAAAAACCGCTCATTGAATACGGAGAGAGATTTGCACGCGAACTGACGGCACTCCGGGCAGAGGACTGAACAATCAGAATGTATATAAAACAGGCAGAGACGTTGCACCGCAACGTCTCTGCTCATTTAATTACCAACCTGTTACATGGTTGTGATCCCTGCTTATGCTATCGGGACCGAACGGATTTTCTCCTTCTTCTTCTCCTCTTCCAGCTTGGGTATCTCAACATTCAGAATACCATCCCTGTAGTTGGCACCGATCTTTTCTCCGTTGACATCCTCAGGCAGGTAGAAGCTGCGGCAGAATGAGCTGTAGCTGAACTCCCTGCGCCTGAAGCCATCAAGATCCTCCTGCTTCTCTTCCTTCTGCTCAGCTGAGATTGTAAGAACATCATCCTTTACTTCAATTCGCAGATCCTTCCTGTCCATGCCCGGTACAGCAAGCTCAAGATAAAACGCCTTCTCATCTTCCCTGATATTCACTGCAGGCAGACTGCTTGCATTCCTGTTGAATGTCGGAAAAAAATCCTCGTTGAGAAAATCCGACAGTGTAAGCGGTTTGTAATTCCTTCTGGTGATCATTGGTAACATAGCGACCTCCTTTTTATTATTGTTAGACATTAATTACGTTTTCACCGGTAATATTTCAATCTCCATGCCGTCCGCCATTATATGCCAATATGGCATAATAATTTAATTTTGACATGACAATATGGCATTTAGCATAAACTGATTGTTTAACCGGGAAATCTTTATAATTTTGGATTTAGGAGTTTTATCCGTTGCCTGCTGTAGCGGGGTACAATTACCTGATCTGAAGCCCGATGAACACAACTCTGCGTAATATTCTGATACTAATTGGCTTAGCCCTTCTGGTCTATCTTTTCTGGTATTTCCGGAGCATTTTTGCGTACATTCTGATAGCTGGCGTCATCTCACTGATAGGTCGGCCTGTGGTTGACCTTCTGAGCAGCATCAAGGTATGGAAGTTCAAGTTTCCCAAGGCATTGAGTTCACTTCTTACGCTCCTGATGCTGTACGGTCTGCTGGCTCTCTTCTTCATGATTTTCATCCCGCTGATTGCCAAACAGCTCGATGCTCTATCAGGCTTTGATGCAGGTTCTATAGTTCAGGGTCTGCGTGATCAGCTCGACAAGCTTGATACGGTGATCAAGAGGATCTACCGCGATATGCCTGCAGATAAAACCATGTATGACATCGCAGTTACAACTATCACAAATATTCTTAACCCGGCATCAATCAGCGATTTTGCCGGCAACATCGTGACTTTGATCAGCAGGGTGGTCGTTGCCGCCGTGGCAATCACCTTCCTAGCCTTCTTCTTTCTGAAGGATGAAGGCCTCTTCAAGGAGACGATAATGGTTATGGTGCCAGACCAGTACGAGTTAAGAATCAGAAATGTACTTCACTCCATCAAGAAGCTGCTGATTAGATATTTTATCGGCATTATTCTGCAGAGCACCATTGTGCTCATCAATATCACGATCGGCATGACAATCGTCGGGTTTCCTTTCCAACAGGCGCTGGTGATGGGCCTCCTGGTGGGTATCTTCAATGTCATACCCTATCTCGGACCCTGGCTGGGCGGCTCGGTTGCAGTGCTGATGGGGGTGGCAACAGCCGTGACCACGGCAGGCTTCCCTGTCATCTGGCTCCTCATAGTATACATGCTTATCGTCATTGCATGCACGCAGCTTATTGACAATAACCTGATCCAGCCCATGATTTATTCGCGGAGCGTAAATGCCCATCCCATCGAGATATTCCTTGTGATTATGGCTGTGGGCAGCTTCGCCGGCATCATCGGGATGATAGTGGCGGTGCCCGCATATACCGCGATGAGGGTCTTTGCCCGCGAATTCTTCTATAACTTCGGGCCTGTCCGAAAACTTACCTCCGGCTTCGGCAAGGAGAACAGGGAGACAAAAGAGGAAACCAGTGATAAAGGTGGCACTGGTAATCCCGTAGGGACAGGCGTCACCGTGGAGGCAGGAAAGACACAAGAGGCAGACCGTCCCGTAGAGGCAGGAAAGACACCAGAGTCAGACCGTCCCATAGAGGCAGGGCATTAACGCTGGAAAAAGGAGTAGAATTGATGTCAGGAATGTTAACCGGCCCGGGTAAAGTTGCAAGGTTTTATTATGACGGATTCCGCACCATGTCATGGTGGGGTAAAAGGGTGTGGCTCATCATCCTCATCAAGCTCTTCATCATGTTCCTCATCCTTAAACTCTTTTTCTTCCCTGATTTCCTGAAGACCAACTTCAGGTCAGACGAGGAGCGGAGCGACTATGTTCTGGAACAACTAACAGGAAACAACTGATTTTATGATAGAAAACGTTGATCTTACACTGGTAAACTGGTCGAGGGCGCAATTCGCCCTGACAGCCATCTATCACTGGCTGTTCGTGCCTCTTACACTTGGTCTCTCATTCATCCTCGCGTTTATGGAGACTATATATGTACGTACCGGCGATGAGGCCTGGAAGAAGATCACAAAGTTCTGGATGACGCTTTTCGGCATCAACTTCGCCATCGGGGTGGCCACCGGCATCATCCTGGAGTTTGAGTTCGGGACCAACTGGTCCAACTACTCGTGGTTCGTTGGTGACATCTTCGGTGCTCCGCTGGCAATAGAAGGGATACTGGCCTTCTTCCTCGAATCGACTTTTGTTGCCGTGATGTTCTTCGGATGGAACAAGGTGAGCAAAAGGTTTCACCTGGCCTCCACATGGCTGGTGGCTGTGGGCGCCAACCTCTCGGCCCTCTGGATTCTTGTAGCCAACGCCTGGATGGAAAACCCGGTAGGGATGGTATTCAATCCTGATACCGCCCGCAACGAGATGAGCAGCTTCTGGGAGGTAGTCTTTAATCCTGTTGCAATTGACAAGTTCACCCACACCGTCACCTCAGGCTTTGTACTGGCCTCAGTATTTGTGATTGGCATCAGTTCCTGGTTCCTTATCAGGCGCAGGGAGGAACTGCTTGCAAGGAAGAGCATACTCATTGCAGGCATCTTCGGACTGGTCTCTGCCCTGGCGGTGGCCATGACCGGAGACAGCTCGGCACGGACCATTGCGGAGGCGCAGCCCGTCAAGTTCGCAGCTATGGAAGCCCTGTATGAAGGGAAGACCGACGCCGGCCTGACTGTGATAGGGGCGCTGTGGGACAGCGGGGAGAGGATGGGTGAAAAAAGGGTTCATGACATTAAGATGAAGATAGAGATCCCCAAGCTGCTCTCGTTTATGACAACAGGTAAGGCAGAGGGGTATGTGCCAGGTTTGAAAGACCTGGTTAACGGTAATCCTGAGAGGGGAATTATGTCTGTCAGTGAGATGATGGAACGCGGGACCCATGCACGCCAGGTGCTGACCGACTACAAGATGGCAAGGGAGCTGGGTGACACTGCCTCCATGACTGTTCTCGCCGCCCGGTTCAGTGACAGTGATTTTACTGAAAACTACTTCAGGTACTTCGGTTACAGCTTTTTTGAACATCCATGGCAGGTGATCCCGTCAGTGCCTGTAACATTCTACAGCTTCCGCATAATGGTAGGACTGGGTTTTTTCTTTATCCTGCTCTTCATACTGGCTATCTACCTCCAGCGGAGGAATACGCTTGAGAATAACCGCTGGTTCCTCTGGATGGCGCTCTTTTCAATACCGCTGGCATACCTCGCCAGTGAACTCGGATGGGTAGTGACGGAGATGGGGCGTCAGCCATGGATAATACAGAACCTGATGCCTGTCAGTGTGGCCGTATCCAACATCAGTGCCGGTGCGGTACAGACAACCTTCTGGCTCTTCGCCGTCCTCTTCACAGCCCTTCTGATAGCGGAGGTCTCCATAATGGTTAAACAGATCAAAACGGGTCCTAAACACTAGCACGAGAAAACAATGACACCCATGATAACGCACGCATTCCTGCAAGACTACTGGTGGATGATAATATCACTTCTCGCCGGTCTCCTCGTGTTCCTTATGTTTGTCCAGGGCGGACAGTCGTTTATCTTTTCGCTGCCGCGAAACGAGGTGCAGCGCACGATGCTTGTCAATGCCCTTGGCAGAAAATGGGAGTTCACCTTCACCACCCTCGTCACCTTCGGCGGGGCCTTCTTTGCCTCCTTTCCACTCTTCTATGCCACCAGCTTTGGCGGTGCTTACTGGGTATGGATGGCAATCCTCTTCAGCTTCATCATCCAGGCTGTGGCCTACGAGTTCAGGTCAAAGCCCTCGAACGTGTTTGGCACCAGGGTCTTTGATACCTTTCTTTTCATCAACGGCTGTCTCGGCCCCTTCCTTATAGGTGTTGCTGTGGCAACATTTTTCACGGGATCTGACTTCACCCTTGACCTTTTCAACAGCGTGACATGGGGTACCGGGTGGCATGGGCTGGAGGCGCTGTTAAACCCTGTAAACCTCATGCTGGGCTTTGCCGTGCTGTTCCTGGCACGGGTACTGGGCCTGATGTACCTCAGGAACAGCATTGATGACGCAGAGCTGAGCGCCTCAATCAAGAGGGCGCTGGCAAGGAATGCGGTTCCCTTCCTTGTCTTCTTCCTGGCTTTTGTGGCCTTTATCCTTCTGGCTGAAGGGTACAGGGCCGACGGCGTTACGGGAGAGGTTACGCTTGTGAAGCATCATTACCTTCACAATCTTCTGGGTAATCCCCTGACGCTGATCCTGTTTCTTGCCGGTGTGGTGCTTGTGCTCATTGCACTCTGGCTTGGCGCTGTGAAGGGCTCCGGGCGGGCCATATGGTATGCAGGCGCAGGCACGGTACCGGTGGTGATGGCTCTCTTCTTCATGGCCGGTTACGGCGAGACTGCCTTCTATCCTTCATCAGCAGACCTGCAGAGCTCGCTGACACTGGCAAAGTCATCATCAAGCCGGTTCACACTCAACACGATGATGTACGTCTCATTTATTATTCCTTTTGTGCTGGCATATATATGGTTTGCGTGGAGATCAATTGACAGGAAGAATATCACAGCCGAAGAGATGTCCGGGGATGATCATAAGTATTGATCATTAAGGCGTGAAGCACACAAGGGTTGGCGCCATGCAGGCCTGAAGGAGGAGAGGGGGCAGGTGAGGAGGGTTGAGCCCTGATGAGATAAGCGGTTTTCTGCAACTAAACCTTACCGGGTGATTCCTTGCGGCGCCGGAGCAGGAGATATGTGGCGAGCTGCAGCTAAACCTCAACGGCTGATTCCTTCTGCCGCCGGAGCAGTAAATATGTGGTAAGCTGCAGCTAAACCTCAACGGCTGATTCCTTCTGCCGCCGGAGCAGGTTGGAAACAACAGAAATTATTATATAGGCTGCCATGATCAGAGGCAGTGAGGCGAACTTCAGGATGAGGAAGAGCAGAACGGCAACGGCGGCGAAGATCCAGCGCTCCTCGTTTCCCTTCCATCCCAGGCTGGCGAACTTCAGAGAAAACATCCTGGTATTTATAAGCATCATCACTGCAAGGAAGACTGACAACAGGGCTATGAACCAGGGCGAACCAACCATTGTATCAAACAGATGATAGTCAGTGTAGGCCGAGGCAATCACCACCGACACAACAGTGAAAGCACTTGCCGGTGTGGCCAGTCCCCTGAAGGAGGTTGCCTGGGTGGTGTCATTGTTGAATTTTGCGAGCCTCAGTGCCGAGGCAACCGGGATCAGTGAGGCGATGATGAATGCCGGTACTGAATCAAGGCCGCCTGACATGAGCAGGTTGTGGACGATGGCGCCAGGAGCAACACCGAATGTGACAACGTCAGCAAGACTGTCGAGGTCCCTGCCGAGGTCGGAATATGCTTTCAGCAGCCTTGCTGCAAATCCGTCAGAAAAATCGAGCAGTGCCCCGACTATGATGCAGAATGCCGCATACTCAATGTAACCATTTATAGCATAGATAGTTGCAGCAAATCCAGCAACCAGGTTCAGGAGCGTAAGTGAGTTTGGAATGTGTTTTATCATAGCTTATTCAGAGGTGGGGTAAAATTACAATATTCCGGACAACTATTATTTGTTTATTTTTGCATCTGGATTATGAGAGATCTCACAAACATCAAGATTGCTGTCGACTTTGACGGAACCATTGTGGACCATGAGTACCCGGCCATCGGCAAAGAGGTGCTTTTTGCCTTCATCACCCTGAAGGAGTTGCAGAAGAGGGGTGCGTTGCTTATCCTCTGGACTTTCCGTACCGGCAGGGAGTTGCAGGAGGCGGTGGACTACTGCAGGCAGAACGGCATTGAGTTTTACGCGGTCAATAAAAACTATCCGGAGGAGCAGTGGACTGCCGAGACGCCGCGCAAGGTGAATGTAGACATCTTCATTGACGATAAGAATGTCGGAGGCTTTCCCGGCTGGGGAGAGGTGCTGAACATGATTGACCCCTGGTCTGAGCGTGAGGAGCAGGCAATGCGTGCAATCAAAACCAGGCGTTTCAGCCTGTTCGGGAAGAAGTAATTATCTGCGGATGATACAATTTACAAACCATAGTGCAGCGTTCGGGTCACGGTCCCGGATTTACGATCCTGCCGGCAAAACGCAAATAGCCCTTTTGCTTATCCTTTTTGTGATTGTGGCGATGATCTCCTGCTCGGGATCACCAGGCACCGGCAATAATAAGCCAGCCGGCTCTTCTGTCAGCAGCGAGGCTGCGGACACCCGGCCTTCGAAGAGACTCATAGAGGTTCTCTCACCTGCTGACAACTCAACGCTTTCATGCACTGACAGGATCGTCTTTTCCGTTGCGCTGGCTGCAGGCCAGCCGAAGGCTGATTCCGTACAGCTATGGGTTGACGGCCGGCTGGCCAGGACTCTCACTACCCTGCCGGCAACGGCCGAGCTTGACGCTGCCGGCACTCCGGGAAGAATATCACTGCGTGCCGTGGCATACTCATCACTCACCAGGCCCCAGACCATAACGCTTTTTGTCACTGCGCTCTCAGATATTACTCCGGTGATATACCGGCACCGCGTGGTGAAGTCTTATCCGCATGACAGGCGGGCATATACGCAGGGACTGGTCTTTGATGACGGGTTCTTCTATGAAGGTACCGGGCAGCAGGGCGAATCGTCACTTAGAAAAGTGGAGGCGGAGACGGGCAGGGTGATCAGCCAGGTCAACCTCGACGGCTCCCTCTTCGGTGAGGGGGTGGCGATCCTCGGTGAACGCATCTATCAGCTCACCTGGACCACCAAGGTGGGTTTCGTCTATGAGAAAGAAACACTGAAACAGATCAACCGTATCTATTACCAGACTCAGGGATGGGGGCTCACAACGATGGGCGACAGCCTTGTGATGAGTGACGGGACCAATGTGATATGGTTTCTCGACTCTGATTTCAACGTGCTCTCCTCGGTTGAGGTGTTTGACAACAAGGGGATGGTGGATAATCTCAATGAGCTTGAGATGATTGACGGGGAGCTATGGGCAAACATCTGGCAGACAGACAGGATAGCCCGAATTGACCCGTTGTCAGGCAAGGTTCTGGGGTATGTTGAACTCAACAACCTGCTGCCCCGCGAACAGCGATCACAGGAGACCGACGTGCTCAACGGAATTGCTTGGGATTCAGGGAAGAGACGACTGTTCGTGACAGGCAAGTACTGGCCCCTCCTCTTTGAAATCACTGTCGCTCCGCTGGCCCGCAACTGACCGGTTCTGCGGGCATCTTCATGTTGAAAACGTGTTAATAAACCCGGGCAAAATGTTTACAATAACATACAGTGCCGGTTATCCGGCATAGGCAATAAGTGTAAATTTGAGGCTCATTAAATTAAGGAAAAAAGGGATCATATGTCAAGGATAATAGCACTTGCCAATCAGAAGGGAGGAGTAGGAAAGACGACTACGGCAATCAATCTGGCCGCAAGCCTGGCAGCGCTTGAAAAGAAGGTGCTGATTGTTGATGCCGACCCGCAGGCCAACGCCACATCGGGGGTAGGCATTGACCAGAAACAGGTGAAACTGACCGTATACGACTGTCTGATTGACGGGGCCAATCCCCGCGAGGCAGTGATACCATGCAGCATAGAACATCTCTCAATCATACCCTCGAATATTGACCTGGTGGGAGCGGAGATAGAGATGCTTGAGAGACCGGAGAGGGAGAAGACCCTCAAGAAGGTACTCGCGGCTATTGCTTCAGATTACGATTATATTCTGATAGACTGCTCACCGTCGCTCGGCCTGCTCACTGTCAACGCGCTCACCGCCGCTGACTCGGTGATAATACCGGTGCAGTGTGAGTACTTCGCACTTGAAGGGCTGGGCAAGCTGCTCAACACAATCAAGATCATCCAGACCAACCTTAACCCGGCGCTGGAGATAGAGGGTTTTCTCCTGACGATGTATGACTCACGCCTGCGTCTTGCAAACCAGGTGGTGGATGAGGTCACCCGTCATTTTCAGCAGATGGTATTCAATACAATCATCCAGCGAAACGTCAAGCTTTCGGAGGCACCCAGTTACGGGCAGCCGGCCATACTCTACGATGCCGAATCGAGGGGTACGGTTAACTATCTCAACCTTGCCCGTGAATTGCTCGAGAGGGTGGAGGCCAGGCAGAAGAACCAATAATTGCTTATCCGCACAATGAACACAGCCAAAAAGAGCCCGCTGGGCAGAGGTCTAGGCGCCCTGATTGATGGTGTTGAGAAAGAGGCACTTGAGAAGAAGGTTGAGGCCAACCTCCAGATTGATATCAACTCCATTGACGTCAATCCATTTCAGCCGCGCACACGGTTCGACAGCCAGTCGCTCGAAGAGCTGGCTGCTTCCATCCGGCAGGTGGGCATCGTGGTGCCCCTCACAGTCAGGGAGACAGCCGAAGGACGTTACCAGCTCATTGCCGGTGAACGCAGGCTTCGCGCTGCGCGAATGGCAGGCCTCACGCATGTCCCGGCATATATCCGCACAGCTGATGACACGGCTATGCTTGAGATGGCGCTCGTGGAGAATATCCAGAGAGAAGATCTTGATGCCATTGAGGTGGCCATCACCTACCAGCGCCTCATAGAAGAGTGCAGCCTCACACAGGAGCAGCTGAGCGACAGGGTGGGCAAACAGCGCTCCACCGTTGCCAACTACATGCGTCTGCTGCGCCTGCCTGCAGAGATACAGCTCGGCATCCGCAACAGAAACCTCTCCATGGGCCATGCCCGCACACTGGTTAATATTGAAGACCCCGGCAAACAGATCAATGTATTCTATCATATAATTGAGGAAGACCTGTCAGTCAGGGCCACAGAGGAGCTGGTGAGGCATCTCCAGAGTCCGTCCGTGAAGGACCCCGTCAGGGTGGAGAAGAAAAAGAGGCTCAAAACAGAGTACGACGAGCTCGCCCAGCAGCTCAGCAGCCTCTTCCGGTCGGAAGTACAGTTCCGCATCAACGAAAAGGGAAGAGGCAAAATAGTCATCCCATTCGGTGACAGCGATGAGATGGAGCGCATAATAGCTTTGCTCGATAAACTTAACAGGTAATTAGTTATATTTGCCGGCAAACACTAATTGTTTGCCCTTTGGAGCTGTTCAGCAAAATAGTATTCCTGATTATTTTTTCCTCTTTCATGACCTGCGGCCTGCAATCTCAGGACACTATTCCCGTTAGTAAAGAGAGGGTCCGCAGATATACAATTGACCCTGTCAGATCAACAATGTATGCAGCAGCTCTTCCCGGCCTTGGCCAGATTTACAACCGCAAGTACTGGAAGGTGCCGATAGTCTATGCAGGATTCGGTGCCCTGGGTTATGCAGTCACCTTAAACACAAAGAATTACAACGAGATAATAACAGCCTACCAGGATTTCAAAGACATTATTCCCGAGACTGACAGCTATCTTGATCTGCTTGTAAACCAGGACCCTGCACAGTATGACCCCGTCCTTCACCCGGAGACCTACAACCCCTCAACAGAAGCATGGGTGAGTAACACACTGCTTAACGGGGTTGAATATTACCGCAAATACCGTGACCTGTCGTATATTGGCATAGCGGCATGGTATCTTTTTACAATAATTGACGCCCATGTTGATGGAAGCCTCTTCGACTACGATATCAGTGACGACCTGAAAGCCTCCGTGCTTCCTGTCTCCACATCATTTGCAGGCATATCACCGGGAATTACAATTGCAATTACAAGAAATTTTTAAAAACTGATGACGATGAATCTAAAAACAATAATCCTTCCACTTTTTCTTTCACTCTTTAGCCTTTCTGTATCTGCAGTAAATGATACCATAATAATAAAAAACGATGATTCCACCGAACGCATAGAGCGTGATCTCGACAGCCTGCTGAACAACTGGTTCATCCAGATGTCAGTAGCCAGGGCTGAGTTCACTCCGGTGGATTCAACCATTCCCGAGTTCAGCGACACCATCTACAAGGACCGCATAGGCAGGATCAATTCCGTCATTCTGCTGCCATATAACAACATCATCAGAAGCCATATACATGTCTATACCCAGAGAAAGCTTGACAGGTTCCAGGTAATGCTGGGGCTGCAGGATTACTATTTCCCCATGATAGAGGATATATTTGACTACTATGGCCTCCCGGTGGAGCTGAAATACATGGCTGTAATTGAATCTGCCCTCAATCCCAACGCAGTCAGCCGCGTAGGAGCAACGGGTCTGTGGCAGTTCATGTACAGCACCGGACGCATGTACGGACTGACAATCAACTCGGTGGTTGACGAGCGCCGTGACCCGGTGAAGGCGACACATGCCGCCGCCAGGTACCTGAAGGATCTTTATGGAATATACAACGACTGGATTCTTGTCATTGCAGCCTATAACTGCGGTCCGGGCAACGTCAACAAAGCGATACGCAGGTCAGGCAACCGCAAGGATTATTGGGAGATATACTACCGTCTTCCCCGTGAGACCCGCGGATACATCCCTCAGTACGTGGCTGCTGCCTATGCCATGAACTATTACCGTGAGCATAAGATCACACCGGTGCAGATAAACCTCCCCCTGGCCATTGATACTGTCATGATCTCCCAGGACATCCATCTTGAGCAGATAGCCGCTGTCCTTGGCCTTCCTCTTGAGGAGCTCAGGGCCATGAACCCGCAGTACCGTACCGGCCTCGTCCCCGGCAGAAGCAAGCCCAGCGCCATCACGCTCCCCGTTGACCGGCTGGGTGACTTTATCGCAATGACTGACACCATTACCGGGTACAGGAGAGAGCAGTACCTCACCAGGGTCAACCAGACATCAAACCCGGTGCAGTCGGCCTACAGTCCCCCTGATGTCAAGGGTAAGACAACCCTGACCTATGTGGTGAAGGACGGCGATAACCTGGGATTCATCTCGGAATGGTATGATGTGAGTCTATCAGATCTGAGATACTGGAATAATATCTATCGCAATACAATCAGGATAGGACAGAAGCTTACTATCCACATTGACCCTGCCAAAGCCGAAAGGTACAGCAAGATCAATACAATGAGCTACGCCGATAAACAGAAGCTGGAGGGGAAGGTCGTCGCTTCAGTCTCCGGGAGCACCCTGGCATCCTCCGGTACGGTCACTGCATCATCGTCATCTTCTTCTGACGGCGAATTTGACCTCTATACCGTCCGGTACGGTGACACCGTCTGGGATATTGCCAAGAAGTTTGACGGGGTATCCGCCACTGATATTTTGAGACTGAATAATATCTCCGACGCGTCCAGAATACAGGTGGGGCAGAGGCTGAGAATCAGGAAAAAAAGCTGATTAATAATAGACTATGCGCCCTGGCAGAATACTGCTTTTTCTGCTTGCCGTCGTTCTGACGATCTTCCTTCTGAGTCTTGCGATCACTCATCAGAAGGAGGGGAGGGGCACACTGTACCATGACACAGATGTTGATACATCTGCGTTTGATACCACCACTCATGATTCGCTTGCGGACAGCGGTGCAGTCTATGCTGAGCCGGCAGTTCCCACGGGGCAGCCTGAACAAAAAGCGACTAATACATCTGCGGAAGCAAATCCTGCCGCTGCATCAGGAGTTACCGGTAGCGCCCGGGCTGTTGATGCGACAGCCGCTCCTGCAGCTGCATCAGGAGTTACCGGTAGCGCCCGGGCTGTTGATGCTGCAGCCACTACTGCCGCCACGGTTCCCGCACCTTTTCATCCGGGTGACGCCCTCAGGGACTCCCTGGCAGGGGGTAGCCAGGTAAGGATACTATATTACGGCGACTCACAGCTTGAAGGTGACCGTGTAACTTCTTTACTCAGAAGAGAGTTGAGGGATGACGGCGGAGGATCGGGGCCGGGGCTGATCTCACCGGTGATGCCGGTGATGTACACCCGTTCATACGTTGTGCGGTCATCATCAAACTGGAAGAGATACACGCTGCTCGATTACCGGAACGGAACTTTCCCGCACAACAGGCTGGGTCCGATGCTTGCTGTCTGCCGGTTCACCCCTGCGGGTAAGACCCTGACCTCACGCTCTTTTGCCTCGGTAAGGATAAATCCTGTCCCCGGCGCTGATGCCTCCGTTTCAGTATATGAGAAGCTGAGGATATTCTACGGGAATAATTTCGATACAATCCTGGTGGGTATATGGTCAGGCAGCAACCTGGTTGACTTTGCGATGCTGCAGATGGGAGAAGGACCTCAGGAGTACGCCGTGCCTCTCCCTTCCATCTCCGATATCACCGTTGAGTTCACCGGCCGTAACTCTCCGGATATCTATGCGCTTAGTCTTGAGAGCAATACGGGTGTGATAATTGACAACGTGCCTGTCAGGGGGAGCGCCGGCCTTGAGTTTGTAATGACTGATATTAAGGGCTTCGAGGGATGCCTCACCAAACTTGATCCTGATCTGATTTTCATGCAGTTCGGACTGAATGTGGTCAGAAATGTCCGAAGCGAGTATCATTATTATGAGGAGGGTCTGGTCAAACAGGTTGAATACCTGAAGAGGGCTTCCGGTGGTACCCCGGTGGTGCTGGTGAGCGTTACGGATATGGCCCTGAGGGTCAGCGACACAATCAGACTCTTTCCGAATATCAGGGCCATAAGAGATGCACAGCAGAAGGCAGCCCGAAGAAGCGGAGCCATATTCTGGGATGCCTGGGAGTCTATGGGCGGCCCCGGCTCTATACTTAAATGGTATGAACATAATCCCCCGCTGGCCTCCAAAGATCTCACCCACCTCTCCAACGCCGGAGCTGATACTATAGCAGCAAGAATCTTCAGTGACCTGCTTGTTTCACGGACAGAGAGGGAACCATCAGATACGGGACTGGATGCAACGGGCCCGGTGACAACTGCAACAGGCTCACTTCCCTCCGGCGATGAGTCAACGGAGACAACTGAATCCGTCACTCTGCGCGTCGGGGCCGAGCCGTCAGGTACATCTGCAGCCGGCACTCTTTCCACCAGAGCTGGGTCGACGGAGACATCTGCAGCCGGCACTCTTTCCACCAGGGCTGGACCGACGGAGACATCTGCAGCCGGCACTCTTCCTGCCGTGGGTGAGTCTCAGGAGACAGCCGCAACAGGCACACTCTCTTCCGGTGAAGAGCCCCCGGAGGCGGACACCTCCACCCCCGTAACCGCCGATGCCGACCCTGACGATGAGGGCGATGGGTGGGTTGCATATATTCTGAAATACAACCCGCGCCAGGCATTCATCTTCACCACAACAGGATTCTGGATCTTCTTCCTGGTGGTGATGGCAGGTTTTGCCCTCCTCCACCGAAAGAGAGCGATGTGCCATACATGGCTCCTGCTGGTGAGCCTCTACTTCTACTACCGGGTCGGAGGACTGTTCATCATCCTCCTGCTGCTTACCACAGCCCTGACATATTACACGGCTCTGATGACCGCCAAGGCACAGGGCAAAGGCGGGAGACGGTTCTGGCTGGTAACAAATATCGTGTTGCTGCTGGGGTTCCTCTCCTACTTCAAATATGCAGGCTTCATCACAGATTCGATAAATTCACTCTTCGGTACAGCCTTTGTCGCCCACGACATCTTTTCGGTCTGGTCAAACAGCCTCTTCGGTACCTCTTTTGACATCAACAAAATTGTGCTGCCTGTCGGGATATCGTTCTTCACCTTCCAGGCCCTCAGCTACAGCATTGACGTCTACCGCAGACGCATGGCTGCCGAAAGAAATATAGCCGACTTTGCCTTCTACCTGACCTTCTTTCCTCAGCTTGTTGCCGGACCAATAGTCAGAGCCTCCGAGTTTATCCCTCAGATGAAGGGAGATTATACAATCAGTCGCAATGAATTCGGATACGGCGTATTCCTCATCCTGCAGGGGTTGATCAAGAAGATGCTTATCTCGGACTTCATCTCCGTGGGGTTTATAGACAGGGTCTTTGAGACGCCGGCACTCTATTCGGGTTTTGAAAACCTGATGGCCGTATACGGTTACGGGCTGCAGATCTACTGTGATTTCTCCGGATACACTGACATCGCCATCGGCGTTGCGATGCTGATGGGCTTCCGTCTGCCTCTGAACTTCAACTCGCCTTACAAGGCAGCCAATATTGCAGATTTCTGGAAGCGCTGGCACATCTCCCTTTCGAGGTGGCTCAAGGATTACCTCTATATTCCGCTTGGGGGCAACAGGAAAGGTCCGGTACGTACCGCCATCAACCTGATGATCACGATGCTGCTGGGCGGACTGTGGCATGGCGCTTCAATGCGGTTTGTGGTATGGGGCGGGCTGCACGGGATTGCTCTGGTGGCTGATAAGATATGGCAGTGGCTCTTCCGGGGTGTCCGGAGAAAATCGCGCGCAGCGCGAATAGGAGGTATTTTCCTGACCTTCAACTTCGTCAGTTTCGCATGGATCTTCTTCCGCAGCGGAAGCATGGAAGAGGCACGGCTGATGCTGACGCAGATATTTACCTCGTTTACCCCAGGCGACTATGGCAGGGTAATCATAGCCTACCTGCCGGTTATGGTGCTGATCATTTCAGGATACATACTCCATTTTCTGCCGGTATCCACCAAGGAGGCATACAGGGGTCTCTTCATCAGGCTGCCGCTGGTGTTAAAGTTCCTGGTTGCGATTGTAATAGTGGTATTGCTACATAAGGTGGGAACGGATGTGGTGCAGCCATTTATCTACTTCAGATTCTGAAAAGTTCCTGGCTTCTCAGGGCTTCTCCGTGGTCTCCGGCATCATCCCGTACTCAGGGACTCACCCTGGTCTCCTCCATCATCCCGTACTCAGGTTCTCACCCTGGTCTCCGTCATCATCCCGGCCTCAGGGCTTCTCCCTGGTCTCCGTCATAATCTCTGCCTCCGACATCTCTCCTGAAAGGGCTCTGATCATTATCTTTCCCGGGTTGGCGCCGGCACGAAGCAATATTGAGGCCACTCCGGCTTCAGCCCTGACCGGGTTGGTGCCTATCAGGCCCGCATTTCCCCTGACTGAGAATTCCACCAGAGAGTCGGCGTTATGGACCGGGTTGCCGGCAGAGTCAACCATGGTGGCGTAGACAAAAATAACATCTGAACTGCCGGCCTGCAGCGGCTTATTGCTGAAGTCGGCCGTGAGACGCAAAGCCGCAGGAGGCCCGGGCGTAGTAACGCTGTGCATGGCGAATGCGACTCCTTTTCTCAGGCCTTCCGCCTTCAGCGTTCCCGGATAATACCCGGGAAGAGTAAAGGTGAAGGGAGGATGTCTGAGGTTGACGGCTGTGAGGTCTCTGTCAGGTCCCTTAGCGGTAATCAGTGTGTCATTGCGGAAGAGCCTGACGGTGTCAGCATTGCTGTAGACCCTAACGGTGTTGCCTGATGAGGGCAGGTTATAGCTGGCAATGTGGCACACCGGTCCCACCTCTGTCTGGCTTCGGTAGAACCAGTAGGCAAATTTCGGGAGCCTGAATATATCCATGATGCCGGAGGCCTCTATATCAGGAGCATAGCCCCTGTTGTAGTCGTACATAAGCCAGTTGGCATCGCCGAAACAGGGCCCGTACAGATTGTCGTTATGCGCTTCCTGAAAGTTATAGGCCTGCTGGAGCATCCGGCGTTCGCCTGCGCCACGCAGCTGTCGTGAGTTTCGCTCTGCGGGTTCCAGGTCACTGAACTCCGTCTGGCTGAAGCCTGCATTCTGTGCATAATACTCCCAGTCGCCGTACTCACTTATGAAGACAGGCTTGCGCATACCGTAGCTCTTCCAGTAATCCGGGGCTGCAGCGTGCTGCCTGGCCGGGATGAAGACATCGCAGATTGTATCCATCCAGCTGCAGGTATAGTTGTTCCCGTAAGGGAGCTCTTCCTTGACAGTCTCATGGAGGCGCGAGAGGAAGCTGTAAGGCATAACAGTCTCATTGAGTGATGCTTCCCACATAATCACCGAAGGGTGGTTGCGGTCACGGCGGCACATCTGCCGGGTATTGGTGACCGAGGCCTCCTGGAAGAGCGAATCCCCGATGAACTGCCATCCAGGGATGGCATCAATGACCATCAGTCCGAGCTCATCACAGGCGTCGAGAAACGCAGGTGAGGGCGGATAGTGTGAACAACGCACCAGGTTGAACCCGGCCTCAATAATCTTGAATGCATCACGGTAACTGGCCTCGTCAGAGAGTGCATACCCGATATAGGGATATTCCTGGTGCCTGTTAGTGCCTGTCACCTGTACAGGCTCGCCGTTCAGTACCAGTCCCTTGTCCGGAGTTATCCTCACCGACCTGATGCCGGTACGTGTCTCCCTTCTGTCGATGACGCCATTGTCTGACCGCAGTTCGGTCACCAGCGTATAGAGGAAAGGTTTGTCAGGTGACCACAGCGAGGGCTGCATCACAATTATCTTTGTCATCAGCCGCTGGCTCTGGCCCGGCTCAAGCTCTATCCGCTCGGAGCGTGATGATGCCACATCAAGACCGGCAGCATCAAGAAGCGTGTTTCTCATGTGAAAGGAGCGTGGTATGCGGTCATCATTGCTTACATGCACCGAGGCGGTAAGTGTTGCAGCTTCGCGACTGATATCACGGGCCCCGGTGATAATGCCACCGCCGAGGAGTGTGTGTGCCCCCGGCGAAGTGGTGATGTGCAGCTTGTCAGTCACATAGAGACTCACGTTTCGGTAGAGGCCGCTGTACCAGAGAAAATCAAGCTCATCAAGTGGCTTGCCTGGCGGTATGGAGGGGTTCTCCCTGTTGTCAAGCCTGACAAGGATCTCATTCTCCCTGCCGTACTCAAGATCATCAGTGAGGCTGACATAAAAGGGCAGGTACCCGCCTGTATGCCGCGCGATCTCAGCGCCGTTAAGGTAAATGATGGCATCATGCATGGCACCGTCAAAAAGAAGACCGGTGTTCATGTGACGTTGCCTCCTGTCAGCCCTGTAAAGCTTCCTGTACCAGCATATGCCTGTCCATTGGCTCTCAGAGATGACAAGGGGTTCAATGACAGCCGAATGAGGAAGAGTTACATCTTCCCATTTATTATTTGGGATGTTCCCCGGGAGGATCTTATCAAAATTGGCCGAGTCCTGCCTGATGAACATCCATCCGTCATTGAACGAGACAGGCATTCCCGCATTCTTACCACGGCCGCAACCCGCGGATAAAAGTACCACTGCCATGAGGGCAAGGAGAGGCAATATACCGTCTCTCTTTCTCATATCTCCCCGAAGCCTGAAACAGGATGGGCGTAGGCTATCACATCTCTGCCGGTGATCTCTTCCGGGCAGAGGATGATAAGGCGCTCAAGCACGTTCCTGAACTCCCTTATGTTACCTGTCCATTTGATCTTCTGCAGCTCGGCGATGGCATCCGGCCTGATCTTTTTCTTTCCCATGCCGTACTCACCGCAGATGAGGGTGTTGAAGTGATCTGCAAGCAGGGGAATGTCATCACTTCTCTCATTCAGTGAAGGCACATGGATCAGTATGACGCTCAGCCGGTGATAGAGGTCTTCCCGGAAGGTATTGCGGTCAATCTCCTCCCTGATATTCTTGTTGGTTGCTGCAATGACCCTGACATCGACATGGATATCCTTGTCGGACCCCACCCTTGTTATCTTGCTCTCCTGCAGCGCTCTCAGCACCTTGGCCTGGGCTGCCAGGCTCATGTCGCCCACCTCATCGAGAAAGATGGTTCCTCCGGTAGCCTGCTCAAACTTGCCAATGCGCTGTTTTATGGCTGAGGTGAATGAGCCCTTCTCATGGCCGAACAGTTCGCTTTCAATCAGTTCCGATGGGATGGCGGCGCAGTTGACCTCCACGAAGGGGCCTCTGGCACGGTTGCTCTTTTCATGAATCTGGTGGGCCACCAGCTCCTTGCCGGTGCCGTTTGACCCGGTGATGAGCACACGCGCCTCCGTGGGAGCCACGCGGTCAATCATTGCCTTCACCGAAAGTATGGCCGGTGAGTTGCCGACAATCTCAAACTTCCGGCTTACCTGTTTTTTCAGGACCTTGGTCTGAGATATGAGCGACCCTCTCTCAAGGGCATTGCGTATGGTGATCAGCAGACGGTTCAGATCGAGTGGTTTCTCAAGGAAATCAAAAGCTCCTTTCTTGATAGCGTCCACAGCGGTATCGATGTTACCATGGCCTGAGATCATTATTACCGGCACATCTGTTGACAGCTCCTGGAGTTTCTGCAGGACCTCTATCCCGTCCATCTTAGCCATCTTGATGTCACACAGAACGACATCATATGCTGTCTGTGCAAAGAGTTCCACTCCGGCTGATCCCTCTTCTGCCAGGTCTACCTCGTACTTCTCGTATTCAAGGACATCCTTAAGAGTGTTCCTGATTGATCTTTCGTCATCAATAACTAATATCTTCGACATGTCAGATTCAAATTATCCTTTGTATGTCAGCCACTTCCATATCTCCTTGTAGGAGGTCTTCTTCCCGTACATGAGGATACCGGTGCGGTAAATCTTGGCGGCCATCCATACGGTACCGACAATCGTCACGAGCATGAGTGCCATTGACAGTGCTATCTCCCAGGCAGGGACGTCATTAAACGGAATACGTGCCATCATCACAATGGGAGATGTGAGGGGTATCATTGAAAACCAGAATGAGAGCGAGCTCTCGTGATTCTGCATTGTGCCCATTGCTACAATCAAGCCGAGTATTATGGGTATGGTGACCGGCAGCATGAACTGCTGCGTCTCAGTCTCATTGTCAACTGCTGATCCTATAGCTGCAAAAAGAGAGGCATAAAGAAGGTAACCCGTCAGGAAGTAGAAGATGAAGCAGAAGATGATCAGACCCCACGGTTGGTCAAGTGCCCCGGCAAACAGCTCCTGGAATTGCGTGAACTGTTCAGGTGTCACGGTGGAGCTTGTCGTGGCTGTCATTGACTGATCGGCCTCGGCAAGGCTCTGCGGAAGCTGCTGTATCTGTTCCATCGCACCTTCAGGCAGGAAGTTGGCCTTAACCACAACCACCAGGGCGAGGGTAAGCACTATCCAGAGAACGAACTGAGTGAGGCCGACAAGTGCTACGCCGATGATCTTACCGAGCATGAGCTGAACAGGTTTCACTGATGAGATTATGACCTCAACAATACGGCTGGTCTTCTCCTCTATCACGCCGCGCATGACCATTGAACCGAACATGAACACAAGCATGTACATCAGGAACCCGCTTAAGTATGCCAGCGCCATTGATATGCCGGGATCTGTCTTCTTCTCGCTGCCCGTGGTTTGATCCTTCATTATGGTCTGGACCCTGACGCTGGTGTTTATGGTCTTGAGTATCTCATCAAGATTTTCAATGTTGTATGCCAGAAGTTTCTGCTTCTCTATCTCCTTCTCGAGTGAGCCTGATATATGATCAAGAAGCCCCATCGTCGGCTGTTTTACTGATATCAGCTGGATGGCGTCTGGGGTAGTCACGAGTTGAGGGGAGATGTAAAGCACTCCGTAGTAACCCATCTCGGTGAAGTTATTCCTTATGTCATCGAGCCTAACCCCCGGCAGGTATTCAAAGTCCGTGTCCTTGGTATCGGGAATGACATTGGTAAAAAGATCGGAGCCGTCTTCGATGACGGCGATCTTCTTGAATTCATTGTCATCGCTTGACATGACAAGTGCCGGGATGGCGAACATAAGAGCAAAGAGGAGGGGAGTGAGCAATGTCATTATGATGAATGACTTCTTGCGTACACGGGTAATATATTCCCTGCGGATTATTAAGGCTATCTTGTTCATGGCTCAGTTTGTTGCAGCTTCCTTATTCTTTCTTTCCACTACTCTGATGAATATTTCATTCATTGAGGGGAGGGCCGGGTTAAATGATACCACCCTTCCTGCCGCAGTCATTGCACTTATTATTGCATTTGTGTCAGCATTGTCTGTTGATTTGATGCGTACAACGGTGTTCCCGTTTTCAAAGAGCGAGCTGAGTATTGAGAAGTGCCCGTTAGCTGACGGTGTGACCTCGCCGTTGAAGACGATGTCATATTCATTAGCTGCCCATTCGCTGCGTATCTTGTCAACGCTGCCCTCAAGAATAGTGTTGGCTTTGTTGATCAGTGTGATATTGTCACACAGTTCCTCCACCGAGCTCATGTTGTGAGTTGAGAAGATGATTGTTGCACCCCGCTCCCTTAGGAAGAGGATCTCATCCTTTATCTGCTTGACGTTTATAGGGTCAAATCCTGTGAAGGGTTCATCGAAGATGAGCAGCTGCGGTTCATGCAGTACCGTTGTCACGAACTGAACCTTCTGCTGCATACCCTTTGATAGCTCTTCCACCTTCTTGTCCCACCATCCGGTGATCTCGAGCTTTTTGAACCAGTATTTCAGGCGGCGCATGGCCTCTGCATGACTCAGTCCCTTGAGCTGTGCCAGGTAGAGTGCCTGTTCGCCCACCTTCATCTTTTTGTATAAGCCGCGTTCTTCAGGCAGGTAACCGATGTTATGCACATCTTCAGGCTTTACCGGCCGGCCGTTCAGGAGTATTGCGCCACTGTCGGGAGCTGTGATCTGGTTGATAATGCGGATCAGGGTTGTTTTGCCGGCGCCGTTGGGTCCGAGCAGCCCATAGATGCTCTGTTGGGGTACGCTTATGCTGACCCCGTCAAGCGCAGTCTGGGTCCTGAAGCGTTTGGTCACATTTTGTGCTTCAAATAATATCATTGTCTTTCCTTGGTTAAAGCGTTAGTCCGGGAGGAAATTCAAAGATATAAAAAAAAGGCTGACACGCACCTGTTGGTACTTATCAACCCTTATATTGAGCGGATGCGATTTTAAGAGAAGTAGTTTTTGACCCTGTCGAAGAAGCCCTTATCGTCTGCATCGGGCTTTGGGGTGAATGTTGCAGATGAGCGGTGCTGCTCCATCATTTTCTGTTCTTCCTTCGAGAGGTTCTTCGGGATCCAGACGTTGACATTTACGAGCAGGTCGCCCTTGCCATATCCGTTAACATCGGGCAGGCCTTTGCCTCTAAGGCGCAGGATCTTTCCTCCCTGTGTTCCGGGGTCGATCTTGATTCTCACCTTTCCATCAATAGTCGGGACCTCTACGTTGGCTCCCAGGATGGCGTCGGGGATACTTATGAAGAGGTTATAAATGAGGTCATTGCCCTCACGCAGCAGCTCCTCGTGCGGCTCCTCGTCTATCACAACTATCAGGTCTCCGTTGACACCGCCGCGGCGTGCGGCGTTGCCTTTGCCTGTAACCGAGAGCTGCATGCCCGGGGCCAGTCCGGCGGGTATGGAGAGAGGTATCACCTCCTCTGCCTGGGTTATCCCTTCGCCGTAGCACTTGTGGCATTTTTTCGTTATCACCTTCCCGTCGCCGCCGCACACATTACACGGTGCGGTGGTCTGCATCTGACCGAGGATTGTGTTCATCACACGGGTCGTATGCCCTGTTCCCTTGCAGGCTGTGCATGTTGTCACATCGTTATCGGTGGCCGCCCCTGAACCGTGACAGGTGTTGCAGGTGACGTACTTGTTTACCCTGACCTTCTTCTCGGCACCGTGGGCAAACTCCTCGAGGGTGAGTTTGACTTTCAGCCTCAGGTTGGTTCCGCGGTTGACGGCGCGTGAGCGGCCGCCACCCCTGCGTGAGCCGAACGCTCCGCCAAAGGCGTCACCGAAGATATCCCCGAATGATGAGAAGATATCTTCCATGGTCATGTCGCGGCCGAAGCCGCCACCCATGTTATTGCCCATGCCGGCATGCCCGAACTGGTCATACCGCGCCTTCTTTTCATCACTGCTCAGAACCTCGTAAGCCTCAGCTGCCTCCTTGAATTTCTCCTCGGCATCCTTGTCGCCGGGGTTCTTGTCAGGATGAAACTTAAGGGCCTGTTTGCGGTAGGCTTTCTTTATCTCCTCCTTCGAGGCCCCCTTGCTTATGCCCAGTACTTCGTAATAGTCTCTTTTTGACATTTTTCAGTGCAGATCCAAACAGTTATTCACCCACAACCACCTTTGGGAAGCGAATCACTTTATCATTGAGGGAATATCCCTTTTGTGTCACATCTATTATCTTTCCCTTCTGGTCGTCATCCTGAACTGCTATGCTTGTCACGGCTTCATGCAGGTCACTGTTGAAAGGTTCGTTCATAGCCTCTATCTCCTTCACACCGTTATTCCTGAGGAATTCATTCACCTTGGCATATATCAGTTCGAGGCCGGTCTTTATTGCACCACAGTCGTCGGTGGCACGCAGTGAGATGATTGCCCTGTCAAAGTCATCTACTATGGGCAGAAGTTTCCTAATCACCTCTTCGCCTCCCGACTGGGCAAGTTCGATTTTTTCGCGGAGTGTCCTCTTCCTGTAGTTGTCAAACTCGGCTGAAAGACGGAGGTACCTGTCCTGCATTTCTGTCAGTTTCCCGAGCATCTCCTGCTCAGCCCGGCTCTTCATGTCTGTCTCCTCTGAACCCCCGGCGTCGGACTGCCAATTCGTATCCATACCTTCAGTCTCCATGTTTTTCTGTGCTTCGTTTGCGGGCATATGTTCATCACGCCTCTCTTCGTGACTCTTCTTTTTCACCATGATAAAAATACTTTTCTAATGGCCCTTAAGCAAAATGCCGGCCATAATGATAAACATGACAAAGTGGCAAGTCAGAGTGTGAATGCCACAGCCTCGATCTCAATGAGGCAACCGTGATGCAAAGCCCCCACGGTGATAATGGATCTGGCGGGGTGGACAGGGCCGAAGAAATCAGCATAGACCCTGTTGACCTCTTCCCAGAATTTGACGTCAGTTGTATAGATTGTAGTACGGGCTATTGTTGTGATGTCTCCTCCTGCGGCTTTGACAATATTGAGCACGTTTTTGAGGGCCTGAAGGGTCTGGTCGCTGATATCACCGGCAAGCTTGTCACCTGTCAGGGGAATTACCGGCAGCTGACCCGAGACGAAGATCATATTTCCGCGAACTACAGCCTGGGAATAGTGGCCGCCAGGCAGCGGTGCGTCATAGGTTATAACGTTGGTGGTGCTCATGGACTAAATGTGTGATGGTTAATAACCGTTTTTGTGTTTTTTCTTCCCGGGTTTGTTTGACCTGTTCTGGTATTTGTCCTGTGGTCTTCCCTGGTACCGGCTCTGTGTCTTGCTCTTCGGCGGAGCCAGAAGTTCCTTGATGTCAGGCATCTTGAAATTCTCCGGTACCTTAAGACGGTTAGCAGACATATCCATCAGGTCCCTGATGATCAGGTCATCGGCTACCTGGGCCTTGTTCCAGGTCAGGTAGTCTTTCTTCATCTGGTTGAGAATAAGTGTTGTAAGGTAGTCTTTCTCTTCTCCGTCTTCCATAGCCACGGCTGCATCAATCAATGATGGCACAATGTGCCCGTAGTGGGCATATTTGATACGGCCGTTATGATAAGGAACCTTATTTGGTTTGGCATCGAGCTTTTCACGGTCCGGTGCCGGATAAGGCGAGTCAACGTTCAGATCGAAGTCAGCAATAATCATCAGATGATCCCACAGCTTGTGCCTGTAGTCGGTCACTCCTCCGAGGTTCGGGTTCAGGTTACCCATGATCTGTATGACGGTTTTGGCCGCCTGGTTCCTCTCCTCCGGATCCTTTATGGTCTTGATATGTTCTATCATCTTCAGAACATTCCTTCCATATTCCGGCAGGGACATTTTTTTTCTCTGTGTGTTGTAATCGAAACTCATCTGGTAAATTTTGGCAAAACTAATAATAATTATGATCTCAGAGACCCAGCACCTGAATCGCCAGTCCTGACACCGCGATAGTTGCTCCGGCAATTACATTGACATAACGTTCAAGGGGTCTCAGGTTTATCCGGCTCAGGCCGAGTCTGAAGGCAAGCACAACCGACATCATGGTGGCTATGGTGACAACAGAGAAAAGGAGTGATACCAATATCACACCGCTGATGTTGTTTCCTGCGGCGGGGTACATCAGTATTGGAATAAGGGGTTCGCAGGGTCCCAGAATGAATATCAGGAACAGGATCCATGGAGTCATGTTCTTCCTGTCACTGACATGTATGTGTGAATGGCCGCTGAAATGGTCATGTACATGTTCATGTGCCGTGCCGTCAGTATGGTGATGCTTGTGCTCGTGTTTCCTCTTGCGGTAGAGAGAACGCAGGCTGATGACCATATATATCAGGCCGAAGGCTATCAGGAGCCAGGCTGCGATGTTACCGCGGAATGATTCAAAGAACTCCAGCTTCGATATTGACAGCCCCGCGGCGATGCCTATGAATCCAACAACAACCGAGCTGAGCACATGTCCCACGCCGCATAGGAAAGTAATCAGCATAGTCTTTTTAATGCTCCATCTGCGTGCCTCTCCCATAACAATGAATGGGAGGTAGTGGTCAGGCCCGATGAGTGTGTGTATGAACCCGATGGTTACTGCTGTTCCTGCAAGAAGTATTGTTGATCCCTCCATAATCCGGTTTAAAACTCTGTAAAGATACTAATTAACCGATACCGGCTGCCTTGCTCTCCTGATCCAGTTTCCTTCTGACCATGTCATCTCGCTGAATCCGGTGTTCTGGCTGTCAAGGAGTCTGCGGGCATCCCTGATGAAAACCATCATGTCATAATACTGTGACGGGCTCTGGAAGAATTCCGGCCGGTTCTCAAAGGCCGCGCAGGGCAGTATATAGAATCTCCGCATGCCTTTCTCCATGGGGGAATAGACCCATGTCAGGACGTATCCGGCATCAGATATGACCACTGAGTCACCTTTAACCGTCAGGTCGAGCCTGATCATTGCGCCGCCGTCCCTTCTGCGGGTGCGCTGGTTTGAGACGAAGTTTCCCATTGACCATACCACCGGTTGTTTTACTCCGGAGGAATCGGTCTCTGCAATCATCGGCTGCAGCACATGAGGATGTGATCCGATGATTATGTCAGCACCGCTCTTCAGCAAGGCCCTTGCGGTTTTCTTCTGCTGCCGGTCGGGGAGGGTGTCATATTCCGTTCCCCAGTGAATGAACACTATGGTCTGGTCAGCACCGAGATCAGCCGATCTCCGGATGTCGTCCGCCGCCTTCAGGGTATCGATGTATGAGACTATTGCAGGCGGTGGGACCACAATGCCGTTGGTGCCGTAGGTATATCCCAGCAGAGCCACTCTCATGGTATCAGTGCATATCATCAGGGGCGAGAGGTTGTCTCTTTCCTCACTGCTGACCCATGTGCCGGTATGCCTTATGCCAAGGCTGTCAAGCACCCTGATTGTGCGCACAATGCCTTTTGCTCCACGGTCGGCAGCATGGTTGTTTGCCGTCACCAGAATGTCGAAGCCGGCATCCCTGCATGCTGCTGCCAGTGCATCCGGTGAACTGAATGCAGGGTAACCCTTGTAGGGAGCACCCCCGAGGGTGACTTCAAGATTGCCTATGGCAACATCAACGGAAGCGATGAGTGGCGCTATATGGCTGAAGACTGTGTCATAGGACCAGGTGCCGGTAGAGTCGTTGCGGGCTGCCGCTATCTGACCGTCGTGACCCATTATGTCTCCGGTAAAGAGCAGTGTGAGAACGGAATCGGGCTTCTGCCCTGGCGCCACTCCGGGAAGCATCAGCGTGAGAACGGAATCGGGCTCCTGCCCCGGCGCCACTCCGGGAAACATCAGCGATGCAACCAGTGCAAGAATCTTAATTGATTTCATCAGCTCTCTGTTCGGTCTGTCCGTGTCAAAAATAGTCATAACTTAGCAAGTTCAAAAATGTTAAATTTAAGCATGGAAGCACTTAATTCAGAACTAGTTACATATGTTTTGCTGCCACTCTTTATATTTGTGGCGCGTATAATTGATGTCTCTCTGGGCACTCTCAGGATAATATTTGTCACCAAGGGCATGAGGAGTGTGGCACCGTTTGTTGGTTTCTTTGAGGTTCTGATCTGGCTCCTGGCCATAAGCCGAATCATGCAGGATCTGGACAACTGGGTCTGTTATATTGCATATGCTGCCGGCTTTGCCTCCGGCAACTTCATCGGGATGCTCCTTGAGGAGAAGCTGGCCATTGGCCATGAGATGATCCGGGTCATCACCCGAAAGGATGCAACGCAGCTGATTGAGGATCTCAGGGCCACCGGCTACGGTGTGACATCCGTAAAGGCCGAGGGGATAGAGGGAGAGGTGGCGGTAATATATATTATCGCCCGCAGAAGCATGATCAAAGTGGTTCTTGACGAGATTAACAAATTCAATCCGCGTGCTCTTTATACGGTAGAGTCGATCAAGTATGTCAACAAGGAAATATTTCACAGATCCGAGGAAGAGCGTCAGCATAACTGGCTGACAAACCCGCTGAAGAGAACCGGCAGGTAATCTACCTGTCAGGCGGCAGCACCGCGAACACTCTGACGGTGTCACGGTCAAAAGTGCTTGCGCTGTTCCAGAATTTTATGATGTAATCTCCTGCTGAGTCCGGAGTGATGGTGATCACCGTGTCAGCCATCAGTGCTACTTCCGGGCACACCCCGTTGCTCTCAAAATCTGCAAGGGCATACAGTTCAAACTCTTTTCCGGCAAGAGTGTCAAAGACAAAACTTATGTTTGACCAGCACCCGTTCTCGGTAGTAGCCTTGGCGTATATGCTGAACGGAGTATTTACCGTTGCCGTCTCCGGCACGCTTTTCTGATCAAGCGGTATAACAACGTTGTTGTATTTGACCAAGGACGGCTCAAGCTTGCATGATGCCAGAATCAATGGCAAGAGCAATGAAAGCAGTTTCAGTATTCTCATAAGTGATTATTAAATAATTAGTTAGATCTATTTTAGAAGGTCTCTCTGCCTTTGTAGATTTTCGATCCGGTACCGGTCCAGGGTACCAGGACGCCATTCATGTCGACCCTGCTTCCATAGTTGGTACGTATTGAGGCAGAAGCCATCTCTCCGGTTTTATTAATATTCAAGACTATGTTGAGGTGGCCACCAGTCCCCATTGTGTTCATCACAATTGTATACGAGCCGTGTTTCTTACCCTGTTCAATCTCGAACGAGGTGATCTTACCCCTGAGGGTGACGCCTCCGATGCCGTTATAACCGATTCCGGATGCTGATGCTACCTGCACAAAAGCCTCCTCTCCCTCTACCGCTACAAAGTTGGTGGTGGGGTTGACATACATCATAAGGCCTCCCCGGCCTCTCAGCTGGTCAGCCTTAAGTACGAAGCGGCCCGTTCTGAGTGCTTCGGATGTGTTATTGGCAAGAATTACCTCTGATTGTCTCTTCTGTTCCTGCCTCATGGCCTTTTTCTCCTGCTTTGTGAGAGGAACTTGTTCCTGGGCAGATGATACCATGGCGAACAGGATCGCTACTATTGACAGTGCTGTTTTTTTCATGACTTGACTTCTTAAGTACATCAGTATTAGAACAAGAACCGTACCAATTTATTCGGATTGATAGAGTGCGAATGTACTGATATGGGGGGTTGCCCTTGATGAGACAATTGTGAGACGGATTTCATCGGCTCTCACCTCGGGGAACTTCAGGAGGCGCTTATATCCTATGGTTGTGCCGGAGGCAATTGTATCCCACCGTTCACCTGAAAGGGCCTCAATGATGAACTTCTCCACCCTCTGTCCCCTGCTGATGTCTTCCTGTAGCATAGCCACATTGAAGGTTGCGGCTATCGCCGGAACGAACGATGCCTTACGGTCACGGCGCGGACTCCATGAGGTGCTGTTGTCACCGTCTATGGCCCCTGAGCTGCCCCGTCCGTAGGGTCTTGCACCGTTGAGGAGATCGGTGTCATAAAGAGCATCGATCCATGCCTTCAGGCCCATGAGACTCCGGATGTCATGGTCTGTTATCAGCCCCCTGTTGTCAGGAGGTACGTTAAGCAGCAGCACGGCGTTACGGCCGACTGAGCTCAAGTAGATATCTGAAAGCTTATCGACATCCTTTACCAGGCTGTTTTCCGAGGCATGCCAGAACCATCCCGGGCGGATTGACACATCCACCTCGGCAGGATACCAGTATACATTATCCGCCTTTTGCAGCAGGGTGCTGCTGCCAAGATCCGCTGACATGGGACTCAGTCCCAGTGCATCGTTTATATCACGGCTGGCGGGAGTGCCTCCGGGTGCCAGTGCGGTCACGCTCCACTCTGTCTCGCGGCCATAACCGGTCTCGGTGCCAACCCATCTGACGTCTTCTCCCATGATTGCAGTGACAGCATCCGGCTGCAGCTTCCTGATAAGGTCATAATAGGCCTGCCAGTCATACTCCTGCCGGCGGCCGTCAGCACCCTCCCCATTGGCACCGTCAAACCACACCTCATCAACCTTCCCGTACCATGTAAGCAACTCTGTCAGCTGCTCCATGTAAAACCTGTTGTATGCCGTGGAATCACCGTAGCTAACTGCGTTGCGGTCCCAGGGAGACAGGTATATCCCGAACTTCATTCCGTGCCTGTCACAGGCATCCTTCAGCTCCCTGATAACATCGCCTTTACCCTCCTTCCATGGACTCGAAGCTACCGAGTGATCCGTTGTCTTCGTAGGCCACAGGCAGAAACCGTCATGATGTTTGGCCGTGATGATGATCATCTTCATGCCTGCCTCACTGAGAACCCGTACCCACTGCTCTGCGTCAAGAGATGAGGGGTTGAACAGCCCGGGCGATTCATCCCCGTCACCCCATTCCTTTCCGGTAAAGGTGTTAATGGAGAAGTGAATGAAGGCAGTCATCTCCAGCTTCTGCCATTCAAGCTGGCGGGGGTGCGGCACCACGCGGGCAGCCATTGCCTCCTTTGCTCCCAGGCCGGGCTGAACAGGAAACGTCAGACTGCCCTGGTGGTACTCAGAGGCATCCTCTCTTGAACAGGAGATTAAAGTTAGCAGAAAACCTAACGTTAAAAGTATTTTTTTCATCAGCCGGCTTATTTTCCGGATTTGACATACTTGGCATTTCTGAATCGCACGGCTGACCAGTCATAATCAACCGTCACCTGACTTACACGCCTGAAGCCTGTCTCTTCAACAGTATTCCACCCGCGGTCACGGTTGAGGTCTGAGGTGGTTTTGCGGGAATGGTTTTTCGGATATGCCATCCACAGCTTTCCGTCATCACTCAGGTTGTGAATGCATGCCGGCCCGATCTTTACAACATCAGCGGATCCCGGAGTAAAAGCAATCATAAATTCATACAGGTACCGGGCATTAATCTCAGTGTCTATCCGCACACCGGGCAGCAGGCTGCTGATGCGGTTTCGGAACTCTTCAGGGGCATTAAGAACAGCTATCCTCTCCTGATCCTTATATTTGAGTTTTTTCAGAATTTCATCCATTTCTTCCCTCTTTCCAGGCTACAAATATACAAATATAGGGCTAACTGAGCTTTACTGCCATTTATTGGCATTTCAGGCTTTTCTGTTGTATCTTTGCGGTGTCAAATTACGGGGTGCCTAACTTAACAGGCTGAGATCATACCCTTACAACCTGATCCGGGTAATGCCGGCGTAGGGAAAGAGAGTAATCATTTCCGGCTTGTCTTAACACCCTCGCATCTGACGATGTTTAATTTAACGGTTGGAGATATGTTGAGGAAGATTTCACTATTCATGTCAGTTATGCTGCTTCTGACCGGGGTTTTGTCCGGCCAGCGTCACGGGAGTATGATCACGGGCAGGGTCACCGATGAATCCGGCAGCGCCATGGCGGGTGCTTCAGTTGTCATTGATAGTCTCAGGGCAGGCGTGGCTGCTGATAATGACGGCAGGTATGCCCTGCGAGGACTGCGGAGCGGATCCTATACCCTCAGCATCAGCTTCACGGGCTATGAATCAATTGATAAACTGGTGGCAGTCGACGGGACGGTCGTGGTGGATGTGTCGCTTAAGGAGGCTCTCTTTGTGACTGAAGGGGTGATCGTCAGGGGCAGCCGCGCCGGTGCCCGCACGCCGATGGCTCACAGCACCGTCAGGTCTGATGAACTGAGAGAGAGGGATCTGACGCGGGACATACCTTACCTGCTATCACTCACACCGTCTGTGGTGGAGACCTCAGACGCCGGCACCGGCATTGGCTATACATCACTGCGCATTCGCGGCACCGACGCCAGCAGGATCAACATCACACTTGACGGCATACCTCTGAATGACTCCGAATCGCAGCAGGTGTTCTGGGTCGATCTGCCTGACCTGGCCTCCTCCACGGGGAGCATACAGGTGCAGCGCGGGGTGGGTACCTCCACTAACGGGGCGGGGGCCTTTGGCGCCTCCGTGAATATCAGCAGCATGACGCCACCATCAGAGGCCGGTGCCTCAGCAGAAATGTCATACGGCTCATTTAACACCTCCCGCCTCTCAGCGAAGGCGTGGACGGGCATGCTGGGTGACCGGTTCAACATGATGGTGCGCGCCTCGAACATCCACAGCGACGGATATATTGAACACAGCAAAGCAGATATTCGCTCTGCGATGGTATCAGGGGTATGGTCAGCCCCTTCGGACATGATACGATTCAACGTGATCACCGGCGACCAGAAAACGGGGATCAGCTGGTGGGGTGTACCGGCAGAGATGCTGCCTGAAAACAGGAGATATAATCCTGCAGGCGAGTATGTTGACGCAGACGGCGTGACCCGCTACTACGAGGATGAGACGGACGTCTATACGCAGAATCATTATCACCTCTTCCACACTCACCTCTTTCCGGGAAGGGTGAGCCTGAACACCGGGCTCCACCTGACGACAGGCAGGGGATATTATGAGGAGCAGAAGAGCGGTATTGATCCGTTTGAGTACGGTATTTCAGACATGTACCCCTCTGACCCCATTATCAGCGAAATGGATATCGTGCAGCGGAAGTGGCTCGATAACCTCTTCTACGGCGCAGTCTGGTCAGTGATCAAACAGGGAAACCGGACGGAGTGGACCCTGGGGGGAGCGCTGAACAGGTATGACGGCGATCATTTCGGAAGGATAAAGTGGCTGGAAAATCCTGGTACAATTCTCCCGGGCTATGAGTGGTACAGGAACAGCGGTATCAAAGATGAATTCAACATCTACGGCAAGGTGAACGCCGCGGTGTCAGGCAGCCTGAATGCGTTCCTCGACCTGCAGATGAGGCATATCAGCTACCGCTTCGAGGGCCCTGACGATGACATGAAGGACCTCACCGGAAGCCACCGGTTCACCTTCTTCAATCCCAAGGCCGGGCTCTTCTGGAGTAACGGCAGCGGCAGCGAGGCCTTTGTCTCGGCTGCCGTGGCGCACCGCGAACCCACACGGGCCGACTATAAGGATGCCGCCGGCGATCCGGCAGCCACACCCGGACGGGAGAGGCTGACCGACTTCGAGGGAGGGTATACGTTCAGGAACTCCGGCATGGCACTGGGGGTTAACCTCTATTACATGCGGTATCATGATCAGCTCGTGCCTACCGGCAGGATAAGCAGCACGGGATATCCCATCATGACCAATGTGCCTGAGAGCTTCAGGACGGGAGTGGAGTTCTCAGGGAGTTACCGCCCTTCACCGGTGGCAGCGCTGAAGATGAACCTGACGCTCAGCAGGAGCAGGATAAGGGACTTCATGAACTATTACTTCAGTTATAACACCGATGACTGGAGCGAGGAGTATCTCTACAGTGATCTCGGCACGGTTGACATTGCCTATTCACCCCGCGTCACCGGCTCGGCGGAGCTGGAGATCAACCCTGCTGAACGTCTCTCATTTAGACTTGCAGGAAAGTATGTCGGCAAACAGTATTTTGACAACACAATGAGCCGTGACCGAACCATTGATCCGTATTTTGTAAGTAACCTGTCAGCGGCATACGGCATTGAACTGAAGAAGGCCGGAGAACTGACTATCCGGTTCATGGTCAATAACCTATTCAATGCCCGGTATGAGAACAATGCTTACGGCGGCATGTGGACCGAGGATGGTGCCGAGAAGACCTGGGCATACTTCTTTCCGCAGGCAGGGATAAATTATACCGCCGGTATTTCACTATCTTTCTGACACAATGGTGAGCAACTGGATAGCTGAAAATATTGTCGAGATCTTTGGGGCAGTCACGGGAATTGCCTACGTGATACTCGAGATAAAGCGGAACATACTGTTGTGGCCCCTGGGGATCATCACCTCGGCAGTATATATATATGTATTCGGAACGAACGGCTTCTACGCGAACATGGGACTGCAGGGGTACTATCTGGTCATCAGCTTTTACGGATGGTACGCATGGCAAAGGTCGCTCAAGGAGCGAAGCGACGCAGTCCCGCAAAGCGCGAGGGTGCAGGACGAAGAGCTCACGGCGCAGGGCGCAAAAGGAGCGAAGCGAGGCAGTTTCGCAAAGGGGGAGGGTACAGAGCTCCAGGCTCAGAGTGCAGTGCTCAGAGCCAAGGGTCCGGAGTCAGGGACGGATATTATGCGGATTGGTATGAAGACAGCCATTCTATGCCTCGTTACAGCACTGGTATTATGGGGATTGCTATGGTTTGTGCTTGACAGGTGGACAGACTCACCGGTGCCGGTGTGGGACGGCCTGATCGCCTCCATGTCGGTGGTGGCCACATGGATGCTGACGAGGAAATACCTCGAGCAGTGGTATGTATGGATAGTGGCAAACGCCATTGCCACGGTCGTCTACCTGGCCGCCGGCATGTACCCGACAGCTGTGCTTTTTATAGTCTATTTTATTATGGCTATTGTTGGCGCCCGGGCATGGAGTCAGCAGTTGAGATAAGGAATTAAGAGTTAAGAATTAAGAATTGGGAATTAATATTCAGGCAGTTAGATTGTATAACTTTACAACCGCAGGACCGCAGGACCGCAGGACCGCAAGACGGAGCGCAGCGACAGATTGACGAGCACAGCGAGGAAATCCCGACCACGAAGTGCGTCGGGAACCGCAAGACCTTTAGAAATCAGACCGTCAGACTTTTGACTTTACGGACTTTACAGACTTTAGACTTTATGGACTTTACAGACTTTTGACTTTATAGACCTTACAGACTTTCGACTATGAAAACCGTAATCCTCGCCAACGGCACCTATCCGACCCATGATGTCCCTCTGACACATCTCCGCGACGCCGGCCTGATAGTCTGCTGCGACGGTGCAGCGGAGAAGCTGGTGGCTCATGGCCTCGAGCCTGGAATCATCATCGGTGATCTCGATTCGGTCTCACCGGCACTTAAAAAGAGATATGCAAAGGTGCTTGTACAGGACTCTGACCAGGAGACCAATGACCTGACCAAGGCAGTTAACTGGTGCATCAGTACCGGCATAAAGGAGGTCACCATATTAGGAGCCACAGGTATACGTGAAGATCACACTCTGGGTAACATATCACTGTTGGCCGATTACGGTGAGCGAATAGATGCGGTGATACTTACCGATACCGGTTCATTCAGAGTTTATGACCGCAGCGCCACTATTAACTCGCACCCGGGTCAGCAGGTATCCCTTTTCAGCATTGACCCTTCTCTGAAAGTAACCTCCACCGGCCTCAAATACCCTCTCAACAACCTGACGCTTCACAACTGGTGGAGGGGCACGCTGAATGAAGCTGTCGCTGACCGGTTCATCCTTGATTTTAAAGGCAGTCAGGTTATTGTATATCAAAATTATTAGGCTGGCTTTTCTAAAATATTCAACTTAACTCTTCTCACAAGGGTGCATGTCAGCAAAAAAACTTCCTGGCATCGCTCGGTTTTTTCTGGTATATGATAACCGCATCCGGCTTGTTTTATTGCAAGATGTTATTATGCATGATATAACATGCCTATTGCACTATTATAGTGCATTATTTATAAATATACGAGCTATAAAAGTGCAATTTATTATCTTTGCATATATAGTAAACGACCATGGAGAAATTATATGAACAATTTTTAAAACTTCTTAAAGAGACGGATACTAGTTTCTTTCGATACATTTATGCTGAGGTAAATTGGGAAAGTCGTATGATCGGGCTTACCGGTCCGCGTGGAGTTGGAAAGACGACCTTAGTTTTGCAGCATATTAAAAACAACCTGAGCCTTAATGAGACATTATATGTAACAGCAGAGGACTTTTATTTTTCGGATAGCAAGCTAATTGATCTGGCTGATGCGTTTGTAAAACGCAACGGGAAGTATTTGTTTGTTGATGAAATCCATAAATACAAAGACTGGGCCAGGGAACTGAAACTGATCTACGATTTTTATCCGGAACTGAATGTTGTATTTACCGGTTCTTCTGTGTTGGATATCAAAAAAGGAGCTTCTGATTTAAGTCGTAGGGCGGTCATGTACCACATGCACGGTTTGTCTTTTAGGGAGTATTTGCAATTGTTTCATCAAGTGATCTCCCGGACGTATTCACTGGAGGAGATCCTTTCGCACAAAGCGGAACTCCCTGAAATAAAGCATCCGTTACCGCTTTTTGATGATTATTTGAAGAGAGGGTATTATCCGTTTTCAGTAGAAGAAAATTTTGAACTGAAACTGCAGCAGATCGTCAACCAGACCCTGGAAACAGATATTCCCATGTATGCCGGCATGAATGTGTCAACCGGGAGGAAATTAAAGCAATTATTGGCTATTATTGCGAAAAGTGTTCCGTTTAAACCCAACATGACAAGCATATCTGCTGCCCTTTTGTCCAGCCGGAACAATATTGCTGATTATTGCCTATTTATAGAAGAAGCCGGATTGATTACCCAACTAAGGGATGCCACCGGAGGGATCAGAGGTCTGGGCAAAGTTGATAAAATCTATTTGGACAATACAAATCTGATTTACAGTCTGGCCAGTAGCAATCCAAATTCCGGGAACATAAGGGAGACATTTTTCTTAAACCAGCTAAGGTTAAAATATGATGTGATCGTATCTCCGGTTGCTGATTTTCGGATTGGTGATTATACCTTTGAAGTAGGTGGAAAAAACAAAGGGCTGAAGCAAATTCAGGGTTTAAATAGTGCCTTCGTTGTAAAAGACAGCATTGAACAGGGCTATTTGAATACAATACCACTTTGGCAGTTTGGTTTGACTTACTAAAGAGCAACAAACAAAAAATACCAGGTCGAGTTCTGCGCCGTCATAGAAATAATCATTCTTACATCTCTTATGCTTTTTAGGATTACCTGAAGGCAGTCCCTGGAATATCTTTTTGTATTGTTTCGACACTGAGATAGTTTCGGAAATATGCAAAAAACGGTCAAATTGACCACCTGACGCCGGATTAAACTGACCACCCTGCGCCGGGCGAAATTGACCACCTCGCGCCGGAGCAAACTGACCACTTTTAAAGGAGCTCTTCTCATGTTTAGAAAGGAGCCATGATCTTTGCTGTTTTACTAACGATTAACAGCGGGACTATGGCCAATAAAAGAACAGACATGAGTAAGCTAAGACAGATTTTGCGACTTTACTCCCATGGAGAGAAAAAGCTGAAGATCAGCACCCTGACCGGGGTGTCGCGTAATACATTAAAGAAATACCTCAGGATATATAATGGGCTTGGCCTGAGCATAAAAGACATTGAGATGCTCAGCGACAAGAGCCTTGATGAGTTGTTTGGCGAGAGCCTGAAACCAGAGCCAGGTGATAAGTACAAGACCCTTGAGGCATTGTTCCCTGTTATTGAAAAGGAGCTCAAGCGCCGTGGCATTACCAGACAGATATTATGGACAAGGTACATAACCGCACATCCTGATGGTTACAGGCTGTCGCAGTACAAGCACTATTACCATCAGTGGTTAAAGCGCAGCAGGCCGGTAATGCATATCGAGCATATTGCCGGTGATAAGATGTACATAGACTTTGCCGGTGAGAAGCTTCATGTTGTTGATTTGGAGACCGGGGAAATAACCGAAGTTGAAGTTTTTATTGCTGTGCTTGGAGCCAGTCAACTGACCTATATTGAAGCTGTGCCCAGTCAGTGCAAGGAAGACCTTATCTCCTGTTGTATACATGCCCTGGTTTATTACGGTGGCGTTCCAAGGGCTATAGTCCCGGATAACCTCAAGAGTGCAGTTACCAAGAGTTCCCTGTATGAGCCCACACTCAACCAGGCCTTTGAGAACTTTGCCCTTCACTACAGCACAACCATTCTGCCGGCAAGAAGCTATAAGCCAAAGGACAAGTCATTGGTTGAAGGGGCCGTCCGGATCGCCTACCGTCGCATTTACTATGTCCTTGACCGCAAGACCTACCACAGTCTTGAAGAGTTGAACACTGCCCTATGGGAGGCACTGAAAGTTTATAACAACATCAGGCTGACGGGCCGTCCCTACAGCCGCCGGGACCTTTTTGAGGATATAGAAAGACCTGTACTCACGCCGCTTCCTGTTCTGCCATACGAGTTTAAACGTCAGCAATACTCTACAGTATCGGTAAACGGACACACCTGCCTTAAGGAGGATAAACACTACTACAGCGTACCTTATGGATATATCGGCAAGAAGGTCAAGGTCATGTACTCCGCCACCCAGGTGGAGATCTTTTACAATTATGTTCTAATAGCCACACACAAACGAGACCGTAAGGCATATGGCTACACAACAAACCCCGACCACCTGGCAAGCACGCACAGGTATCTCACCGAGTGGAACCCCGATAGATTTATTAAGTGGGGAGAGTCTATTGATCCTTCAGTGAAGGCGTTCATAACAGGTCTCATGGAGAGTAAGTCACATCCCGAGCAGGCCTACAAGGCCTGTCAGGGTGTTCTGGGCTTTGAGCGCAAGGTCGGCAGAGAAAGACTCATCAATGCATGTCGCAGAGCCATTGAATTTGAGAACTACTCCTACGGGGCCATTAAAACAATCCTTGAGAACAAATATGATACGATCACTTATGCGGAGATCACTGCTGATATCCCCGAGCATGAAAACATCCGGGGAGAAAAATACTATCAGTAACAACCTAAATAAATACAATCCAAACGATGACAAAAGAGACACTTGAAAAGATTAAAAAGCTAAAGCTATGGGGTATGGCAAGAACCTATGAAACAAGTCTTGAGAATGAGAAGCTGCTTACATTATCCACTGATGAGATGATCGGCATGCTTGTTGAAGCCGAATGGGATGACCGTCAGAACCGTAACCTTGAGCGAAGGCTGCGCAATGCCAGGTTCCGATATCAGTCTTCGATTGAAAATATCGATTACACTGCTGACCGCAACCTGGACCGGGGACAGTTGCTGCGCTTTGCCGAATGTGGCTTCATCAGCAAACATGAGAACATTATCATTACAGGCAACACCGGAATCGGTAAGAGTTACATTGCCACAGCCATCGGGCATCAGGCCTGTACCCTCGGATTTAAAGTCTATTATGCCAATCTTGGAAAGCTCTTCTCAAGGCTTAAGATGGGCAAGGCTGACGGATCCTATCTGAAAGAAATATCAAAGATAGAGCGACAGGACCTGCTCATCATAGATGACTTCGGCCTTCTGCCC
Organism: Bacteroidales bacterium; assembly: GCA_041740815.1. Taxonomy (GTDB): domain Bacteria; phylum Bacteroidota; class Bacteroidia; order Bacteroidales; family VadinHA17; genus SR-FBR-E99. The sequence continues at coordinate 108,234 of JBGSLG010000157.1, forward strand.
ATTGAGAGCGCCAACCGCTCTGCCCTGATGGAAATAGTCGAGGACCGACATAAAAAAGCTTCAATGATAATAACATCCCAGCTTCCGGTTAACTGCTGGCATGAAGTAATCGGAGAGAAAACCGTAGCCGATGCCTTACTTGATCGGATCGTGCATGATGCACACCGGATAGAACTCCGGGGAGAGTCACTAAGAAAGACTCGGGAAAGAGAGAAAAATATGGGAATAATGAACTAAAAAAGATAAATTTGTTAAACCACTTTCCACCGTGAGAAAGCTCTCTTTAAAAGACCAACTCTGATGTGGTCAATTTCGCCCGGCGCAATGTGGTCAGGTTATCCGGCGTATGCAATTAGACAAACTCCCGTTATAAACAATACAAATGAAGAAACAGATTATAATTTTATGTAGCTTAACTATTTTAAGCATATTGCTATTTATCAGTATTTTTAGATTATTCCAAAATGATAAGATTTACTCTAATACAATTGGATTAGTATCTCAAAACTATGAACGTACTGGTGGATGGAATGATTATAAGATCAGTAAGGTAAGCAAACCTTACCTGAAGATTGAAAATGATAATTTTTTGCAATGGGATGCTTCAATATACAATTGTATTAAAAAAAATGATTATAAATCTGAGGATTCATGTTATGGAAAGGTTCGAGCCGCATTTTTTCCACTTTTTCCTTTTCTGTGGAAAATGACAGGAGCTTCACCAATTATAATCTCTATATTAAATTATTTAATATTTATTTTGGCTCTTTCTCTCTTGATTATATATCTACTACCGAATAATATTTATTTAAGGGCAACAACTTTTATCCTGCTTATTACCTTTCCCACTTCTGTTATATATATGATTCCTTATACTGAAAGTTTATTTATGCTTTGTATGACGATTGCTGCAATAGGTTTGCTGAAGGATAAATACCCATTATATTTTATTGGAGCTTTACTTTTTGCGATGGTTCGGCCAGCGACAATTTTTGTATTATTGGCAATAATTTCATCTGAGATATTTTTCTTTCTTAAGAAGGGCGATATTAAATGTTCACTTAAGAATATTATCTCAAAATCGCTACCGTTTCTAATAGGTTATCTAATTGTTATAATATTACAACATTTATCTTCCGGTTCGTGGACTGCATTTTTAGATGCACAGAAATATTGGACAGTTGGTTTTCAAAGAATAGTAAATATATCGGATTGGTCAATTGAAGGTTTTGGAATGAATACTTTTTCAATCTTTTTCATTGCTATTCCTGCAATGGGTTTCTTAATTTATTTGGGGCTGAGAATAAAATCAAAAAAACAATCTATGGTTAAACTTATTGATAAAACTAATAAAAATCATTTATTACTTATAAGTCTGTTTTATTTGGTTGGCATTTTATTGTTTAGTGTTTTGACAGCAGGTGGAAATTTCCATAGTTTATTCAGGTTTATAATTTGTTCTCCTCTATTTTTTATAGTAGTCTTAATTTTAATTTCTAAGATTTCAAGTATAGATACGAAACTATTAGCATTAGTGTTTACTACTTTATTCCTACTTTTGTTCACTTACATGTCATTAGTTGAATATGGGGGAGATAGATTGCAATTTTCTTTTATAGGGCTTTTCATGTTAGTAATAACATCTGGTTATATTCTATTCAGGCGGTTTTTATCAATTAAATTGGATTTAATTGCCTTATCACTGATAGTTATTATTAATACTGTATGGAATACCTATATGCTTAATATGTATTTAAGTAATGGATGGATATTTACTTAGAAACAAAGTACTGTTTGTAACACATGGTATAGTGCGTGCGGGTTTGCCTTCGGCGAGCTCCCTACGGTCGGTTCAGAGGTTTTACAGGGTTTGTGGCTCGTAAATAAGGTCGGTGTAAACTGATAGGAAATTGCTTCGTAATCCCGCACGGCACTTAGATTTCACTCCATTCAGGGACCAGCAGGAAGACGAACTAATTCTGCGATGAAAGGAAATATTTTTTAACTATGTTTGATAGGTTGTTAAACAGCTTCTCTTATGAAAATCTATATCTCTGCACTGACAGCTTTATTTCTGGGGATTCTCATTTCATGTAACCAGAATACAAGAAAAATGGATCTGGCTTCACCTGCATTCCGTTTTGAAGAATTCACTATTGAGCAGTTGCAGCAGGGTTATGCCAACGGCGATTTTACCGTCACTGATGTGGTGCAGGCCTACCTTGACCGCATTGATGCCATTGATGATGCCGGTCCCATGCTCAACGCCGTCATCCAGATCAATCCAGAAGCCATGACTATCGCCGCAGAGCTTGATGCTGAGCTGAAGGAAGGGAAGAAGCGCGGTCCCATGCACGGTGTCCCGGTGCTGCTGAAGGACAATATCGATACGCATGACGCCATGGAGACGACTGCCGGATCGCGTGCACTGAGCGGATCGCATCCGCTGAAAGACAGCTTTGTAGCACAGAAGCTTCGCGAGTCGGGAGCGGTCATCCTTGGCAAGGCGAACCTGAGCGAGTGGGCCAACTTCCGCGGTAACCTCTCATCAAGCGGATGGAGCGGTGTTGGAGGACAGACAAAAAACCCGTATATCCTTGACCGCAACCCGTGCGGCTCAAGCGCGGGATCAGGTGTGGCTGTCTCGGCCAACCTATGCATGATAGCCATTGGCACTGAGACAAACGGCTCCATCGTATGCCCCTCAACCGCCAACGGCATCGTGGGTATCAAACCCACCGTCGGCCTTCTCAGCCGCAGCGGCATAGTGCCCATCTCATTCACACAGGATACACCGGGCCCGATGGCACGCACAGTACGCGATGCAGCAACCGCCCTTGGAGCCCTGACGGGGATTGACCCCGCAGACAGCAAGACCGCAGCCTCGGAAGGCAAATACCTCACTGACTATACTCCATTTCTGAAGGAGGACGGTCTGCGCGGCAAACGTCTCGGATGGTATACATCGGCAAGGGGACAGCATTACAAGGTTGATACCCTGATGCAGAAGGCTGTTGACCATATAAGGAGCCAGGGGGCGGAGGTGATCGAGATAGACAGGCTGTATGACAGTGAGGCAGGATCACTCTCCTTTCAGGTGCTGCTCTGGGAGTTCAAAGACGGGCTGAACAGGTATTTTGCCTCGCTCGGTGAGAACGCACCGGTGAAAAATGTTGAGGAATTGATTGCATTCAATAAGAATGACAGCATTGAGCTCCTGTTCTATGACCAGGCACTGCTCCTCGAAGCACAGACGAAGGGGAGTGTTGAATCACAGGAGTTCCTTGATATCATTGAAAAGATGAACCGTCTTGTACGGGAGGAGGGCATTGACCGTGTGATGGCTGAGAACAGGCTTGACGGCTTCATAGCACCCACCGGATCACCGGCCTGGAAGACCGACCTGGTCAACGGCGATGCATACCTTGTCAGCAGTTCATCGCCGGCAGCCATCTCAGGCTATCCGAACATCACGGTGCCGATGGGATTTATTGAAGATCTTCCTGTAGGAATTTCATTCTTCGGCAGAGCATGGAGCGAACCGCTGCTGATAGAGATGGCTTATGCCTTCGAGGCGGGAACGAAGCACCGCAGGGCCCCACGCTTTATTCCTGTTTGGCCGCCGGAGACTGACCGTTGAGCTTCGCTATATAACCGTGGATATCAATCTGCGAACGCACCGGCGTGCTTCCTGACCTGACCAGGCGGTTTGATTGGGTCTCATCATAGAGACGGGCCTTTACATTGTCATTCCACTGAATGTCAAATATATCTGTGATCTCCTTCTTCAGGCCGGGGTCCCAGACCGGACAGGTGACCTCTATTCTCCGGTCGAGGTTTCGGGGCATGATGTCTGCCGAGGTTATATAGACCAGCTCATCACCGCCGTTGCTGAAGATCATAAACCGTGAATGCTCAAGGAACCTGTCAACAATTCCAATTGCGCAGATATTCGCGCTGACTCCCTTAACCCCCGGCACCAGAGAGAGCATACCCCTGACGATGAGCCTGATCTTCACGCCGGCATTACCGGCAAGATATAGCTTTGATATTATGTCATCATCGGTGAGGTTGTTGATCTTGATATAAATGTAGGCCTCCTTGCCGGCATGGGCGTTCTTCATCTCGTTCTCTATAAGAATCGCAAGCTTGTTACGCAGTCCGAAAGGAGAGATCAGCAGGTGGTAAAACTTATCCTTGCGGTAGTTGGCCACGAAGAAATTAAAGGCCTTGAGCACTTCGTTTGTAATCTTTTTGTCAGATGTCAGCAGCAGGTGATCAGTGTATACCCTGGCTGTTTCTTCGTTGAAGTTACCTGTGCCCACAGCTGCATACCTCTGGGTGACCTCACCCTTCACCCGCGTTATCAGGCACAGCTTTGAGTGAACCTTCAGTCCGGGTACACCGTATATAACTTTAACACCCTCATCAAGCAGCTTGTTACCCCACAGGATGTTAGCCTCCTCATCGAACCGTGCCTGAAGTTCAACCACGGTGGTCACGCTCTTGCCGTTCCGGGCCGCATTCATCAGGGCATTTATCACGCTGGAGTTCCTGGCCAGCCTGTAAAGAGTTATCTGAATAGAGGTTACGTAAGGGTCAATCGATGCCTCGCGTAAAAGGTCTATGAAATGATCAAAGGGGTTATAAGGGAAAAAGAACAGAATATCCTTCTTCTTAATCACAGAGAGGATGCTCTTGCCGTAGTGTATATCACGATGCCTGACAGGGGTTAGCTTCTGATAGCTCAGTCCCTCTTTCTCCATCTCGATGAACTTCATGAAGTCCTTGAAGTTATGATACCTGTCTCCGGGGATCTGCACATCATCCGGCCCAAGGCTCATCTTCTTTGTGAGTATCTTCAGAAGCTCAGGAGGCATGTTTCTGTCATAGACGAACCTGACCGGGGTGCCCTTACGGCGCTGCTGCAGGCTCTTTGAAAGCTTGTCAATATAGCTCTCAGAAATGTCATCTGCTATATCAAGCTCTGCATCCTTGGTGAGCTTGACCGTGTAAGCTGTCAGATCATCGAACTGCAGGATATAAAAAATCTCATTCAACCCCGACCTGATCACATCATCAAGGAAGATCACGTATCTTATCCCGTTCTTCTCAGGCAGCTGTATAAACCTGGGCAGTATGTTTGAGGGAGGGATCTCAAGAAGCGCGTATCTTTTTTTATCGGTGGCGGAGTTCCTGAGCATGATGGCAAAATAGATTGCATCATCAGTGAGGTTGGGAAGCTTGTTCTCCTTAGTCAGGATGAGGGGCATCAGCCTGGTGCGTACATGCTTGTGAAAGTAATTCTTCACATATTCGGCCTGAGTGGCATCCATCTGCTGCTCATTGACAAAATGGATCTTATGCTTTCTGAGCTCCCGGAGCAGGTCGGAATAGGTCTCTTCGAACCTTTCATTCTGCTCGAGGACTATCTCCTGTATCTTCTTCAGGGTAGCTTTCGGGCTGTATCCAAGGATGGTCTTTGATTTGCTTCCGAACAGCGAGAGTCGCTTGAGGGTTGCCACCCTCACCCTGAAATACTCGTCAAGGTTATTTGAATATATACCAAGAAAATTGAATCGCTCAAGGAGCGGCACCTCTTTGTTCTCCGCCTCCTGGAGGACTCTCTCGTTGAACGACAGCCAGCTGATCTCCTTCGGTATATAATTCTTGTTCATAGAAGCGATTTTGGTACCAGGAAATACTCGGTTTTACCGCTCTCGGGTTCAATGTCAGACCAGCGTGGAGCATTGAACGAAACACAGAAGATACCTGTTTTGGGAAGTGACTCCGGCTCATCGGCGGCGAAGAAGGCTGACATTTCGGTTATCAACGGGTTATGGCCGAATACAGTTATTGTATAAATATCATCATCCTGATTTGAAATGAAAGGAATGAATCCTTGCTGCTCCACTCCGAAGTAGAGGTCGGAAAGTATTATAAGTTTATCGGGGCTGACATCAAATTCCCTGCAGAAGATAATTGCAGTCTCAATAGCTCTGAAGGCAGGACTGGTTATCACCGTTCCCGGGTCTTTCTCCTTGGATTTAAGGATCCGGGCCATAAGCTTTGAGTGCTGCTTTCCTTTGGTTGTGAGGGAACGTTCGAAGTCGGCTATTTCCGGAACCTGATCTTCAGCCCTCCCGTGCCTTATAAAAATCAGTTTTCTTTTCCTTATGTCACTGTTCCCTGAGTTCTTCATTTATTTATAGTTTAATCAGTGATCGCCGAAGCAGGTTCCCATCTCTCTGGCCTGTCTGACCATCGGGTCATCCTTGCCAACCAGTTTTGTTTTGCCGCCCACCTCGGACAGTTTGACCGAAGTAATCTCACCGTTGCGCTGGGCCACCATCCTGCCGAACTCATTCTTCGCTATCAGGTTGGCAGCGGCAGCACCGAACCGTGATGCCAGCACCCTGTCCATGGGTGAAGGTGAACCGCCTCTCTGTATATAACCAAGAACTGTCTCTCTTGTTTCAAGTCCGGTCTCTTCCTGTATCCTTCTTGTGAGGTATCTTGCCGGGGAGGCTTCACCCGCGGGTATTGCAACTCCCTCGGCCACAACCACTATCGAGTATGGCTTGTTGTTGTCAGCCCTCTTTCTGAGGTAATCCATCACCACCTTCTCGTCGTGCGGTATCTCGGGAATGAGTATGACGTCGCCGCCTCCCGCCATGCCGGAGTAGAGTGCCAGCCAACCTGCATTGTGTCCCATGATCTCAATCACCATGATCCTCTTGTGCGAGTTGGCCGTGGAGTGCAGGCGGTCTATCGCCTCGGTGGCTATGTTGACTGCCGAGTCGAACCCGAAGGTCATATCAGTACCCCAGATGTCATTATCTATTGTCTTGGGTATTCCCACCACATTGAGGCCCCCCTCTGAGAGCATGTGGGCTGTCTTCATAGTCCCGTTCCCACCGATGCATACAAGGCAGTCGAGCCCTATCTGTTCATAATGCTCCTTGATGAGCATCGGCTTGCGTATCTCATCCTTTTTCTTGCCGTTACCTTTAAACGGCTTCTCACGCGATGTGCCAAGTATGGTTCCACCCAGAGTCAGAATGCCGGAGAGATCACTCTCAGTGAGCTCCCTGTACTCCTTATGTATCAACCCGGCATAGCCGTCACTGATCCCGATGACCTGCATGCCGTACTTGACAATGGCTGTCTTGCCTACGCCCCTTATGGCCGCGTTGATGCCCGGGCAGTCGCCTCCCGCCGTAAGGATGCCAATCTTCTGTGGCCTGCCGTTCTTACTGTTTGATTTAGCCATGGTGGTTATGTTTTTCTTTTATCAAATGTATGAAAAAATCAAAGGCGAAAAGTGATCCTCTGAAGGCGAATAGACTGGGACAAAATTAATTAATGCATGGAAGGCCCTTTCGGGGATTTGTTACATTTATGTAACTTTATGAAAGTATTAACCCAGTCAAAATGACGGCAAAGGAACCAGTAAAGGCAAAGGAACCAGGAAAAGCAAAGGGACCAGGAAAAGCAAAGGGACCAGGAAAGGTCAGGGAACCGGGAAAGACAAAGGAACCGTTAAGGGCAAAGGAACCGGGTAAGGTAAAGGAACCGGGAAGGGCCAGAGATATCAAGTCCTCAATGACCGGTTTCATCACAGGGTCGCTTGGTCTTCTTGAGCAGCAGCCTGTGCCCGGTGATGAAGCCATCCATGATATAAGGGTGATGATGAAGAAGCACCGTGCTGCCATCAGGCTCATCAGACCCCTGCTGGATGAGGCTGTCTGCCGCAGGGAGTATCTTGCCGGCAGGGAGACGGGCCGGATGCTCTCTGCCTGGAGGGAGACGGCAGTGCTTCGCAAGACGGCGAAAGCACTTAAGAAGGATAACCCCGACCTGTTCATCAGACTGCATGATAATGAGAAGCTGCAGAGCCTGCTGCGCAAGCCCTATACGACATGGGATGAGGCAGGCGTGCAGGCAACGGCCGTCAGCCAGGTGACCGACCGGCTGAATAATGCGAAACACCGCCTCAGGTTCATGAGTATTGGAGATCCTGATTTCCGGCTCCTGCTCACGGAACTGGACAGTAATTTCAGGGTGGCCGCCGAGGCATATCTTGAATGCAGGAATCATGTTAAACCACGCCTTTTACATGAGTTCCGGAAGAAATCAAAGACCTTCATGTACCAGCTCTGTTACTTCAGGCATTTGAACCCTCCGGCATTGAAAGCGCTGGAGAAGAAGCTTGATGTGATCACACAGAACCTTGGCCGGTATAATGATCTCGCGCAGATAATGGCCATGACCGGTTACACCTACGGCTCCGCCGCGAACAGTGATATTGCGGATGAACTGGCAATCGTGATACGAGACAGGCAGGACAGGTGCCTGATGAAGGTTTGGCCGGTTGCGTACCGCCTGTTTGCACCGGGGAAAAAGCTTGAGGACCTGCTGGGTGTATCTTTCAGGTAAGGGCCGGCAGGCTACTGCATGTTGTACAGGCCACGTACCATCGTCATAAGCTGCATCCTGTTCCTGGCGTTGGTTTTTGAGTAGATCCGCGAGGTGTGGTCTTTCACTGTCTGGAGGCTGATGAAAAGCTTATCTGCTATCTCCTGGTTACTCAGTCCGTTGCATATCTCTGTAATGATATCCGCTTCCCTGGGTGAGATTTCATGCCTCCTGATGAAATCTTCAATGCCCTGAGGCAGTTGCAGCGGATCCGGAGGCATGCAGGGCTTCAGATCTGCCTGGTAAGTGAGATACAGGGGAAGAAGCGTTATCTCTGCGAACAGGAGAAAGACAAAGATGAGGGCCATCCAGACTGAATAGGGCATGAGGAGGAGTACGGCAGCCTGCATGACGGCTCCGGCAGCAATGACTCCCGCCAGGTATTGCCGGTCATGCCTTCCCGGCGAATTCGACTTTCCCTTTATAAGGATGATGGCTGTTGTTGCTGCATATATAACCGATGCGGCGGCATAGTAGTATTTGAAGAGCGGAAGAGCTTCACTGAAGATCATCTCCCTGATGACAAAACCCAGTACGATGATGATTCCGAAATTAGCCATCAGAAAGAGAGGCGTGACATAACTCCTGAAACGCAATCCCGCCGCCTCAGCCCCGAACTTCAGGAGCATCATCCATCCGAAGACGAGGAAAGGCAGTCCGAGCAACAGTGAGATGACCGACACTGTGGAGAAGGTTTCAGGTGCAAGCCTGCTGCCTGAGAAGAAGACAATGATGAACTGTCCCCATATACCGTAAAAACCGAATGCCGCAATAAATATATTATGGTAAAAGAGTGACCGAAGAAAGGGCGCGGGGTGTTCTTCAAGGAGCCTTGATACCAGGAGAATGCTCCCGGCAGCCATCGCTGCAGAGAAAATAAATATGACAAGGCTTACCAGTTCCATCCCTTGAAATCCGTAATCATTTGACAAACAGTCACTACCAAAGTAGTGCAGCACATACTTAAGTAGTATTTTTTAAAATCACTACTAAGGTATGAATTCCGGGTCAGCATACCGGCATAGATTTGCTTCAACAAACAAAATTTTTCTGAACAGTAAAAAGCAAATTAAAATGGAAACGAAAAGAATTTACCGCTATGTACCCTCCTTCGGAACATCATATGGAACCGGATGGAAGGTGATGTCTGACAATTTTCTGCGGCTATTGCTTGTAGTAATAGTCCTGGCCATAATCACCGGTCCGATGTCTTTCTTCGGTCACAGTAACTGGAAGGTCGACTCCTTCGATTTTGACAGCATACCCTTTAATATGGATGACTTCTTCAAAATCGGTGCCCTGGGTGTTGCAGCTGCCTTCCTCGGTTTGCTGGCCCTGCTCTATGCATTCCTCCTGAAACCGGTATTTCAGTATGGGGCGAAGATGATGTTCGTTCAGGCAGCCCGGGGAATCACTCCCGATTTCGACATGCTTATCAGCGGATTCCGCAAGAACTACCTCAATATTGTACTTGCCAACCTGCTTGTCACCGCCCTGGTGGGCATCGGCCTTGTCTGCCTTATCATACCCGGAATAATCATCGCATGCCGCCTGGCATTCACCGCTTACCTGGTGATGGACAGGGATCTTGATCCGATCAAGGCAGCCGAAGAGAGCTGGAGACTAACCCGCGGCCATGGCTGGAGGATCTTCCTGATGGGCTTTGTTGCCTTCTTTATCTATATCGCCGGATTCATATGCTTCTTCATAGGCGTGCTTGTATCTGACATGTGGATCAAGAGCGCATTCGCCACCCTTTATCATTCGGTTCTTATCGAAAAGGGACTGGTTCAGCCTGAGCCGGTGGCTGCTGCAGAAGCACCTGGTGCCGATGCAATGCAGACAGAAATGTAAAATAACATGCATCAACATATTTGAACTTCAAATTCTTCAAGAAGGGGGCTGTCTCAGTGAAAAGGGACGGCCTTCTTCTTTATGGGCCATGCATCAGCCGGTCATATTCTTACCCTGACAGGCAATAACGGCAGATCATTAAGGTTGGACTTTACTGATTTATCAGGCGGGAGGGTGTTTCGGCCTCTTCAGATTCTTGTAAGCTTTGCAAACCGGAGGAGCAGCTTCTTCGTTCCTGCGGATTTGAATTCAATGACGGCAGTGGTGTTGGGTGCCTCGCCCTCAACAGCCATTACCTCACCCTCTCCGAACCGCTCATGCGTAACCCTGTCGCCCGGCTCCAGCCCTGCATTACTCTCCGATGTCACAGGAGCGTGGACGTCACGTACCCTGGTCATGTTCCTGGCTGGCGGGGCAGGAGTGAATACCTCCTTCCTGTCTGCCACGGGACGGAAGTCAGAACCCGCCCTCTGTCCGAACGGCCTGCCACCGGTCTGGGGATACCAGAGAAATTCGCTTTCGATCTCACCAATGAAACGGCTGGGAGAGCTGCTCTCCAGCGAGCCCCATTTGTACCTGTTCAGGGCATAACTCAGGGTTACACGCCTGCAGGCCCGCGTCAGAGCCACATAGAAAAGCCTGCGCTCCTCCTCCAGCTCACGGGGGTTGTAAAGGTTCATGGCTGAGGGGAAGAGATTCTCCTCCATTCCCACAATATAAACATACTTGAACTCGAGCCCTTTTGCCGAATGGATTGTCATCAGCGTCACCTTGTCCCTGTCTTCCGGTTTCTCCCTGTCCTGGTCGGTGAGGAGTGAGACCGACTGCAGCCAGGTGCCGATGCCGGCCGGCTCGCCGTTGGTTACTGCTGCCTCGGTGAACTCCTTGATACCGTTCAGCAGTTCCTGTACGTTCTCCAGCCTGTCTATCTCTTCAGGCACCTGTCCCTGTTTGAGCTCGGTGATGATCCCGCTTGCCGATGCCATCCCACTGGCCACATCATATGCTGTTGCCGTCTCAGCCACCGCCATGACAGGGATCATCAGCCCAGTGAAAAGACTCACCTTGGCCCGCAGGGCGGGAGCAAGGTACTGTGCACTGAGTTGTGGCGTGGTGATGATTGACCAGATGCTCGTATCAATACTTCTCGCCAGCTCCATGAGCTTCTGAACGGTGGTGTCGCCTATCCCCCGCTTCGGGTAGTTGATGACACGCCTGAGAGCCTCTTCGTCGTCAGGATTGACCACCAGCCTGAGGTAGGCTAACAGGTCACGGATCTCCTTGCGTTCATAGAACGACTGCCCGCCGTAGATCTTGTAGGGTATGTTTCGCTTGCGCAGCATCTCCTCGAAGATGCGCGACTGTGCGTTGGTCCGGTATAGAATTGCAAAGTCCTGCCAGTCAAGCCTTTCGCGCATGCGCGTATCAAGTATGTCTGAGGCAGTGAGAATACCCTCCTCACTGTCGATTGTCGTTTGTACAACCCTTATCTTCTCACCCTCATCGTTCTTTGAATAGACAGTCTTTTTTATCTGCCCCGTGTTCTTTTCTATGACGCTGTTGGCGGCATTGACGATGGTCTGGGTGGAGCGGTAGTTCTGCTCGAGCTTGAAGAGGCGGTAGTCAGGATAGTCGTTCTTGAAGTTGAGGATGTTCTCGATGCGTGCCCCGCGGAACGAGTAGATGCTCTGTGCGTCATCGCCAACGACGCACAGGTTACGGTGTTTCTCCGAGAGCTTGTGAACTATTATATACTGTGAGTAGTTGGTGTCCTGGTATTCATCCACCAGCACGTAGTCGAACCGGTTGCGATACTCCTCAAGCACCGCCGGGAAATCGCGGAACAGGATGTTGATGTTCATCAGGAGGTCATCAAAATCCATTGCATTAGCCTTAAAACACCGGGCCGCATAATTTTTGTAGATGGCAGCGGCCTCGGGCACCCGTGATGCCTTGTCCGACTCGGCTATCTGCGAAACCGAACCGTACTGCTGCGCCGTGATGAGGTTGTTCTTGGCATGTGATATCCTGCCTGCTATTGCGGCAGGCTTATAGACAGAGTCATCAAGGTTCATCTCCTTAATGATGGTGCGTATCAGGCTTCGGGTGTTGTCCTGATCATAGATAGTGAAGTTGTCTTTGTACCCGAGGTAATGGCCGTCACGCCTCAGGAAGCGGGCGAAGATTGAGTGGAAGGTTCCCATCCAGAGGCTGCGGCCTGTCTCCGGCCCGACTATCCGGCTGATCCTCTCCTTCATCTCCCCGGCTGCTTTGTTTGTGAAGGTAAGGGCCAGGATGCGGTGAGCGGGGACATCCTTTGCCAGGAGGTGGGCCACGCGGTAGGTGAGTACCCTTGTCTTGCCCGATCCGGCACCGGCAATGACCAGAGCCGGCCCCTCAGTATTGACAACGGCAGCCTGTTGCGCTTCGTTAAGCTCTTGCAGATAGTCGCGAAACATGAATGAAAATGCAGATTTTTATGCCCCAAAGAACGGCATTTTTTATTAGGTTTGCATATCATTTCAGTGAGTTAATACGTTAATCAGGTGTGTCAAGATACCTTGCCTTCATAATCATCCTGTTACCACTGGCACTCCAGGCGCAGATCACCGCTCCCGGCAGTAATGCCATGCGTATGACCGTTTACCCGACCACCACAAGGCATGATCCTGTCTTCATCTTCTGCAACACCAGCGGTACCACTACAGGCAGTCTCACGGCTGCAAGTCCCGGCGGGACGGCACCGTACTCTTTCATCTGGACAAGGCATGATGCCACAGGCGGAGGCTATACTATACCGGTGAAGACAGAGACAGGGACGACCTCCACAGCAACCGGACTGGTTGAAGGAGGTTACAGGGTGAACATAAGTGATGGCGGCGGATACAGCACTGAGCTCTATGCCTGGGTAAACATTGACAGGCCAGTGGCGGGAGCTTCGCTGCAGCACTACACATGCGACTATGTTGCCCTCGACGGCACCGCTCTCCCTGATCACTTTACCTATTATGACCCATCTACAAACGTATCGAGACGCCTGCCCAACGGGGTGAGACACCTCTGGTCCTCATCTCCTGCATCCACCATACCCTTTCCGGATCTGGAATTAGACCCGGTGACCTTTTCTCCTCCGCTTGAGGATGTCCGTTACATGCTTGAGGTCACAGACAGCTTCGGATGCTCCGTCACTTCATCCTTCGACTATGAGTCGATACATGTGAAGGCGGAGTTCACTGCCGAGCCTTTAGAGGGTGAAGCTCCCCTGGAGGTCACCCTGACCGACAACTCGGTGAGGGGAACAAAATATATCTGGAAGTTTGGGGATGATTCGGTCTCAACGATGATTAACCCCGGCACTCACACTTATTATATACCCGGTGAGTACACCCTGACACTGACAATAGAGAGTGACCTTACATGCCGTGATTCGGCTACGGTGAAGATTACAGTGCTGCCCTCCTCACTCCAGATGCCGAATGTGTTCACTCCCAATGATGATGGTATAAACGACTTTTTCATCCCCGACAAGAAATCGCTGAGGTTCCTCAACCTGCAGATCTTTGCCAAGAGCGGGCACAGGGTCTATTACTACCAGGGCGACGGTGAGGACCTGCAGAATTGGCAGGGGTGGGACGGCAAGATCAATTACACCGAGCGCCGGGCCGGGCCGGGTGCCTATTATTATGTCCTGCGCGCATCAGGGTATGATGATGAAGAGTACGAGGGCCGGGAGTTCCGCGGCACGGTCTACCTGTTCAGGTAGAATTTTCGATTTTCGATTGTCGATTTTCGATTTATAGCCCAAAAAGATATACCTGGGCATCTATATCCCAGACCCCCATTCGACAATCGACAATCGCAAATCCCATTTTCCCATATTCCCATTCGACAATCGCACATCGACAATCGGCAATCCCTACTGCCTTCTTGCCGGAATACTACCGACTGATTTTGACTGGCGATTGCCGACTAATCCTGACTGCTGACTGCCGACTGCCGGTTGCCGACTGGTTGCTCCGCCATTCACCGGTATTTTCCGGCCGTTCGGGGATATTTAACAATTATATGACAGAAAAAACTTGCAAAACCGAGAAAGTTTTCTGAATATTGCGCCCGAATTCCTTAACAGAATGAATCCAGCAGAAGAATATGATGCCAGAATTGTAGCCGGAGCAGCCGAATTGTTCAGGATCTCCGGTATAAGGGCCGTCACGATGGATGATATCGCAACGCATCTCGGCATGTCAAAGAGAACCATTTACGAAAGGTTCCGTGACAAGGATGAACTGCTCTTTGCCGTGATGAATGACATGATCCGCAAACAGAAGGAGATGGTTGAGACCATAATGAACTCTTCATCCAATGTTATGGAGGCGATTTTTACAATGCTCAGGATAAGCCGCGAGCATATGGCATCTATGAACCCCCTGATAGGATCCGATCTGCGCAAGTATCATGATGCGGTGCTTCAACGCATCAAAGCCACCTGTGACAACCCTGATTATGAAGGAGCCCGGAAAATGCTTAAAGCCGGCATAGAGCAGGGGCTTTTCAGGGAAGAAATAGACATTGAAATCATCAGCAGGGCAGTGTCGGGCGTGGGAAACCTGACAGCCGACACGAAACTCTTTCCGCCGGAGCAGTTTATTCAGCGTGACCTGATCAGGAACATCATGATAAACTTCCTGAGGGGTATCTCAACATCAAAGGGTATCAGCCTCATCAACGAGCTGGAACCTGGGTTTAATTAATGAATGATTAACAGATAATTTAAATATATGAAAAGAAGAATTTTTGCTTTTGTTCTGCCTCTCCTGGCCGCTTCCCTGCTCAGCCTCTCGGCACAGGATGTCCAGGCAACTCTGTCGCTCACAGTCGACGAGGCTGTGGAGTACGCACTTGACAATAACCGGAGTGTGGCATCGGCAAGGTATGATCTGCTTGCATCCGAGAAGGGGGAATGGGAAGCTTTGGCTGCAGGCCTACCGTCGATAGACGCAACAGCCTCGCTAAGCTACAACCTCGCCATCATGACAAGGATTATCGACTTCGGGGGAACACCCACACCTTTCAAGTTCGGTACAATCTATGACGCTGCGGTTGGCTTATCAGCATCAACAGTCGTTTTCAACGCCCCGTGGCTTGTGGGGGTGCAGACAGCAAAGATGGCAACAACGCTGGCCCGGCAGGGGCTGACACAGACAACGCTCGAGACCAAGGAGAGCGTCAAGAACGTCTACTTCCTGATACTCACGCTGAAGGAGAGCCTCGGTGTGGTGGATGCAAACCTTGAGAACCTGAATGTCATCCTCGCTTCAACAAAGGCAATGTACAGTGTTGGCATGGCCGAGGCAACCGACGTCGACCAGATGCAATCGACCGTCACCCTGCTTGAAAATTCAAGATCGTCCATGCTTCGCTCAACGGAGGTGAACTATAACATGCTCAGGTTTCTTCTCGGAGTACCGGGTGAAACCGCTCTCGACCTCACCGAGACACTCGATGATATAACAGGGAAGATCGACGTTGATGCTCTGATCACAGAGGAGTTCAGGATGGAAGACAATATTACCTGGCAGCTTATGGAGAGCCAGGTGGCGATGTCGGAACTGGCGCTGAAGAGTGCAAAGGCATC